>JBGQHJ010000105.1:0-17297 GCA_041497895.1 Methylomirabilia bacterium
CGCGAACCAGGTGCAGTCCGCCTCGGTGATGGTGCGCCCCGGCCAGTGGGTGAACTCCTCGTAGTAGCGCCCGTAACTCATGGGGCCTGGGCCGCGAGCCAGCGCGCCGCGAGCCGGCGCCGCTCGGCGGCCGGGTCGCGCGGGCCCAGCAGGAGCGCGGCCGCGTCGCGATAGTAGCGCTCCACCGGGAACTCGGTGGTGTAGCCGTAGCCGCCGTGGATGCGCATGGCCTCGAGGCTCACCGCGTAGGCGGTCTCCCCGGCCGCGAGCCGGGCCATGGTGGCGCCCGCGTCGTCGCGCGAGTCCACGTCGAGCCGCTCGGCCGCGCGGCCGGTGAGCAGGCGCGCGACGGTGATGCGGGTCGCCATGTCGGCCAGCTTGAGCTGGATGGCCTGGTGCTGGCAGATGGGCTGCCCGAAGGTGGAGCGCTGCTGCGAGTAGCGGAGCGCGGCCTCGAAGGCGGCCTGGGCCAGCCCGACCGCGGTGGCGGCGGCGCCCACGCTGCTCACCGCCTCGAGCAGGGTCTCGGCGCCCTCGCGGAGGGCGGCCGCCGCGTTCAGGCGCGCGCCGACCAGGACGACGTCCGCCGCGCCCAGGCCCCGCAGGCCGACCGTGTCGGAGGCCAGGCCCACCGTGAGGCCGGCGCGGCCCGCCTCCACCACGAAGCAGCGGCTGCGGCCGTCCTCGAGGGCGGCGTTGACGAGGAAGAGCTTGGCCCGGGCCGCGTTGGCCACCACCGGCGCGGGGCCGGTCAGGACCCAGTCCGGGCCGGCGCGCCGCGCCCCGATGGATGGGCCGACGACCGGGGCGGTCCAGCGCTCGCCGCGGGTCATCGGAGGAATCAGCCGCTCGCGCACATCGCGAGGCGCGTGGCGCGCGATGGCGAGAGTGGCCGCGAGCTGGGCGGCGAGCCAGGTGGCCAGCGTGGCCGAGCCGCGGGCCACCTCCTCCACGATCATCGCGGTGGTGGCGAGCGAGAGGCCGAGACCGCCGTGCTCGGGCTCGGCGAGCGCGCCGAAGATGCCGAGCTCGCCGAGGTGGCCGACCAGCGGCTCCAGGTCCCGGCGGCCCGTGTCGTAGTCGTGGATCACCGGCGCGACGTCCTTCTCCACCGCCTGCCGCACCGCCAGCACCAGCAGGCGCTGCTCCTCGGGGAGATCGTCCCGGCTGGTCAGCGCCCCTGGCCGCTCGCCGTAGCGCTCGAGCAGGTTGCGGCAGATGATCAGCCGCTGGATCTCGTTCGTGCCCTCGCCGATGATCATAAGGGGGGCGTCGCGGTAGAGCCGCTCGGAGAGGCCGGAGGCGAGCTGGCCGCGGGCCCCCTCGATCCGCATGGCCTCGACGGCCACCTCCTGGGCGGCCTCGGAGGCGTGGAGCTTGGCCATGCCGGCCTCCAGGTCGCAGCGGTCGCCCCGATCCTTCATGGCGGCGGCCCAGTAGGTGACCAGGCGCGCCGACTCCACCCGGGTGGCGATGTCGGCCAGGGCCGCGGGCGGCTCGGGCAGCGCCCGCGCCACCCGGACCGCCTCGTCCAGGCCCGCCTGGGCCACCCCGACCGCGCGCGCCGCGATGTTGATCCGGCCGGTCTCGAGCCCCGACATCACGTGCTTGAAGCCGCGCCCCTCCACTCCGCCCACCAGGTTGGCAGCCGGGCAGGGGAAGCCGTCGAAGACCAGCTCCGCGGTGTCCACGCCCTTGTAGCCCAGCTTGGCGATGGATTTGACGACCTCGAGCCCGGGGGCGCCCTTCTCCACGATGAAGCAGGACATGCCCCGGTGGCGCGGCCGGGCGTCCGGCTCGGTCAGCGCAAGCAGGGCGAAGGTGTTGCCCTCGCGGCCGTTGGTCACGAACATCTTGGAGCCGGTGATGAGGTACCGGTCGCCGTCCCGGCGGGCCACCGTCCGGATGGCCTGCACGTCCGAGCCGGCGTGGGGCTCGGTGAGGCAGAGCCCGCCGCGGGCCTGGCCGCTGGCGAAGCGGGGCAGCAGGCGCAGGCGCTGCTCCTCGGTGCCGTGCTGGTGGACGATGAGCGCGGCCATCGTGTGGCTGTTGATGACCCCGGCCAGCGACATGAAGCCGCGGCACAGCTCCTCGATGATCCGGGCGTAGGTGCTGACGTCGAGGCCGAGGCCGCCGTACTCGGCGGGGACCAGGGCCCCGAAGAGCCCCATCCGCTTCATGCGCTCGACCATCTCCCGCGGGTACCGGTCGGCGTGCTCCAGTGCGGAGGAGGCGGGCCGGACGTCCCGGTCGACGAACTCGCGGACGGCCTCCACGATGGCGGGGACGCGGGCTGGGGCTGGACTCACGGGGACGGACCTCGCGGTGATCGCTCGGCTGCTGCGTCGAGACTAGCAAAGCCCGCGCGCCCATTGCAAGGCTCGGCCGCTCGTTTCTTGGACGCAGGTCGTCCGGCCCGGTATGCTGGAGGTATGAACTTCACAGTCGCCAGCTACAACATCCACAAGTGCGCCGGCCTGGACGGTCGCGTGAACCTCGACCGCATCGCCGACGTGATCCGCGAGATCGACGCCGATCTGATCGGCCTGCAGGAGGTATTCCGGCCCCAGGCCCTGGGCCTGGCCGAGCGCCTGGGCGTCCAGGTGGCCATGGGCCCGACCCGGGAGCGCGATGGGCAGCCCTACGGCAACGCGGTCCTCACGCGCCTGACCATCCGCAGCAGCCGTACCTTCGACCTCTCGCGCCCCGACCGCGAGCCGCGGGGCGGAATTCGGCTGGATCTGCGCATGCCGGAGGGGCTCCTGCACCTGTTCAACGTCCACTTCGGGCTGCAGATCCGCGAGCGGGCCGCGCAGGTGCGGATGCTGGTGCGCGAGCATATCCTCCACGACGAGCTGACCGGGCCGCGGGTGGTGGTGGGCGATCTCAACGAGTGGTTCCCGGGCGCGGTCGGGCGGACCCTGCGCCGTGAGCTGCACGGTCCGCGCATCCGGCGGACCCACCCGGCCCCGCTTCCCCTGTTTCCGCTGGACCGCATCTACTGGGATCGAGATCTCGCCGCCGACGGCTTCCATGTGCACCGGAGCCGTCTCGCCCGCGTGGCCTCGGACCACCTCCCGGTGGTGGCCCGCCTGCGGATGGCGCCCACGCGCGGCTGATCCGCCGCGCTCCCCGGCCGGCCCGTGGCGGACACCGAGCGGCTCCTGCACGCGGCCCAGCGGCTGGTCGGCAGCGAGGCCGACGCGGCGGATCTCGAGCTGGTGCGGGAGGCGCATCCCGCCGACCTGGCCCACGTGCTCCAGCAGCTCGCTCCCGAGGAGCGCCACGCCCTCTTCCGCTCGCTCGGGCGGGACCGGGCCGGCGACGTGCTCTCCGAGATGGACGACCACACCCTGCTCGAGCTCATCCGCGGGCTCGACGACGTCGAGCTGTCCCGCATCCTCGATCAGATGCCGGCCGAGCACGCCGCCGACGTGGTGGACGAGCTGCCCACCGAGCAGGCCGAGAAGATCCTCGACCTCATGGAGGAGCAGAAGTCGGAGGAGGTCCAGGGCATCCTCGAGTTCCCGGAGCAGTCGGCCGGGCGCCTCATGTCCCCGGACTTCGTGGCGCGGCCCGAGGCGGCCACGGTGGAAGAGGCGATCCAGCACATCCGCCGCTCGATCACCCAGGAGCGCCCCTTCGAGCTCTACGTGGTGGACGACCACCAGCACCTGGTCGGGCGGGTCCCCCTGCGCCGCCTGCTCATCGCGTCGCCGCACACCCCGCTCTCCGCCCTCCTCGACGAGGAGCTGGTGAGCGTGCGGCCGGAGATGGACCGCGAGGACGTGGCCCGGCTCGTGGCCAAGTACGACCTGGTCAGCCTGCCGGTGGTCGACGAGCAGAACCGGCTGCTCGGCACCATCAGCGTCGACGACGTGATCGACATCATGCAGGAGGAGGCGTCGGAGGACATCTTCCGCATCGCCGGCTCCGACGCGGCCGAGCTCGAGCGGCGCACCCCGTACCAGGTGGCGCTGCTGCGCCTGCCGTGGGTGCTGAGCACGCTGCTCATCGAGCTCCTGGCCGGCCTGGTCATCCACTTCTTCGACCGCACGCTCGGGCAGGTCATCCTGCTCGCGTCCTTCATGCCGGTGATCCAGGCCATCTCGGGCAATACCGGGCTGCAGTCCGTGACCGTGGTGGTGCGCGGGCTCGCCACCGGGCAGGTCCAGCTCTCGCGCTGGTGGGAGCCGCTGCGGCGCCAGGCGCAGACCTCGAGCATCCTGGGGGCGGTGTGCGCGGTGGTGGTCGGGGTGGTCGGATGGCTGTGGCACTCGCCCGCGTTCGCCCTCGTGGTCTCGGTGTCGATGTTCATCTCGGTGAACCTCTCGGGCACGGCCGGCACCTTGATCCCCATGCTGTCGAAGCGCCTGGGTTTCGATCCGGCGCTGACCGCGGGTCCGTTCGAGACCGCGTTCCAGGACGTCCTCGGCGTGACCATCTTCCTGTCGCTGGCCACCTTGCTACTGCACTGGCTCACATGACTACCGACGCTTTGTTGCCGGTCGGTGCCGCGCTTTGTATCCGCACCGCGCCGTCCAATCTTGCACGGTCTGGGGATCGCTCAATGTTCTCCATCACTTGTGATCTGTTTAGGGCTGGCAAGCGCCTTGCTCTCCTCCTTCACCATGGAAGTCGAGCCCTCGGAGCAGGCGAAGGACATCCTGGTCGAGCCATCGGCAGCGGCCTACTTGGCGCAGCCGGTCGCCGAGGCCGGGCCGTCGCGCCTGCCCTCCCGGGCCCTGGTGGTCGACGACTCGATGGTCGTGGCCGACGTGGTGACCGCGCTGCTGCGCCGGACGGGCTGGACGGTGGACGTGGCGAACACGGTGGACGCGGCGCTGGAGCACGTGCGCGGCGTGCCCTACGACCTGGTGGTCTGCGACGTGTGCATGCCCGATGGCGGTGGGCCGGCCGTCTACTACGCGGCCACCACCCGGCGGCCGGACCTGGCCAATCGCTTCCTGTTCATCACCGGGAACATGGACGACCCGGAGCCCTGGCGGTTCCTGGCGAAGATCCGCGCCCACGTGCTGGAGAAGCCCTTCACCGGCCGGGCGCTCCGGCACGCCCTGATCAAGGTCATCGCCTGACGCGCCGGCTCGCGCCGGCGCTCCTGCTGGTCCTCCTCCTCGCCGGCTCCGCGTGGGCCGGCCCCCCCACCGAGCAGCTCCGCGCGCTCACCGACCGCGTGGTGAAGGTCCTCGACGATCCCGCGCTCAACACGGGCCAGCGCCGCGCCGAGATCCGGGCCATCGCGCTCGAGGCCTTCGACGTCGCGGAGGCGGCCCGCCGGGCTCTCGGCCCGCACTGGCCGAAGCGCACCCCGGCCGAGCGCGAGGAGTTCATCGGTCTCTTCCAGGGCCTCCTCGAGCGCGGCTACCTCTCCCGCATCGGCGAGTACGGGGGCGAGCGCGTGCAGTACGTCGGCGAGCGGGTCGAGGGCGAGTACGCGACGGTGCGGGTCCTCATCGTCACCCAGAAGGGCACCCAGGTGCCGGTGGAGGCGCGGGTGCTCCGCCGGGAGGACCGCTGGCGGATGTACGACGTGCTGATCGAGAACGTGAGCCTGGTGGCGAGCTACCGCTCCCAGTTCGACCGGGTGATCCGCACCTCGTCCTACGAGGAGCTCGTCCGCCGGCTGAAGGCGCGCGAGTAGCCTTACTCGGCGCCCGCGAGGCGGGCGCAGGCGAGGAGTAACGCGTTGGCGCCGTGCTCGATGTCGTCGAGCTCGGTGAACTCCTCCTCGCAGTGGCTGCGGCCGCCCCGCGAGGGGACGAAGATCATCCCGGTGGGGCAGATCGCGGCCATGTACTGGGCGTCGTGGCCGGCCCCCGAGAGGATGCGGCGGTGGCGGCACCCGAGCTCGGTCGCGGCGGCGTCGACCACGTTCACCACCTCCGGATCGAACGGGGTGCGCGGCACCCGCCAGTAGTGGTCGACCTCCGCGCGCACGCCCTCGTGACGGGCGGCCCCGCGCACCACCTGGTCCAGCATGACCAGCGCCCGGTCCAGGTTCGACTCGGCCGGATCCCGGAAGTCGACCGACAGGCCGACCTGCCCGGGGATCGCGTTGGGGATGTTGGGCGTCACGTCGAGACGGCCCACCGTGGCCACCATGTCTCCCGCGATGTGCCGGGCGATCCCGCGCACCCCGGTCACGATCTCGGCCGCGGCGACCAGCGCGTCGTGGCGCAGGCGCATCGGCGTCGGGCCCGCGTGATCCTGTACCCCGTGCAGCGTGATCCGCGACCAGGCGATGGCCACGATGCCCTCGACCACGCCCAGCGGCAGGCCCTCCTCCTCCAGGTGCGGCCCCTGCTCGATGTGCAGCTCGAGATAGGCGCGCATCGGCCGGGGCACGCACGGCTCGGAGCCCAGGTACCCGATGCGCTGGAGCTCGTCGACCAGGCGCAGCCCGTCGCGGTCGCGCGCGTTGTAGGCGTCCTCGAGCGGGATCTTCCCGGCCATGACCCCCGAGGCGATCATCGCGGGCTGAAAGCGCGCGCCCTCCTCGTTGGTGAACACGATCATGCCGACCGGGTGCCGGGTGCGCGCCTTGCGGTCGTTGAGGGTGCGGAGGGTTTCGAGCGCGCAGAGCACGCCGAGCTGCCCGTCGTACTTGCCGCCGCTCGGCACCGAGTCCGCGTGGGACCCCATGAACACCGGCGGCCGCGCCTCGGTGCCGGGGCGGATCCCGAAGAGGTTGCCCATCTGGTCCACCGTGACCGTGAGCCCGGCCTCCTTCATCCACCGCACCAGGAGGTCGCGTCCGCGCCGGTCGTCGTCGGTGAGGGCCACCCGGTGGAGACCGCCGCGCGCGGTCTCGCCGATCTTGCCGAGGGCCTCCATGCTCTCCGCCAGGCGGGCGCGATTGATCCGCATCGGCTCCCTCCTCACAGCCCGAGGTAGGCCTTCTTGAGCCGCTCGTCGACCAGGAGCTCGCGCGCCGGCCCGGCCAGGACGACGCGCCCGTTCTCGAGGGCCACCGCCCGATGCGCCAGCGCGAGCGCGCGGCGGACGTTCTGCTCCACGAGCAGGACGGTCACCCCGTCGCGGTTGATCGCGGCCACCGTCTCGAAGATCCGCTGCACGAGCACCGGGGCGATGCCGAGGGTGGGCTCGTCCAGCATGAGCAGGCGGGGCCGGGCCATCAGGGCGCGGCCGATCGCGCACATCTGCTGCTCGCCGCCCGACAGCGAGCCCGCGAGCTGGGTGGCGCGATCCTTCAGCACCGGGAAGAGGCGCAGCACGTAGTCGAGCGAGGCCTCCTGCTGCGCGCGGGCCTGGGGAGCGTGCGCCCCCAGCAGCAGGTTCTCGTGCACGGTCATGAACGGGAAGAGACGGCGGCCCTCCGGCACCTGGACGATGCCCTGGGCCACGCGCAGGTGGGCGGGCATCGCGGCGAGGTCCTGGCCCTCGAAGAGCACGCGGCCGACACGGGCCGGCAGGGTGCCCGAGATCACCCGCAGGGTCGTGGTCTTGCCCGCCGCGTTGGCCCCGACCAGGGCCATCAGCTCGCCCGCGCGCACCTCCAGGCTGACGCCGTGGAGCGCCTGGAGATCGCCGTAGAAGGCGTCCACGCCCTCAAGCGTCAGCAAGCACGAACTCCTCGCCGAGGTAGGCGTCGACCACGCGGGGGTCGCGGCTGATCGCCCGGGGCGGGCCCTCCGCGATCTTCTCGCCGTGGTGGAGGACGATGATCCGCTGTGCGAGGCGCATCATCGCGGCCATGATGTGCTCGATCACGATGAGGCCGAGGCCGTCGGCGTGCAGGCGGCGCAGGATCTCGATCATCTCGACCAGCTCGGTGGGGTTGAGGCCGGACATGACCTCGTCCAGCAGCAGGAGACGGGGCTGGGTGGCGAGGGCCCGGGCCACCTCGAGGCGCTTGCGCAGGCCGATGGGCAGCGAGCGGGCCCGGCTCTCCGCGAAGGCCTCGAGCCGGCACGTCGCGATCACCCGGCGCGCCGCCTCCCGCGCCGCGCCGACCGCGTGCACGCGGGTCAGCGCCCCGATCATCACGTTGTCGAGCACCGAGAGGTTGCCGAAGGGCTTCACGAGCTGGAAGGTGCGGGTGAGCCCGAGGGCGCAGACGTGATGGGGAGCCAGGCCGGCGATGTCTCGCCCGTCGAGGCGGACGGTGCCGGCGTTGGGGGCGTAGAAGCCGGAGATGACGTTGAAGAGCGTGGTCTTGCCCGCCCCGTTGGGCCCGATGATGCCGAGGATCTCCCCGGGCGCCGCGCGCAGGCTGACGTCCTTGACCGCGGTGAGTCCGCCGAAGCGCTTGGTGACCGCCTCAAGCTCGAGCATAGCGTCCCATCGCGCGCAGCCGCTCCCCGATCCAGCCCACCAGGCCCTGGGGAACGAAGCGCACGACCACGATGAGGAGGCAGCCGTAGATGATCAGGTAGATGCCGATGAGCCCCGCCTTGAAATCGCTGAACGTCGCGCGCAGGTAGGTCTCAAGCGAGGTGATGAGGAGCGAGCCCACGAAGGGACCGATCGCGGTGCCGATGCCGCCGATGATGCTGTTGAGCGCGAAGCGAATCGAGAGGTCGACCGAGAAGACGTAGAACGGGTCCACGAAGCCCACGTACTGGGCCCAGAGGCCGCCGCACACCGAGGTGAGCGCGGCGCTCGCCGCGACCGCCGCGACCTTGAGGCGCCGGCACGGGATGCCGAGCGCCTCCGCCGCGTCCTCGTCCTCGCGCACCCCGGCGAGCTGGTAGCCGGGCCGCGAGGTCTCGAGGTAGCGCGCGACCAGGTAGATGCCCACCGCGAGGGACAGCACCAGGTAGACCCACGGCACCTTGGACTGGAAGCCGAGGGTCGCGAAGCCGGGACGGAACGGCACCGGGATGCCCTCCGAGCCCGAGGTGACCGCGCGCCAGCGGCTGGCCAGGATCAGCAGGACCTGGGAGAACGCGATGGTGGCGAGGCCGAAGTAGGGGCCCTTGAGGCGGTTCGCGAGGTAGCCGATGACCAGGCCGGCCACGGTCGCGAGCAGCGCGCCCACCAGCAGGCCGAGCCAGGGCGACTGGTTCCACCGGGTGGCGAGCAGGGCGGCCGAGTAAGCGCCGAGCCCGAAGAACGCGGAGTGGCCGAGCGAGACCTGGCCCGCGTAGCCGCCGGCCACGTTCCAGGCGCCCGAGACCGCGCCCCAGAGGAGGATCAGGATCAGGCTGTCGAGCAGGAAGCCGTCGCGGGTCACGACCGGGGCCAGCGCGGCGGCCCCGAAGAGGATGAGGGCGGGGAGGTCGCGCTTCAAGTGGGTCAGGCCCCCAGGTTCTCGGCCCCGCGCTGGCCGAAGAGGCCGGCGGGACGGAACACGAGGACCGCGATGAAGAGCACGAAGTAGATCACTTCCTTCCACGCGCTGCCCAGGTAGTAGGAGCCGAGCACCTCGACGCCGGCCACGATCAGGCTGCCGAGCAGGGCGCCGATCATGTCGCCCAGGCCGCCCAGCACCACCACCACGTAGGCGAGCAGCACGAACTGGAGCCCGGCGGTGGGATACACCGAGTAGAGCGGTGACATCAGGACCCCCGCGATGCCGACGCACACCAGGCCGATGGACCACGCGAGCCGGTAGACCCGGTCGGTGTCGATGCCCATCAGGGTCGCGGCCTCCACGTCCTGGGCGGTCGCCCGCATGATGCGCCCGGCCCGCGTCCACTTCATGAACGCCACCAGCGCGGCGGTGAAGAGCACCGCCACCAGGAACGCCACCACCTGGGAGAGGTTGAAGGCCGCCTCGCCGATCCGGATCACCACCGCGGAGTGCCACGGCCGCACGAAGCGGAAGTCGCCGGTCCAGGCCACCAGGGCCACGTTCTGGAGCGCGGTCGACAGCCCCACGGTGGTGAAGATCTGGACGTTGTGGCTGGCCTTGATGACCCCGCGCATGACGAGGGCGTAGGTGAGGAGCCCGATGACGAAGAAGATCGGCACCGCGCCCAGCAGGATCACGTAGGGGTCGAGCCCCCACAGGGTGAACGACCAGAAGGCGAGGTACATCCCCAGCATCAGGAACTCGCCGTGGGCGAAGTTGATCACCCGCATGATGCCGAAGATCAGGGTGAGGCCGACCGCGATGAGGGCGTAGACGCCCCCCAGGAGCACGGTCGAGACGACGAGCTGCGGGACGGCGCCCACCGGGCGCGGGGTCCGCTACTTGCGCTGGTCCCAGGGGCCGAGCGGCATCCACTTGGCCCGCTGGGTGGAGAACTCCTCGGGCCACACCGTCACCATCTGGCCGTTCTGCCACTGCAGCATGTAGTGCTGCACGCGCTCGTTGGCGTTCTGCCCGTTCTCGGCGAACTTCACGCCCCAGCCGTTCAGCATGCTGCCCACCGGCAGGTCCATCGACATGACCGCGGAGCGGAACTTCTCGAGCTCGTCGGTCTTGGCCTGGTCGAGCACGAGCTTGAGCAGCCAGAGGCCCGCTCCCGCGAGGCGGTGGCTCGCGTAGGGCTCGTTGCCGGCCCGCTTCTTCACCGCCTCGGTGAAGTCGCGCTCGAGCTTCTGGGCCTCGGGGCGGAAGGCGTCGAGGCGCAGGCCGGCGGCGGGCTCGGCGAGGACGAAGGGGCCGTTGCCCTCGGCGCCCAGGGCCTTGCCGAAGTCGGGGGAGCCGTACCCGGTGGCCCCCGCGTGCACGAGGGCCTTGAACATGAAGTTCTGCTCGCGCGACTGCCGCCAGAAGAGCACCGCGTCGTTGCCCCGGGCGATGTGGTGGACCACGTCCGGGTTGAGCTGCTTGAGCTTGGCCACGATCGGGGAGAAGTCGTTGGTGGAGGCGAAGGCGTAGTACTCCATCGCCACCTCCTGCATCCCGAAGTCCTTCTTGGCCCGCTCGCGCGCCGCCTCGGTGACCCCCTGGCCGTAGGAGGAGTCCTCGGAGAGGAACGCGATCTTGATCTGGTTCGGCTTCAGGTTGAAGCGGGGGGCCAGGTGCTTGGCGATGAACTCGATGTTGTACCAGCCGAAGCCGGTGCCGTCGATCTCGGTGCGGAACACGTTCTTGAGTCCCCGCTTCGCGTACCGCGGGTCCACGCAGGAGGACTCCCAGTAGATCACGTTCTGCCGCGAGGCCGCCTCGCTCGCCGCCCCGCACAGGGTGGAGGAGTAGGTCCCGGTGATGATCTTGACGCCTTCCCGCGTGATCAGGCGGTTGGCCTCGCTCCCCGCCGCGGTCGGATCCACCGCGTCCCCCACCACGAACACCAGCTTCTTGCCCATGACCCCGCCGCGCTCGTTGATCAGGTCGCGCATGATCTCGTAGCCCTCGAGGTGCCGCTTGCCCTCGAACGCCAGCGGGCCGGTCAGCGGCTCGAGCACGCCGATCTTGTACTCACCCTGGAGCGCCTGGCCCTCGCTGCCGCGGATCAGCGCGGCCGAGACCAGGGTGACGGCGACGAGTAGCACGATGGCGGTCAGGCGCGCGCGGTGCTGCGACATGAGGGCTCCTCCTCGGAAGTGGGGGTGGCTCGGCAGTTCTAGCACCGCGGGCGTGGCGGTGTCAACGGGCGGACGATCATTGCTGCTGGTCCTGGGCCGCGATCTCCTCGGCGGCCTGCCGGAGCCGGTCCCCGCGGCGCTCCGGGACCTCCCGGTAGACCGGCACGTCGATCTGCTCCATCTCCTCGTGCAGGGCCGAGATGTCCTTGGGGGTCGCCTCCTGCGTCCGCACCTCGGTGCGCAGGGTCTCGTCGGCGTTGCCGCGGTAGATGCCCTTGTTGGGGGGCACGTCGTCGTAGTGGCGGCCGTGGGCGACCACCACGTAGCGATCGCTCACCTCGCGATTGTGGGTGGGATCGAAGGGCACCCAGCCGAGGGTCGGCGAGTGGAACTCGATCCAGGCGTGGCTCTGCGCCGCCTCCCCGTCGCGCGGCAGGACGTGGAGGTAGCCGCTCACGTAGCGGCAGGGGATCCGGCGGAGCCGCAGCAGGCCGAGCATCAGGTGGGTGAAGTCCTGGCAGACCCCGGCGCCCAGCGCGAGGAAGTCGTCGGTGGTCGAGTCGTAGCGGGTGACGTTCTTGCGGTAGGTGAAGTGCGCCCGGATGTGTCGCCCGCAGGCCCGCACCACCTCGCCGAGGGTCGCGGTCGGGGCCACGACCACGCCCTGGGAGAACTTCCGCATCGCCGCGCCCGGGCGCACCGGGCCGTCGAAGGCGAGGAAGTCGAGCAGGGGGTAGGGCGGCTCCGGGAGCGGGCGGACGTCGGTCACCGAGTCCAGGGCGGGGGCGACCGGGTGGGTGCTCACCGCGGAGCGGGCCACCACCTCGATGCGGTCGTGGAAGTGCACGATCGTGAAGTGGTGCACCGCGTTGCCGTTCCAGTCGCGGTACCGGGAGATCTTGGTGGGCGGCCCCACCGCGAGCACGAAGGACGAGAGGGTCTGGTCCGCGGTGGTCTTCGGCTGCATCCGCAGCTCGAGGAACGACTCCCGGATGAAGGCGTCGTAGCCGAGCGAGAGGGTGTGCTCGATCTCGAGGAACACGGGCGCTCAGCTCCCGAAGTACACGGTGGAGAGCGCGTCGTGCGCGCGGCCCAGCTCGGTCAGCACGTGGTCGAGAAAGGGCAGGATCTGCCCGTCGCGGATCAGGTCGTGGCCCTGGTAGGAAAGCTCGGCGGCCAGCTTGCCCACGATGCGCGCGGGCTGGCTCAGCTCGCTCGCGCTCGAGATGCGGTCGAGGTGCTCCTTGACCGCGCTCGCCCCGTAGCGCACCGAGCGCGGGCTCAGCGGGTCGAAGAGCAGGAACTGCAGCACGTCGATCGGCTCGAGGCGGGCCCCGAAGACCTTGCGGTAGTTCTCGAGGCAGGAGAGCCCGCGCAGCAGGCTGCGCCACTGGCTGTAGAAGAGGGGCAGGTCGACCTTGGGCTCGGCGGAGACGAGGGCCGGCAGCTTGGCCCGGAGGATGATCACGGTGCGAAACACCCGCTCGAGCGACTCGCCCAGCTTGAGGAAGAGCCAGCCCGCGTCGCGGGGAAGGGTGTGCTCGATGGCCCCCACCGTGCTCATGAGCCCGCGATGGGTGGACTGCATCGCACTGCGGAAGGTGGCGGGGTCGACGAGGTGACGGCGGCTCACGCCCTCGAGCTCCCGGTAGGTCTCGTTCAGGTTGATGAAGACCTCCAGGGTGAGCGCCTCGCGCACCGAGCGGGCGTTGTCGCGCGCCTTCTTGAGCGAATGGAAGACCGAGAAGCGGTTCTCCTGGTCGATGGAGAGGCCCAGCAGCGAGGCGGAGGCGAGCGCGGCGAGATGCCGGAACGGCGGCTCGCTCTCCGGGAAGCCGGGGAAGATGGCCCGCAGGTCGTGCCACGCGGCGCGGGCCAGCGCCTCCTCGAGCCCGAGCACCTCGGTGGAGAGCTCCTCGGTCACCAGCAGGAGCCGGGTGGTGTTCTCGGCGCGCTCCAGGTAGCGCCCCATCCAGTAGAGCCCCTCGGCGACGCGGGAGAGGATCATGCGTCGCGAGGGGCCAGCACCCAGGTGTCCTTGCTGCCGCCACCCTGGGAAGAGTTGACGACGTAGGAGCCCGGCCGCAGGGCCACGCGGGTGAGCCCGCCGGGCAGCACCCGGATGCGATCGCCGTAGAGGATGAACGGGCGGAGGTCCACCCGACGGGGCTCGAACTTGCCCTCGACGTGGGTGGGGTGCGTCGACAGCTCCACGAGCGGCTGGGCGATGTAGTTGCCGGGGTTCTTCTTCATGGCGGCCAGGTAGGTCTCGCGCTCCTTGGCCGAGGCGAAGGGCCCCATCAGCATGCCGTAGCCGCCCGCGTCGCCGGTGGTCTTCACCACGAGCTGGTCGAGGTGCTCCGCGATGTACTTGAAGTCGTCCTTCTTGTGCCCGAGGTAGGTCGGCACCTGGGGCAGGAGCGGCTCCTCGCCGAGGTAGTACTTGGTGAGGCGGGGCATGTAGGCGTAGACCGACTTGTCGTCGGCCACCCCCGCGCCCGGGGCGTTGGCGAGCGCCACGTTGCCCTCGCGGTAGACGTTGAGCAGCCCGGGCACGCCGAGCATGCTGTCGCGCCGGAAGGCGAGGGGATCGAGGAAGTCGTCGTCGATCCTCCGGTAGATCACGTCCACCTGGCGCTTGCCGTGGGTGCGGCGCATGAAGAGGTGGTTGCCCTCGACCAGGAGATCGCGCCCCTCCACCAGCGGCACGCCCATCTCGCGGGCGAGGAAGGAGTGCTCGAAGTAGGCCGAGTTGTGGATACCCGGGCTCAGGATCACCACCACCGGGTTCTGCCCGCGCCGGGGGGCCACGAAGCGCAGGGTCTCGAGCAGCAGCGTCGGGTAGTCCTTGATCGGGCGCACCGGGTAGGCCCCGAGGAACTCGGGGAACACCCGGCTCAGGAGGTTGCGGTTCTCGAGCACGTAGGAGACGCCGCTCGGCACCCGGCAGTTGTCCTCCAGGACGAGGTACTCGCCGCGATCGTTGCGGATGATGTCGGTGCCCACCACGTGGGTGTAGATCTTGCGGGGCGGGACCAGGCCCAGCAGGGCGCGCTTGTACTCCTTGCGCGAGAGGATGAGCTCGGCGGGGATGACGCCGTCCTTCAGGCACTTCTGGTCCTGGTAGACGTCGGAGAGGAAGAGATTCAGCGTGGTGATGCGCTGGATCAGCCCGTCCTGGATCCCCTTCCACTCCGCGGCGGGGATGATGCGGGGGACGAAGTCGAAGGGGAAGATGCGCTCGAGCCCGTCCTTCTCGCCGTACACCGTGAAGGTGATGCCCTGGTTGCGCAGGGTGAGCTGCTGCAGGCGCTCCCGGCGCTCCACGTCCTCCTTGGTGAACGACTCCAGGATCGAGATCAGCGCCGCGTAGTGCGGTAGGGCCCGTCCGCGCGCGTCGAAGACCTCGTCGAAGCCGTGCTTGGGCGTGACCCACTTCATGCGCGCCGGGCCTCCTCGGGACCTCGAGCCTCTCGTGGCGGGCCCCCGGGTGTCAAGACGGCGCGTGCGCGCGTGCTAGACTGATCGGCGCCATGGCCGACGAGCCGCACCCGCCGCATCGCCACCTCACGCCGGAGACGATCCGGTTCTGCGCGCTCTGCGGGGCCGGGCTCGAGCTCCGGCCGATCGGGCCGGAGAAGCGCCCGGAGATGGTCTGCTCGGCCTGCGACTTCGTGTTCTACGTGAACCAGAAGGTGGTGGCCGGCACGATCCCGTGGCAGGAGGGCCGTCTCCTGCTCACCCGGCGGGCGATCAATCCCGCTCACGGCAAGTGGACCTTCCCGGGCGGCTACGTGGACTGGGGTGAGACGGTGGACGCGGCCGCGCTCCGCGAGACCTGGGAGGAGACCGGCCTCACCGTGGAGCTGGGCGGGCTGGTCGGGGTCTACTCCTACCCCAACGCGCCGGTGGTGATCGTCGTCTACGAGGCGCGGGTGCTGGGTGGCGCGCTCACGCTCTGCCACGAGAACGACCGGCTCGAGTGGGTCAGCCCCGCGGAGATCCCTTGGGAGGAGCTGGCCTTCCCCTCCACGGTCGCGGCGGTGCGCGACTTCCTCGCGCGGCCGGGCAACGGCAGTCACGCGCAGGGCAACGCGCTACCCACGTGACGCCAGTGTCACGGTCGCCCGTCCGGTGACCACCCTCTCGCCCTTCTGATTCTCGGCCCACCGCTCGAGATCGCGCGCGGCCGGCCGCTTCTCGAGCACCCGGTCACGTCCATGTTCACGCGGATCGCCATCATCGTCGTCGCCTCAGCTCGCCCGGTCCGGGGTCCGGCCCTTGGCGCCGGCTCGCGCGAGGAACCGGCCGAGGTCCGCCACCACGTAGCGCTCGTGCCGGCCCTCCGCGATCTTCTCCACCTCGTCCCAGGCCTGCACGTCGAAGAGGCACCGGCGCCCGTCGGTCTCGAGCCGCACCGCCTTCGCCCGCACCGTCATGCCGAGCGGGGTGGCGGCCAGGTGCTTCATGTCCCCCGCGGTCCCGACGGTGGCGCCGCCCGGCGGCAGGTGGGGCACCATCACCGCGTGGGCCGCGTTCTCCAGCAGCGTCAGCACGAACGGCGTCGCGAGCACGGTGACCCCCGGGTTGCCCAGGACGTCCGCGGTGAGGTCGCGCGTGACCACGCGTTGTACTTCGGCGGTCTGTCCGGGGGCGAGCGGCATGGCGGTTTCTTCTTCTACCCCGATCGTCGCGCCACGTCAACGGAGCTCGCGAATCGGACGCCTAGCGGCTCGGGAAGAGGAGAAAGAGTATCGCGAAGCTCACCAGGAGCGCCTCCACGAGACGGACGAATCGCTCCTCGCTCAGCCGGTCGAGCAGGCGGCGCCCGAGCCACGAGCCCAGGATCATCACCGCCCCCAGGAAGAGCCCGATCGCCACGGTGGGCCGCGTGAGCAGGTCGTAGCGCTGGAACACGGCGAGGCGCGTGGCGTAGGCGCCCACCGTGCAGAGCGCGTCGGTGGCGATGTACGCGCCGCCCACGAAGGGGAAGTGGCGGAGGCGCACGCGGACCCCACGCGACTTGAGCCAGCGGCGGAGCGGCACCGCGAGCAGCAGGAACACGCCCAGGATCCGGCTGATCAGGAGCCCGTCCGCACGCGAGTACAGGGTGGCGCCCACGATGCCGACGGGCACCGCCCCGGCCAGGAAGGCGGCCACCACGCGGCCGTCGATCTCGGAGCGACTGAACCACATGCGCGCTCCGTTGCCGAGCCGCATCGCCACCGTGAGGATCGGCACTGCCGCCTTGATCCCGAGGGTCCAGGCGATGACCGGCACCATGATCACGCCGGTGCCGAAGCCGGCCACCCCGCCCACCGTGGAGGCGATGAGCGCGGCTGCGGCCAGCAGCAGCCAGCCGAGCGCGTCGGGCATCAGGCCCCGATCGACCCGACGCCGCGACCGGAGCGCATGGCCGGGTAGTATACGCGGCCCCGCTCGGCCGCCACGTATACTCGGCGAATGCCCGTGCTCCTGGCGGCGCTCGGCGCGCTGCTCATGTCGCTCGACTCCGCGATCAACATCGTGCTGCCCGCGATGGCCGCCGCGTTCGGGGTGGGCCCCGCCGCGATCCGCTGGGTGATCATCTGCTACGTGCTCACCTACGCGCTCACCGCGTTCGTGGCCGGCGTGCTCGCCGATCGCCTCGGGCCGGGCCCCGTGTTCACCGTCGGGCTCTGGCTCTCCGCCGCCGCCTTCATGGGCTACGCGCTCGCGCACACCTACGGGACGGTGCTGCTGCTGCGGGTGGCGCAGGGCCTGGGGGGCGGCCTCGTCTACGGCACCGCGCCCGCGCTGGTGACCCTGTCGCTGCCGCGCGAGCGTCACGGCCG
>JBGQHJ010000106.1:0-17284 GCA_041497895.1 Methylomirabilia bacterium
CTCCGCGCGCGCGACCATTGCCTGCACGCCTCCGGCAAGAGCGCGGGGGCGCCCGACGCTCCCTACCGGTTCCTCGCCGATCCGAGCCACCAATTCCTGTTGCGGTCGGGCAAGACCTCTTTCCTCGGGATGGACTTCGGCGACCTGCGGCGCATGGCGCTCGACATCGAGGTGACCACTGGGGCCGGCTTCGAGTTCCCGAACGCGGCGCGCGAGTCCGACCGCATCATCGCCATCGCGATCGCCGACTCCACCGGCTTCACCACCGTGCTGTCCGGGGCCCAGCTCTCCGAGCCGGAGCTGCTCGCGGAGTGCTCGCGGCTGATCCGCGAGCGCGACCCGGACGTGCTCGAGGGGCACAACATCTTCCGCTTCGATCTCGAGTACCTCGAGGCGCGCGCACGGCGGCACCGCGTTCCCCTCGCGTGGGGGCGCGACGGCTCGGTCCTGCGCGGCTTCCCGTCCCGCATGCAGGTGGCCGAGCGCACCATCGGCTACCGCCGTTACGGCGTCACCGGCCGGCACATCGTGGACACCTGGATCCTGGCCCAGCTCTACGACGTGGGCGCCCGCGACCTCGAGTCCTACGGGCTCAAGGACGTGGCCCGCCACTTCGGCATCGCGGCGCCCGACCGCACCTACCTGCCCCCGGAGGACATCCCGCGCATCTTCCTGGACGACCCGGCGCGCCTGATGGCCTACGCGCGCGACGACGTCATCGAGACCCTCGGCCTCTCCGCGATCCTGTCGCCGCCCTATTTCGTGCAGGCCCAGATCCTGCCGTTCGACTACCAGACCACCGTCCTGCGCGGCAACGCCACCAAGATCGACGCGCTGCTGATGCGCGAGTACCTCCACCGGCGCCAGGCGGTCCCCGCCCCGGGCCGGGGCCGTGGGGTCGCGGGCGGGTACACCGCCATGTTCCAGCGGGGAGTCGCGCGCGACGTGCTCCACGTCGACGTGACCTCGCTCTATCCGTCGCTCATGCTGACCCAGGGCCTCTTCCCGGCCTCCGACCGCCTCGGGGTGTCCGCGTCGCTGCTCCGTGACCTCCGCGAGTTCCGGGTCTCGGCCAAGCGGATGGCCCGCGAGGCCGCCGCGCCCGAGGACCGCTTCTTCCTCAACGCGCTCCAGCAGACCTTCAAGATCTTCATCAACTCGTTCTACGGCTACCTCGCCTTCTCCCAGGGCCACTGGAACGACTTCGAGGTCGCGAACCGGGTGACCGGCGAGGGCCGGCGCCTCGTGCAGCTCCTGCTCGACCGCCTGGGCGATCTGGGCGCCACCGTGGTCGAGGTGGACACCGACGGCATCTACTTCGTGCCCCCCGCGGAGGAGGCAGCGGACGCGGCCGCGGCGGAGGAGCGGCTGGTGGCCCGGCTGTCCGCGGCGCTGCCCGAGGGCATCCAGCTCGAGCTCGACGGGCGCTACGTGGCGATGCTCAGCTACAAGATGAAGAACTACGTGGTTCTCGACGCGCGCGGCAAGCTCCTGATCAAGGGCTCGGGCCTGCGCTCGCGCGGCATCGAGCTCTTCCAGCGGCTGTGGATGGAGCAGATGTTTCGCCTCCTGCTCACCGGGCGGCGCGCGGAGATCCCGGCCCTGGTCAAGCGCTGGGAGGAGGACTTCCTCGCCCACCGGGTGCCGCTCAAGCAGTTCATGAAGACCGAGACCCTGCAGGAGTCACTCACCGCCTACCGCGAGAAGCTCCAGGCCGGCTCGCGCAACGTGGGCGCCGCCTACGAGCTGGCCGTGGCCTCCGCGCGCTCCTATCAGCCGGGCGACCAGGTCTCCTACTACGTGACCGGCGAGGGCAAGCGCGTCAAGGTGAACGAGGCGGCCAAGCTCGCCTCCGAGTGGAGCGAGGGCGCGCCCGACGAGAACACCGCCTACTACGTGGCCAAGCTGCAGGAGCTCCACGACAAGTTCCGCCCGCTCATCGAGCAGGACGGGCTCGCGCCGGTGGTCGAGGACGAGCCGCCGCCCGCGCCGCCCGAGCAGACCCGCCTCTACGACGACTGAAGCGCGGTCCGGCTCACCACTCCCCGGCTCACCACTGTATGGCGAGCTGGCGCGGCCGCGCCGGGGCCTCCGTGCGGACCCGCTCCTCGCGCGTGCGCGCCGGGAAGCCGACCTCGGCGGCCAGACGACTCACCCGCCGCTCGATCTCCTGCCGGTACGCCGCCGGCGCGTTGCCGGGGCGCGGGAAGAGCTCGCGGTAGCGCGGGAGCGCCCACGGGAACTCGGCGCGCACGAACTCGAGGAAGAAGCGCCACGTCATCTCGGTGCGCAGGAAGAGCGGCTGGCTGATGATCTCGCGCGCGCCCGCCGCGAGGGCGGCCGCCAACAGCTCGCGCAGGCCCGCGTCTCCGTCGGTCAGCAGCGGCAGCACCGGCATCAGGAAGATGCGGGTCCGGATGCCCTCCGCGGTGAGCGCGCGCACCGCCTCGAGGCGCAGGTCGGGCCGGGGAGCGCGCGGCTCGATCTGCCGCAGGAGGTCCGTGTCGAGCGAGATCAGCGAGACGTTGACCCAGAGATCTCCGCTCCGGGCCAGCCGGCCCAGGATCTCGCGGTCGCGCAGGACGCCGGTCGACTTGGTGGTGAGCCCGATCCGGAGCCCGGGCACCTGCTCCATGGCCTCGAGCACGCTCCGGGTGATCGCGAATCGCCCCTCGGCGGGTTGATACGGATCGGTCGCGGTTCCGATCGCGATCTCCTGGCCGGTCTCGCGGGCCCGCAAGAGACTCGCGACCAGGTTCCGATTCCCGGCGCGTTTCACATAGATGCGCTCCTCGAACTCGTTCGGGTCGGCGTGGCCCAGGTACTCGTGGGTCGGCCGCGCGTAGCAGTAGCGACAGCCAACCTCACAGCCGCGGAACGGGTTCACCGTCCACCCGAATGGCATGGCCGTGCCGCTCAGCCGGTTCAGGAGGTTCTCCGATCTAAGCTCCTGGAACTCGGCGCCTCGGCGCTTGTCCACCACCTCCCCGAAACGACCGGCAAAGGCCGGGGCCGGCGTGGGCGGCTTGCACGAGGAACCATTCATATGACGAGTATAGTACCACCGAGAAAAGCCCCGGGAAGCACATACCTCCCGGGGCCTCGCTCGCTGGCCTAGGTCGGCTTTGGCTTATCGGCGCCAGCCGCCCCCACCACCGCCGCCGGACCGCGGCCCACCACCGCCGCCACCCCGGGGTCCGCCGCCGCCGCCCCCTGCCCGCTGGGGTTGGGGCCGGGCCTCGTCGACGACCAGGTTGCGGTCGCGGAAAAGGCGGCCATTCAGCATCTCGATGGCCTTGGCCAGCTCTTCCTTGGTGGCCATCTCGACGAAGCCGAACCCGCGGGGTCGCCCGGTGAACTGATCCGTGACGATCCGGACGGACTCGACCGTCCCGGCCTGCTGAAACAACTCACGCAGGTCTTCCTCTGTGGCCTGGAACGACAGGTTGCCGACGAAGAGCTTTGCAGGCATCGTGAAACCTCCTGCCGCGATCAGGACCGAGTGCACTCCCCCCGGCTCACCAGCGGCGTGCCTCCTGGGAACCCCATCCGCTTCGTGGACCCACGTAGTCAGGCCCGCAGCGTGCCGCTACCGTAATGGCGGTCTGACCGCGTGTCAAGGGAATCTTCCTGAAGAATGTTCTCTATTTCACGATGTTATGTCCTTACTGGGTAGGCAAAGGACGCCGCGAGAATACCTACAGATAGACGCCGCGGGTGATGCCTCCATCGACGGTGATCGTGATGCCGGTAAGAAATGACGCCCGCTCGGACGCGAGAAAGCACACCACATCCGCGACTTCCTCGGGCAGCGCGATGCGGCCGAGGGGCAATTCTTGACCACGTTCTCTTACGTAGTCATCGACGTTCTGGTTGGCGGCTCGCGCCTGCTGCGCCATCAGACTGTCCCAGCGCTCGGTCTTGACCGGGCCCGGTGAGACGGCGGTGACCAGCACCCGGGAGGGCGCGCCGAGGTCGGCCAGCGCCTTGGTGAAGTTGATCAGCGCCGCGTTCGCGGTGCCGCCCATCATGTAGGTCACGGCGGGATTGCGCGCGGCGGCGCCCACGACGTTGACGATGCGGCCGCCTCCCTGCCGCTGCATGTGGGGCAGCACCTCGCGAGCCATGCGGATGTAGCCCAGCAGCTTCAGGCTCCAGCCGTTCAGCCACTCCTCGTCGGGCGTGGTGAGGAAATCACCGCCCTTGATCGCGCCCGCGTTGTTCACCAGGATGTCGAGCCGGCCCAGGCGTGCGAGGGCGTCGGCGGCCACGCGCCGCACCTCGGCGTGCTGGCTCAGGTCGCCGGCCGCCACCTCCACGTGCCCGCCGGTCGCACGCTCGATGTCGGCGGCCGCGTCCTTGAGCGTGCCCACGTCACGCGAGCAGATCATCACGCGCGCGCCCTCCGCGGCGAGCGTGCGCGCCACCGCGCGCCCGATCCCCTTGCTCCCGCCGGTCACGAGCGCGGTCTTGCCTCGCAGTCCCAGGTCCATGGTGTCGCTCCTTTCGCCGGGTGGTCGCTCAGCCCCGCTGGGCGTGGCGCGCCAGCAGGTCCTCGAAGCTCTCCGCGGCGAGCGTCTCGGCCCAGTCGCGGCCCTCGGAGTCGCGACCGTAGTACTCGGCCATGTAGACGCGTGCTTCGGCGCGCGTGCGGAAGAGCCGCCAGATGTGTGCCGCGCTGCCCGCCGGGCGCCGCAGGTAGAAGATGGGATCGGCGGGACCGGTCGGCTCGTAGATCGTGCGCTGCCCGAACTGGTCGTAGGTGATCCACGCCGCCGCGATCCCGTGGGCCGACAGCACCCGCGCCCGCAGCGACGCCTCGAGCGGCAGCGACTCCGTGTCCTGAAGTCGGGGGCCGTAGTAGATGGGCACCGCGGCGGCATCGATCGAGAGCGCCACCGGCATCGGGCTCCCCGCCCCGTCGAGCAGGGCGCGCGCGTCGTCGCCGATCCACGCCTGCCCGGACACGTAGAGATCGGGCCACGCTTCCAGGAGCCGGCCCGGCGGCAGGAGCCTGCGCCGACTCGCCACCTCCGACGCGTCGGCGACCAGGTGCAGCCGGGCGCTCGACATCAGGCCTCCGCGGGAAAGCTCGGCACGCGGCGCCAGTCGAAGGCGCGCGCGGTCTCCTCGCCGCCCGCGGCCAGCTCGCGCGCGTGGACGGCCACCTCGCGCGCGAACGCGTCGAGATCCCGCCCGGCCAGGCGCTGCCCCACCAGCTTGGCCGCGCCGTCGTGCAGCAGGGCCCGGGCGCCGCCGAGGTTGCCGTTGGCCAGATGCTGGTAGCCCACCGCGGCCTGGATGAGACCCTGGAGCGCCTGCCGCGTCGCACCCTCCGCGTGCATCCAGTGCGGCTCGAGGATCTCGTGGACCTCGAAGTAGAGGCCCGCCGCGAAGAGGGTCGTGGCCTGGTCGAGGACGGTCTCGAGCGGCGGATCCGGGGGGGCCAGTGGGCGGTCCGCGAGCGCGTGGGCGGCGCGGGTCGCCCGCTCCGCGAAGGGCGCCGCGTGCTCCCGGTACCCCGGCTTGAGGCGCCAGCCGTCGGGTCCGCGATCGAAGAGCTCGGCCGGGAACGAGAGGGGTGACGTGGTCGCGTCCAGCGCGCGCGGGTCCGCGCACACCGCGGCGAGCGCCTCCAGGCCCCGCCGCGCGTCGCCGTCGTGGAGGGCGTCGAGGACGAGATCGGCCAGGCGATTGCGCAGGGGCAACGGCAGCGTCACGCTCGCGCGGCGAGGCGGCGGTGCGCGGTCTGGATCTGCTCGAGGTGAATCAGGTCGTGCTCCGCCCAGTGATCCAGGAGCTGCGTCATGGTGAGCCGGCCGTACTCGGGATGGCGCCCGTGCTGCCGCCGCGCGGCCGCGCCGAGCCGGCCCACGTAGGCGAGGTTGGACCGTCGCAGCGCGGTGTAGGTCGCCAGCGCCTCCCGCAGCGGGGTGCGCCGGTAGCGGCCGCCCTCGGCCCAGCGGTCCTGATCCCACGCGACCAGCACCGAGCGCGGCTCGGCCGCGATCTTGCGGATGCGGAAGGCGAGCGCGATCTCCGCGTCGGCCAGGTGGCTCATCACCTCGGCGACCGCCCACTCGCCGCGCGCCGGGCGTCGGGCGACGAATCGGCGTGGCACGCGCCCGAGGGCGCGGGCGAGGCGGCCCGGGGCCGCGCGGAGCGCGCGCAGGGGACGGACGGATCCGAGGCGCGTGTGGGCGACGCGGCACATCGGGCAGCGGGTGGCGGCCATGGAGGACTCCTTGAAGTGACGGGTTCGACGCGCGAGCTCGGCGCGTATCGTAACACGGTCGCGCCGGGGTCGGCCGGGGCGCGGGGTATAATGCGCGCATGATTTCGGTCGCGGACGCGCAGGCTCACGTCCTGGCGCTGGTGGCGCGCGTGGCCGCGCCCGAGGTGATTCCGGTCGTGGCCGGGCTCGGCCGGGTGCTCGCCGAGGACGTGCGCGCCACGCTGGACGTGCCACCCACCGCCAACTCGGCGGTCGACGGCTACGCGGTGCGCTCCGCCGACATCCCGGCCTCCGGCACCCGCGAGCTCACGGTGGTGGCCGATCTGGCCGCCGGCTCGGTGTTCGAGCCGACGCTCGGGTCCGGCGAGGCGCTGCGCATCATGACCGGCGCGCCGATCCCGGCGGGCGCGGATACCGTCTACCCGCAGGAACTCGTGGAGCGCGTGGGCCGCCTGGTGCGGATTCCCGCCGGCCCGGGCGGTGTCAACGTGCGCCATCGCGGCGAGGACGTGCGCGCGGGCACGGTGGTCCTGCCCGCGGGAGTCGCGCTCCGCCCGCAGGAGCTCGGGGTGGCGGCCTCGCTCGGGCTCCCCCAGCTCCTGGTGCGGCAGAAGCCGCGGGTGGCGATCCTCTCCACCGGCGACGAGGTAACCGAGCCGGGCCACGAGCGGAAGCCGGGCCAGATCTTCGACTCGAACCGCTTCTCGCTCTGCGGGCTGGTCGAGGCCGCGGGCGGGGAGCCGACCGACCACGGCATCGTGCCGGACCTCTACGACGTGCTCCACGCGCGCCTGCGCGCCGCCGCCACCACCGCCGACGTCGTTCTCACCTCGGGCGGGGTCTCGGTGGGCGACCACGATCTGGTCAAGGCGGTGTTGCAGGACGCGGGCGGCATCGAGTTCTGGCAGGTGGCGATGCAGCCCGGACGCCCGCTCGCGGTGGGCCGCATCGGGCCGGCGCTGTTCTTCGGCCTCCCCGGCAATCCGGTGGCCTCGATGCTGACCTTCCACCTCTTCGTGCGCCCGGCGCTGTGGAAGCTCGCCGGGCGCCGGGAGCTGTTCCCATCCCGGTTCCACGCGGTCGCGATGGAGCCGATGAGCAAGAAGCCCGGGCGCCGCGAGTTCAAGCGCGGCATCCTCTCGTACTCCGGAGCGCGGTGGGAGGTGCGCACCACCGGGCCCCAGGGCTCGGGCATCCTCACCTCGATGACGCTGGCCAACTGCTTCGTGGTCATCGAGGAGGAGCGCGGGGACGTGGCGGCCGGCGATACGGTATCGGTCGAGCCCTTCGCGGTCGCCTGAGCCATGCCCCACGGCATCGAGACGCGGCTGATCGAGACGATCACCCCGATGGTGCGGGAGCTGGTCACCACCCACGCCCGCTCCCTCGCCGACCTCCGCTACGCGGACGTGCGCGTCGAGGTCAGCGAGGGCAAGTTCGCGGGCGCCGAGAACGGGGAGGCCAAGTCCTCCGGCGACGACTACGCCTTCGCGTTCGGCATCCGGGTCCTGGCCGGCTCCCGCATGAGCGCGCCCGGTTACTTCGGCCGCGGGCTCGGGGCCGCCGACCTCGTGAGCCTGGCGCGCGTGCTCCGCGAGGGGCTCGAGGCCGCGTACCGGCGGGCGATGGCCAACGCGGAGATGAAGGTCCAGGTGAAGGGCAAGTTCGGCGCGCTCGGCGACGCGCTCGAGGACACGCGCCTGCACCCGATCGCGGTGCGGCAGGAGATCGTGCCCGCGGTCTTCGAGGTGGATCCTCGCTCGGTGGCCCTCGACGAGATGGTGCGCCTCACCACCGACGTGTCGCGGCGGACGGCCGCCGCCGACCCCGCCGTCTCCTACAACTACACGTCCACCCTGACCCAGCTCAGCCGGGAGCTCTTCGCCTCCTCGGAGGGCGCGCTCATCGACCAGTCGTTCGCCCTCACCCAGGGCATGAGCTACGTGGTGGCCACCGGGCCCGACAACAGCCAGGAGATCTACGACGTGCTCGGGCACCAGCGCGGCTGGGAGATCCTCACCCGGGGCGTCTCCGAGCCGCCGATCGAGTTTCCCCCCTTCCCCGAGTTCGCCCTCGCCATCGCCCGCGACGCGGCCGACGTGTGCCGGGCGCCCGCCCTCACGCCGCCCGACGGCCTGGCCACGGTGGTCACCGACCCGCACTACAACACGCTCCTCTCCCACGAGATCGTCGGCCACCCGGTCGAGCTCGACCGCGGGCTCAAGATGGAGACCGCCTACGCGGGGCGCTCGTGGCTGCTGCGCGGGCTCGGCGACACCCAGCTCGGGCGGCGCATCGCCTCGCCGCTGGTCACCGCGTTCTCGGATCCCTCCCTGCCCGGCTACGGGCACTACGCCTACGACCACGAGGGCACCCCGGCACGGCGCGTGGTCCACATCGACCGGGGGATCTTCACCGGATTCATGAACAGCCGGCAGACCGCGGCGATCTTCGGGGGCGACCCCAACGGGCACTGGAAGGCGACCGACGCCCAGCTCGTCCCGCTGGTGCGCATGTCGACCACCGTGTTCGCGGGCGGCGAGCGCGATCCGGAAGAACTGATCCGCGAGATCGACCACGGTTACTACCTGGTCGGTCACCGCACCCCGTCGATCGCGGAGAGCCGCGAGAACTTCCGCATCTCCGCGCGCAAGGTCTACGAGATCCGGCGGGGCGAGATCGGGCGGCTCTTCCGCGACGGCGGCATCATGGCCGACAGCCGCGATTATCTGATGCACGTCGACGGGGTCGGCCGCGACTTCCGGCTCTACCCGATCCCGAACTGCGGCAAGGGCCAGCCGATGCAGACCCGCAAGCTCGGCAACGGCGGGCCCACCCTGCGAAGCCGCGCCGTCCTCACCGGCGGGGCCTGATCGCGTGGATCTCCGCCGCACGGTCGGGGAGGCCCTCGCGCGCCTCGCCCTCGAGCCCGGGGTGCGCGAGGTCGAGGTCTTCGCGGCGCTGAACCGTGCGCTCTTGACCCGGCTCAACTACACCTCGCACATCGCCTGCAACGGGGTCGAGGAGCCGAAGTCCACCGAGATGAGCGGGCTCGGCGTGCACGCGGTCTTCGACGGGCCCGACGGCCGGCCCCTGGTGGGCTTCGGGTCGGAGCCGAGCGATCTCACCCTCGACGGCGCCCGGCGAGCGCTCGCCAAGGCCCGCCAGGCCGCGGTCCACGATCCCGCGTTTTACTCGCTGCCGCGACCCACCGGGGAGCGGCGCACCCTGGCCGCCTACCACGACCCGCGGCTCATGGACGTCTCCGACGCCGACCTGGTCGAGGCGGGATGGAAGGTGATCGCGGGCGGCCTGCGCGCGTTCATGACCTCGTCGCGGCTCGCGGACCTGGTGCCGGACGAGGCCGGCCTCAAGGCCCTCGGTCTCATCCTGGGGGGCGACGTCACGATCCTGCAGGAGCGCATCGCGATCGCCTCCACCGCGCTGCCGGAGCCGCAGACCGACGACGCGACCTTCATGTCGGCCTCCGCCACCGCCATGGTGGAGGCGCGTGACGCCAAGGGCTCGGGGTGGAGCGTGTGCACGCGCCTCGAGCACTTCACCGACGAGGCGGGGAGCGAGGCGGCGGGCAACGCGGTGGCCGCCATCGACGGCGCCCGGGTGGAGTCGGGCGACTACACCGTGGTCTTCGGGCCCCAGCCGGTGGCCGACCTCTGCAACAACCTGATCGTGCCGTCCTGCCAGGCGGGCTCCTTCTTCGCCTCGAGCACCCCGTTCCTGGGCCGGCTCGGCCGGTCGGTCGCGGCGGCCGGGCTCAGCCTCTACGACCACGGGGCCATGCCGGGCCTCGCGGGCTCCCGGGGCATCACCTGCGAGGGCCTGCCCACCGGACGGACCGACCTGATCAAGGACGGCGTGCTCGTCGGGCTGCTGACCCACTGGTACGACACCCAGCGGCTCCTGCACGATGCGGAGGGACGGCAGAAGCTCGGGGTGGATCCCGCGTCGGCGGGGGCCGCGCTCGCCCCGCGCAACGGCTTCCGCTACGACGGCTCGGGCCGCTCCTTCGAGACCACCCCCGGCACGTCGGCCACCAACGTGGTGCTCGAGGGCCGCGACCCGGTCTCGCTCGATCGGCTGCTCGCGGGCGTGCGCGACGGGCTCTACGTCGGGCGCATCTGGTACACGTACCCGATCAACGGGTTGCGGGCCGGAGACTTCACTTGTACGGTGGTGGGCGACTCCTTTATCATCCGCGACGGTCGGATCGCGGCGCCGCTCAAGGCGAACACGCTCCGGATCAACGACAACCTCACCCGGCTGCTCGGCGCGGTCGTCGGCACGACGAAGGACGCGAAGGGCACGCTCGTGTGGGGAGCGGACGAGGTCGTGTACGCGCCGGCGATCGCGGTCACGGGCGTGCACGTGGACGCGATCGCAGGATTCATGGAGGGACCCGACTGATGGCGAACCCGGACGTGGCGAAGCTCGAGACCATCGCGCGCGAAGGACGGGTGCAGATCCTCCGGATGCTGACCCACGCCGGCTCCGGGCATCCCGGAGGCTCCCTCTCGGTGATCGACATCCTCACCGATCTCTACTTCAACCGCCTGCGCCTCGATCCGGCCCGTCCGCAGTGGGAGGACCGCGATCGGTTCATCCTCTCGAAGGGCCACTGCGTCCCCGCCCAGTACTACTGCATGGCGAAGGCCGGGTTCTTCGCGATGGACCGCGTCGTCACCCTGCGCAAGCTCGGCAGCCCGCTCCAGGGTCATCCGGATCGCGTCGCCCTGCCCGGCATCGAGGCCGCGACCGGCTCGCTCGGCCAGGGGATCTCGGTCGCGGTCGGCATGGCGCTGGGGCTCAAGCTCGGGGGCAAGGCCGCGCGCGTGTACTGCGTGCTGGGCGACGGCGAGACCCAGGAGGGCCAGGTGTGGGAGAGTCTGATGTCGGCCCCGAAGCTCGGCGGCCCGGCCCACCACCTCGACAACCTCTGCGTGATCCTCGACTACAACGGCATCCAGCTCGACGGCTTCGTGAAGAAGATCCTCGACCTCGAGCCGATCACCGACAAGCTCAAGTCCTTCGCCTGGCCGGTGCTCGAGGTCGACGGCCACGACATCGCCCAGGTGGACAAGGCCCTCGACCAGGCCGAGGCCACCAAGGGGGCGCCCACGTTCATCGTGGCCCACACCGTCAAGGGCAAGGGCGTGTCGTTCATGGAGAACGATCCGGAGTGGCACGGCAAGGCTCCGAAGCCGGAGGAGGCGGTGCGCGCCATCCGGGAGATCGTGGGCGAGCCTCCGCCGGCCTGGGCCGCGCCGGTCATCGCCGAGCTCTCCGCCCTGGGGAAGAAGTGATGGCGGCCAAGGCCTCGCGCGCCGCCTTCGGAGAAGCGCTGATCGAGCTCGGCGCCAAGGACGAGCGGATCGTCACCCTCGACGCCGACCTCTCGAAGTCCACCATGACCGGTGCCTTCGCCAAGAAGTATCCGGACCGGGCGTTCGACCTGGGGATCGCGGAGTCGGGCATGATCGGGGTCGCGGCGGGGCTCGCCCTGACCGGCCACGTGCCCTTCGCCTGCTCGTTCGCCTGCTTCCTGGTGGGGCGCTTCGAGACGATCCGGGTGTCGGTGGCCTACACCGACGCGCCGGTGAAGCTGGTCGGCACCCACGTGGGGGTGGCGATCGGCGAGGACGGCTACACTCAGATGGGGCTCGAGGACGTCGCCTGCCTCCGGTCCCTGCCGAACATCCCGATCGTGCAGCCCGCGGACGAGCTCGAGACGCGCCAGGCGGTGGCCTACGCGATCGAGCATCCCGGGCCGATCTATCTCCGCCTCACCCGCCAGAACCTCGAGCCGGTGCACGACGCGGCGTATCGCTTCCGCTTCGGCAAGGCCGACGTGCTGCGGCCGGGCCACGACGTCACGGTGCTGGCCACCGGCGGGCCGCTCTGGTTCGCGCTCGAGGCCGCGCGCAAGCTCGCGGCCGAGGGCATCCAGGCCGAGGTCGTCAACGTGGCCACCATCAAGCCGCTCGACGAGGAGACCATCCTGCGCTCGGCCGGGCGCACCGGCCACGTGGTCACGGTCGAGGACCACAGCATCCACGGCGGGCTCGGGAGCGCGGTGGCCGAGCTGCTCTCCGAGGTGATGCCGACCCCGCTCAAGCGCATCGGGGTCACGACCTTCGGCGAGTCCGGCGACATGAAGGGTCTCTACGCCAAGCACGGCCTCGACGCCGACGGCATCGCGGGCACGGTGCGCAAGTTCCTCGCCCGCTAGCCGCGGGCGTCAGCGCTCCGGCACCACCCGAAGGTAGAGCGGCGGAACGGCACGTCCGCGGCGGGGTACGGCGCGCCGCCCGCTCCCCCTGGCAGCGTCGCGGCCAGCGTGACGAGCGTGCTAGGCTTCATCCATGCTCTCCGCGGTCGTCTCTTCCCTGCACGTGCTCGCCCTGGCGCTCGGCCTGCCCGCGGTCTTCCTGCGCGGGCGCGCGCTCAAGGGCCCGCTCGACGCCGAGGGTCTCCGGCGGCTGCTGGCCGCCGACAATGTCTGGGGCATCGCGGCGGTGCTGTGGATCGTCACCGGTCTCCTCCGCGCCTTCGGCGGCCTCGAGAAGGGCGCCGACTTCTACCTGCACTCGCCGCTCTTCTGGACCAAGATGGCGCTGTTCCTCGTCGTGCTCCTGCTCGAGATCCGGCCGATGGCCACCTTCATCCGGTGGCGCGTCAGGCTTGGCCGCGGCGAGGCCATCGACACCGGCGCGGCCCGCGCGCTGTACACGCTCAACCACGTCGAGCTGGCGATCGTCGTGGTGATGGTCTTCGTGGCCAGTCTCATGGCCCGCGGCGTGGGGTTCTAGGGTCTCCCGAGCGCGCCGCCGCCCAGCCGCAGCCCGTCCACCACCCCGATCTGGAACGCGAGGTAGAGCCCGAAGGCGAGCGAGAGCGCGCCGGTGGCCAGGGCCAGCGCCCGTCGCACGCGCTCGAGGCGCGGCGCGCGGAGCGTGAATGGAAGCGACAGCAGGCCGGTGATCGCGGTCATGCCCAGGATGGTGCCGACCCCGAACACGAGCAGGTAGGCGATCGTGGCTCCCGTGCCGCGGATCGTCGACAGGACGAGCAGGGCGACCGCCGCGCTGCCGGCGAGGCCGTGCACCAGGCCCACGAGGGCCGAGCGCAGCGCCTGGGCCGGCCCGACCGTCTGGAGCGCGCGCAGGAGGCGGGCCGGCGGATGCGTGTGCGGGTGCCGGTGCACCGCGCCGGCATGGGCGTGGACGTGGCTGTGGAGCGCGGGGCCATCCTCGTGGGCGTGGGGCTCGCCGAGGTGAGTCACCGGCACCGGGTCGGAGTCGCGGAGCACCCACAGGATGCGGGCGACGCCGAGGCCGATCAGCATGAAGGCCACGAGCATCTCGAGTGACAGGGCCGCGCGCGGGGTGACCGCCACGTTGAAGACCGCGATGGCGACGCCCACCGCGGTGACGGTCACGGTGTGGCCCACGCCCCAGAACGCGCCCACCAGCGCGCCCGCGCCGAAGCGTCGGGTGCGCGCCACGATGGTGGCGACCGCCACCACGTGATCCGGATCGGTCGCGTGCTGGATGCCGAAGAGCAGCCCCAGCAGCATGGCCGAGCCGAGCGCGGCGTCGGGCACCGGCTACTCCGAGAGCTTGAGCAGCAGGCCGGTGCGGCGCGAGCGCGTGACCGCGGCGGCCAGCGCCCAGTGGGCCAGCACCGCGTAGAGCAGCGAGAGCGCGAAGCCGGTGGCGAAGGGATGGGCGAACCGGGCCGGGAAGCCGTACCCGGCCCGGATCCCGTCGAGGAAGTAGGTCAGCGGGATGCCGGCCGAGATCGTCTGTACCCAGCCCGGCAGCACCGCGATCGGGTAGTAGATCCCGGAGAGCATCACGAAGAAGTTCACCGCCGCCCACGCCGAGGTCTCGGCCCGGGTGCCCCACAGGAGGACGAGCGCGCAGACCAGGAGCCCGATGACCAGCGCGGTGAGGAAGCAGCCGAGCAGGAAGAGCGCCACCCGCGTGATCCCCGCCCCGAGGAAGTCAAAGCCGAAGGCGCGGCCGCCGATGAGCGCCATCAGGGCCCACACCACCACGCCCCGTCCCACCCCGACCAGCCAGGAGCCCAGCGCGAGGTGGCGGATGCGCACCGGGGTGAGGAACTGGTGCTTCATCGACTTGGACCAGATGTCGAACAGCACCGCGTAGGCCACGTCGAGCTGGCAGACCTGGACCGCGGACAGGGCGACGGTGCCGACCAGGATGAATGCGGTCATCTGCGGGGTGAGGTCGAGGAAGCGGGTGAGCAGGCCGTGCGAGAGCATGGCCACGCCGGGCCAGAACGTGAGCTCGAAGACGAAGAACACGTTGCGGCGGGCCATGATGAGGTTCCGGTAGGCGAAGGCGGTGAGGCGCACCCACTCCCCCATCCATCGATCGGCGAGGCTCTCGGCGAGCGGCTCAGCGCGCCAGCTCAACGAAGACCTCCTCGAGATCCGGCTCGCGGACCTGACAGTCGCGCACCAGCACGTTCTGCTCGACGAGCCAGCGGAGAATGTCCGGCAGGCGCTTCTCGGCCGAGTCCACCGTGCACTCGATGCGGTCGCCACGCGCCTGCGCGTGGAGGACGCCGGCCAGCTCGGCGAGGCCGGCCGGCGCCGCCGGGTCCAGGCGCAGCGCGATCACGTCCCCGATGCGGATCTGGCGCTTGAGCTCGTCCGAGGAGCCCTCGGCGAGGATGCGCCCGCCCTTGATGAACGCGATCCGGTCGCAGAGCTCCTCGGCCTCCCGCATGTAGTGGGTGGTCAGGATGATGGTGGTGCCCTCCCGGCGGCGTAGCTCGGCGATCTGGCCCCGGATGCGGATCGACACGTCGGGATCGAGCCCCAGGGTGGGCTCGTCGAGGAAGAGCACCTCGGGCCGGTTGAGCAGGGCCTTGGCCAGGGCCAGCCGCTGCTTGAGGCCGGTGGAGAGCTCGTTGTACTCGGTCTTGAGGTGCGGGGTCAGCTCGAAGCGCTCGAGCAGCTCGTCCACGCGGGCCCGGAGGCCGCGGCCGTGCAGCCCGTAGAGACGGCCGTAGAAGGCGAGCACCTCGGCCGGGCGCAGGCTCCACACGAAGGAGGCGTTGCCGCTCGCCATGTTGAGGCGGCGCCGGATCGCGTGGGCCTCGCGCACCACGTCGTGGCCCAGGATGGTGGCCGAGCCGCTGTCGGGCAGCAGCAGGGTGGCCAGGATGGAGAGCAGCGTGGTCTTGCCCGCCCCGTTGGGCCCGAGCAGGCCGAAGATGGCGCCGCGCTCCACCTGCAGGCTCGCCCCGCGCAGGGCGACGGTCTCCCGCCGGCGGAGCCATCCGCTGCGGAACGTCTTGGCGAGGTCGTGAGCTTCCACGGCGAGGAGCGAGGCCGGCATGACCCGCTCATCCTACCACGCCGCTCGAGCCGGCCCGGACGCGAGCGGCGGCTGCGTTTGCCGAGGTGGGATCGATCTGATAGAACCTCTGCGTGGAGTCGACGGAGAGCCAGGCCACGTGGCGGTGCGCCGCGGACGCGCTCGGACCGGGCCAGACCGCCGTGTTCGACCTCCGGGTGCGCGGGCGCACCGTGCGCGCGTTCCTCGTCAATCACGGCGACGGCCACCGCGCCTACGTCAACCGCTGCCCGCACGCGGGCACCCCGCTCGACGCGTGGCCCAACGAGTTCTTCACCGAGGACGGCCGCCACCTGATCTGCGCCACCCACGGAGCGGTCTTCGCCCCGGACACCGGGATCTGCGTGGAGGGCCCCTGCCCGGGCAAGCGCCTCGAGCCGCTCCCGGTCGCGCGCCGGGGCGACGAGCTGGTCGTCGGCGCCGCGCCCTGACGGCTGGGCGTAAAGGAGTCCGGTGACCCCGTCTCACTTCCCCTTCGGCTCAGGCGGGCGGACGGAGTCCGGCAGACAGGTGTAAGTGATTATGTAGGTGATGTTCGTGTTTGCATCCCGCGTCATGGTGATGGCCGACGTCGGGGTGAGCCGATTGAAGCCGTGATGCTCCGGCCCCACCGTCGTCCTCAATGCCGCCTGCCATTCAGTGTCGAGCGCGCGGATGCACTCTTCGAGGCTCGCGTAGCTGGACTTGGGACGGGGCGTCGGGGTGCGCTGGAACGTCTGCATATCGCCTGACTCCTCCCACAACACCCACGCGCCCCCGGCGGACGCCGGGGCGGCGAGGCCGAGCAGGCAACCGAGCGCGGTGACGCCGATGAGCGGCGAGTATCTGGTCATCGGCGCCCTCTTCAGGGAGGGGCGTTCAGCGCGTGGAATGAATCAGATTGCGAGATGCCGCGAGCGAGCTTCCTCCCATCGATCTCGGTGTACGTGACCTTGAGGTAGGTGCCGACACGGAAGTCGCACCGCACCGCGTCGTCGAGGAGGAAGATCTGCGCTCCGCCGCTGAGCAGGATGTGGTCGGCGTGACGTTCCAGGAGCGAGCCATAGACGACCCCAGCCCACATGCTGATCCCCTCTCCCAACCAGCTTACGGCAGCGGGAATTTTCCGCGGTCCGCCCCCGCGACCCAGGTCGCGCGCCGGCCCCGGTACTGACCAAGCGGAGAGGGCTCCTCCCGAGGCCACCGCCGCAAGTACTTGAGTTAGAATGCCCGCCATGAATCCGGACGACGAGCGCGCGGAGGTCGAGGAGGCCAATGCGCGCTTCTACCGCGTGTTCGAGACCCTCGACCTCCGGCAGATGGAGGAGATCTGGGCCCACGGCGAGCACGTGCGCTGCGTGCACCCGGGCTGGGGGCTCCTCACCGGGTGGGAGGCGGTCCGCTACTCGTGGGAGGCCATCTTCAAGAACAGCGAGGAGATGCGCTTCAGCATCACCGACGTGAACACCTACGTGGAGGGCGCGTTCGGATGGGTCACCTGCACCGAGAACATCCTCTCGGAGGCGCGCGGCAAGATCTCGGTGACCTCGGTGCTGGCCACCAACATCTTCGAGCGGAGCGCGGGTGAGTGGCGCATGATCCACCACCACGCGTCCCACATCCTGACCGGCAACCCGTCGGCGGGAGCCTGATCGAGCGAGGA
>JBGQHJ010000107.1:0-17242 GCA_041497895.1 Methylomirabilia bacterium
ATTCGGCCGAGGAGGCGGTGGAGTGGGTCGCGGGAGTGGGCATGCGGCGCTTCGGCCTGAGCTACGGTTCGCGGGCGCGCCGGCGCTGGTACCTGGGCGAGTAGCTTGACCCTCCGCCGGCCGCTTGCTAGCGTAGCCGCGCGACAACTGACGTCGAACGGGAGATCATCCATGCACACGCGCTCATCCTTCCGCCATGCCATCGCCCTCGCCCTCGTCGCGGCCGTCGTCGTGGCGGTCGGCCCGACCGCCGCCTTCGCCCAGGCCCCGATCAAGATCGGCATGGTGCAGGGCTTCACCGGGCCGTTCGAGGTCTACGCCAAGCAGGCCAAGCGCGGCTTCGAGCTGGGCCTCGAGTACGCGACCGGCGGAAAGGGCGAGGTGCTCGGCCGGAAGATCGTGGTCCTGGAAGAGGACGATCAGCTCAAGCCGGACGTGGCCAAGCAGAAGGTCACCAAGCTCTACGCCGACGACAAGGTCGACCTCGTCGTGGGCACGACCTCGAGCGCGGCCGCGCTGGCGGTGCTGCCGGTGGCGGCCGAGTTCAAGAAGGTCCTGATCGTGGAACCGGCGGTGGCGGACAGCATCACCGGCGAGAACTGGAACCGCTACATCTTCCGCACCGGCCGCAACTCGACCCAGGACGCGATCGCCAACGCGCTGGCGGTGGCCCGCCCCGGCGTCGCCATCGCCACCATCGCCCAGGACTACGCGTTCGGGCGCGACGGGGTGGCCGCCTACAAGGCCGCGGTCGAGAAGGCGGGAGCCCAGGTGGTGCACGAGGAGTACGCGCCCACCACCGCGACCGACTTCACCGCGCCCATCCAGAAGATCATCGGCGCGCTCAAGGACCGGTCGGGGCCCAAGTACGTCTTCGTGATCTGGGCCGGCAAGGGCGGGCCGTTCGCGCAGCTGGTCGACAACCGGCTCGACAAGTATGGCATCACGCTCACGAGCGGCAGCAACGTGCTCGACGTGCTGAAGGCGATGAAGAGCATGAAGCTCGAGGGCATGGTGGGCGGGGCCTACTACTACTACGAGATTCCCAAGAACCCGATCAACGACTGGCTGGTGCGCGAGCACGTCAAGCGCTTCAACGAGCCGCCCGATTTCTTCACCTGCGGCGGCTTCGCGGCCGCGATGGCGGCGGTGGCCGGGATCCAGAAGGCGGGCGGGACCGACACCGAGAAGCTGATCGCGGCCATGGAGGGGCTCGAGTTCCAGACCCCCAAGGGCAAGATGATCTTCCGCAAGGAGGACCACCAGGCCCTGCAGGCGATGTACGCGTTCAAGATGGTGTCCAAGCCGGACGTGGCGTGGCTGGTGCCGACCCTGACCCGCGAGCTCTCGCTCCAGGAGACGGCGCCCGCGATCGCCAACAAGCGCTGAGCCCATGGCCCGCGTCGCCGTCGGCTCCGTCTCGCTCGCGGTCGCGGAGTGGCCCGGTCCCGCGAAGGGCCCGGCCGTGGTGTGCATCCACGGCCTCACCGCCAACCACACCTGCTGGGCGAGCGTGGCCGACGTGCTCTCGCCCGCCCATCGCCTGATCGCCTACGACCTGCGGGGACGGGGAGAGAGCGACAAGCCCGACAAGGGCTACAGCCTTGCGATCCACGCCGACGACCTCGAGGGGCTGCTCGACCACTTCGGCCTCAAGAAGGCGGTGCTGATCGGCCATTCGCTGGGGGCCCACATCGCGGTGCGCTTCGCGGCCACGCGACCCCAGCGGGTGGCCAAGCTCGTGCTCGTGGACGGCGGGCTCGACGTGCGCTACGAGGTGCTCGAGTCGCTCCGGCCCGCGATCAACCGGCTGGGGGTGGAGTTCCCGTCGCTCGACATGTTCATGGGGTTCGTGCGCGCCCTGCCGATGTTCGAGGGGCGGTGGAACGACTACCTCGAGCGCTACTTCCGCTACGACGTGGAGGAGCTGCCCGCGAGGACGGTGCGCGCCAAGGCGTCGCGGCCCGCCATCGAGGAGGAGATCGCCAACCTCGAGCGCGAGCGGCTCTGGGTCTATCACCACCGGATCAAGGCGCCCACCCTGATCTTCCGGGCGCCCGACGGGCTGCTCACGCCCACCGACTGCCTGATGACCCAGGAGGAGGCGGACGCGATGGCCGCCGCCATCCCGCGCGCGAAGCTGGTGCTGGTCCCGGGGACGAACCACTACACGGTGCTCCTCGGCCAGAGTCCGAAGGTCAAGACCGCGCTCCGGGCCTTCCTCAGGGGGGCCTAGCGACGGCCTCGGCCCCGGCCGTCTCCACCCGCGATCTCACCATCCGCTTCGGAGGGCACGTCGCGGTGGACCACGTCAGCCTCGACGTGGCCCCGTTCACCCTCAAGTCCATCATCGGGCCCAACGGGGCCGGGAAGACCACCTTCTTCAACCTGCTGAGCGGGCAATACCGGCCGAGCGAGGGGCGCATCCTCTTCAAGGGGCGCGACGTCACCGGACGAGGGGCGGCCGCCCGCACCCGCCTCGGGATCGGCCGCTCCTTCCAGCTCACCAACATCTTCCCGACCCTGACCGTGCTCGAGAACGTGCGTCTCGCGGTGCAGGCGCGGCGCGGGCTCGGCTTCACCGCGTGGCGTCACTACCGGCGCTTTCCCGAGCTCGAGGACATCGCCTACCGGCTGCTCGAGAGCGTGCTCCTCGAGGGCAAGTGGCACGCGGCGGCCGGGGCGCTGGCCCACGGCGAGAAGCGCAAGCTCGAGCTGGGCATCCTGCTCGCGCTCGAGCCCGAGGTGCTGCTGCTCGACGAGCCGACCGCCGGCATGTCGCTCGAGGAGGTGCCCGCGATCATCGGGCTCATCGAGCGTCTCCGGGCCCGGCGGGACCGCACCATCCTGCTCGTCGAGCACAAGATCGACATGGTGATGGCCCTGTCCGACTCGATCGCGGTGCTGAAGGACGGGCGGCTCATCGCCGACGGGTCACCCGCCCAGGTGAGCGCGAGCGCGGAGGTGCAGGCCGCGTACTTCGGGACGACCACCCCTCACCATACCACCCCTCACCCTACCCTCTCCCCTGAGGGGAGAGGGTAAATGCCTGACGTGCTCGAGCTGGAGGGTGTGCACACCGACATCGGCCAGCATCACATCCTGCAGGGGGTGTCGCTGCGGGTGCGGCCGGACGCGGTCACGGTGCTGCTCGGCCGCAACGGGGCCGGCAAGACCACCACCATGCGCACCGTGATGGGCGTGCTGGCCCCGAGCCGGGGCGCGGTCCGCTTCGAGGGGCGCCCCATCCACGGCCTGCCGCCCCACGCCATCGCCCGGCTCGGCATCGGTTACGTGCCGGAGGGGCAGGGGATCTTCGCGACCCTCACGGTGGAGGAAAATCTCAGGGTGGCCATGCGGGCCGAGAACGCGGAGAGCCGTGAGCGGATGCGGCGGGTGCTCGCGCTCTTCCCCGACCTCGAGCGCTTCCGCCCCGCGCGGGCGGGCACGCTCTCGGGCGGTCAGAAGCAGATGCTGGCCATCGGGCGCGCCCTCGTCAATCCGACCCGCCTGCTGCTGATCGACGAGCCCTCCAAGGGCCTCGCTCCCATCGTGGTCGAGCACCTCGTCGCGGCGCTCGAGTCCATGAAGCGGGAGACCACCGTGGTCCTGGTGGAGCAGAACTTCGCGATGGCGAGCCGGCTCGGCGACGACTGCTACGTGATGGACGACGGGCGCACCGTCTACTCGGGCTCCATGACCGCGCTGGCCGCCGACCGCGACCTCAAGCAGCGGTACCTCGGAGTATGAGCGGGGAGTATGAGCGGGGGAGTATGAGGCCGGGCACATGAGGCGCGCGATTCCGCTGCTGGTCGGCGCGGCCCTGCTCCTGTTGCTGCCGCTGCTCGGCATCGAGCCGCGGGCCTGGCTCACCCTCACGGTGGCCGGCCTCGCGATGGGCATGCTGATCTTCCTGGTGGCCGCGGGGCTCACCCTGATCTTCGGCCTGATGGACGTGCTCAACTTCGCCCACGGGGCGCTGTTCTCCTGGGGCGCGTACGCGGGCTTCACGGTGGCGGTGGCGATCAACGCGCGCTGGGGCTGGGCCGCATCTCCGTCGGTCTGGGCCAACGCGGGCCTGCTCCTGCTCGCGGTGGCCGCCGCGGTGACGGTGGCCTTCGCGCTCGGCGTCGTGCTCGAGCGGGTCATCGTGCGCCCGGTCTACGGGCAGCACCTCTTCCAGATCCTGATCACCCTGGGGGCCACCATCGTGCTCGAGGAGCTGATCCGGGTCGCGTGGGGACCCAACGACCAGGTGATGCCGGTGCCGGCCACCTTCCAGGGCTCGTGGGACGTGGCCGACGTGGTCGTGCTCCGCTTCCCCACGATCGCGATCGGGCTCGGTCTGCTGGTCTACGGCGGCATGCAGTGGCTGCTCACGCGCACCCGGGTGGGCCTCATCGTGCGCGCGGGCGTCGAGAACAACGAGATGGTGCAGGTGATGGGCCACGACATCCACCGCTACTTCACCGGAGTGTTCGCGGCCGGCTCCGGGCTCGCCGGGCTCGGGGGGCTCATGTGGGGCATGTTCAGCCAGTCGATCCGCCCGTCGATGGGCGGTGAGCAGCTCATCTTCGCGTTCATCGTGGTCATCATCGGCGGCCTCGGCAGCGTCACCGGCTCGCTGGTGGGCGCGCTGCTGGTGGGCCTCGCCTACAACTACGTGGCGTACCTCGTGCCCAAGGCGGCCATCGGCGTGACCATGGGCATCATGGTGCTGGTGCTGCTCGTGCGCCCCACCGGGCTCTACGGCGCCGGCAAGTGAGCGCGTCCGGGCTCACCCCGGTCCAGGCCGCGCGCGCGGCGCAGCGGCGCGACCGCTGGCGGTCGCCCACCCTCTACCTGCGCCTCGCGGTGGTGCTGGCCTGGGCGCTGCTCCCCGCGGCCGGCCCCTCGTTCCAGCTGCTCGACCTCGCGCTCAAGATCGCGCTCTTCGCCACGCTCGCGGCGAGCTACGACGTGGTGATCGGCTACACCGGTATCGTCTCGTTCGGGCACGCGATGTTCTTCGGCTTCGGGGCCTACGCGGTCGCCCTCGCGGTGGGCCGGCTGGGGGCGCCCACCTACGGCCACCTCGTGCTCGGGTTCCTGGCCGGGATCGCGGTGTCCGGGGTGGTGGCGGTCGTGGTCGGGGCCTTCTCGCTGCGGATCAAGGCGATCTTCTTCGCGATGATCACCCTGGCCTTCGCGGAGTTCGCGCTCATCCTGGCCGTGCAGTGGGGCACGCTGACCGGCGGGGAGGACGGGCTCTCCCCGAAGCTGCCCGGTGTCTTCGCGGCGGGCGCGCCGGGCGCCTTCGGCCTCTCCGGGCGGCTCGTGACCTACTACACGGTGCTGGCGGTCTGCCTCGGCCTGTTCCTCCTGATGAGCCGCTTCGTGCACTCCCCGCTCGGGCGGACGCTCCAGGCCATCCGCGACAACGAGCTGCGGGCGGAGGCCCTGGGTTACCGCACGTTCGTCTTCCAGCTCATGGCCACCTCGTTCGGCAGCGTGGTCGCCACCGTGCTCGGGGGCGGCTACGCCATGTGGGTGCGCTACGTGAATCCGGAGTCGACGCTCGGCATCCCGATCATGCTCGACGTGCTCCTGATGGTGATCATCGGCGGCATCGGGACGCTCCACGGCGGCCTCGTGGGCGCGGCCGTCCTCCTGAGCGCCCGCACGCTGCTGCCGAACCTGCGCGGCCTGGGCGGCTCGCTGTTCGCGGGCTCGGAGATCCTGCAGCGGCTATCCGAGCGCTGGCTCCTCTACTTCGGGATCCTCTTCGTGCTGGTGGTGTTCTTCTTCCCGCGCGGCGTGCTGGGCACGCTCCGCGAGGCGGCGGCCCGACGGCGCGGTCCGGCGGCCCGGGGGACGTGAGCCGTTCTTTTGTCCCGCCTTTCGGGTATGCTGTGCATGAGAATGCCCGCCCGGGACTACGACGCCATCGTGGTGGGGGCCAGCTTCGCAGGCCTCGCCGTCGCCCGCCAGCTCCGGGGTGAAGTCCTCATGCTCGATCGGAACGAGGTCGGCGCCGTGCAGACGTCCGCGTGCGGAACCCCGCTGTGGGTGCCCGAGACCCTCGGGGTCTCGGAGAGCGTCCTGCAGGTGCACGACCGGCTCGTGATCCGGACGCCGACCCGCACCGTCCGCTACGATCTCTCCTCGGTGCCCTTCTGCACCTTCGACTACCGCGCGTTCTGCCGGGGTCTGCTCGCCCAGTGCCGTGTGCGATTCTTGCGCACCTCGGTATCGGGCATCCAGGACGGGGCGGTGGTGACCGCGGAAGGGCGCTTCACCGCGCCGGTCATCGTGGACTGCTCGGGCTGGCGTCGCGCGATCACGGGAGGCGCCCCGACGGAGCCCCGCTCTCGCCACCATTCCTTCGGCCTCGAGACCCACACCTCGCTCCGGGACGAGGGTCTGACGTTCCTGCTCGACCGCCGCCTCATCCCGCAAGGGCTCGGCTGGATCTTCCCGGTGGGGAGCGGCAGCCTGATCGGGCTCGGCTCGTACGTGGGCCGGTCGAAGCTCAAACCGGCGCTCGAGCGCCTGCTGCGCGAGCACGGGACCTCCGCCGGCTCCTACCACGGAACCTACTTCCCGAACCGGCTGCTGCGCCCCACGGTGGATCGGCTCTTCGCGGTCGGCGACGCCGCCGGCCAGTGCCTGCCGCTGACCGCGGAGGGCATTCGCCCCGCGCTCTACTTCGGCGGCGAGTGCGGCCGCATCGTGCAGCAGGTCCTCGACGGCGTGCTCCCGCTCGACGTGGGGCTCGAGCGCTACCGTCGCCTGGTAGCCCGCTACCGCGGCCCGTACCGGGTGCTCCAGTTCGCCCAGTCGATGGCCGCGCACACCCCGACCCGCTGGTTCGCGATGGTGACCCAGCTCGCGGCGACGTGGCCGTTCCTGTCGCGCTGGTGGCCCCGCTACGGATGGTTCGGGCGGCCCGATCCCTCCGGGGTGGCCGCGGCCACCTGAGCCGGCCCGGCGATGGGGGAAGGCGTCAACGGCGATGCCGCATCGAGGGGGTCGGAAGGAATGAGCGCCCGCACGCGCTGGGCGATCGTGGCCGGCGTGAGCGGCCTGATCGTGGCGTACTGCGTCTGGCTCGTGTGGACCGACGCGCCCGCCTACCAGTTCCTGGTCCGGCTCTACGTCGACAAGCACTTCCTGAAGCGCACCCTCAGGGAATGGGGGGTGCTCGCCCCCGTCATCTTCATCCTGCTCCAGGCGCTGCAGGTGATCATCTCGCCGATCCCCGGCGAGGCGACCGGCATCCTCGGCGGCTATCTCTTCGGTCAGTGGCTGGGGCTGCTCTACTCGACCATCGGCCTCACCGTCGGGTCGGTGGTGGCCTTCTGGATCGGGCGGTGGCTCGGCGCGCACTACGTGAAGAACCTCGTGAGCGCGGAGACCTGGAACCGGCTCGGCTTCATCGTGGAGGCCGAGGGGGCGGTCCTGTGCTTCATCATCTACCTGATCCCGGGCCTGCCGAAGGACATCGTCTGCTACCTGTTCGGGATCAGCCCGATGCCCCTCTGGGTGTTCGCGCTGGTCTCGGGTCTGGGCCGGATCCCGGGGACCTGGGTGCTCTCCGCCCAGGGGGCGCACACCGCCGCCGGGGACTACCTGCAGGTGATCCTGGTCTCGGCGGTCGCGGTGGCCGGCGCCCTGCCGCTCTATTACTACCGGCACCGCATCGTGACCTGGTTCCACGGGCGGAGCGCGGCGCGGGCGGCCCGCGCCAACGGAGGGCTTGACAGGGAGAAGCAGGGCCCGTAGACTCGCTCCACTCTGTAGCAGTCCATTGCCAGTGCAGTCGGGAGGAATCGAGCCGGTGAGCACGATCGGAACGACGGCCAGCAGCCACGAAACCTGGCGGTCGTATTTTTACTTTCCCACCGTTCGCCGCCTGGCTCCCATGAGCTGATCGCGAGGAGCCACGGGCGACGAACCAGCCCGTGGCGAGGAACAGATAGACGCCGCGGGCAACCGACCCGCGGCGTTTTTGTTTTCCACGGCAGCCAAGCGGACGCAGCAACGGTCGTCCGCCACTGGCGGAGTGCGGGGGGCATATCGGGGGCCCCGCAGCTGAAGAGCCTGAAGAAGCAAAACGGTAGTCCAGCGGACGACGACGGCCATGTCGAAGCAGTAACGGTCGTCCGCGGCGGGGGGAGTGCGGGGGCCATGTCTGGGCCCCCGCAGCTGAAGAGCCTGAAGAACTAAACGAGAGTCCGCAAGAGACACCGCGGGACACAGAGGGAGAACGCAAATGATCATCGTGCTCAAGCCGGGATCGAGCGAGGCCGACATCGAGGACGTCTCACGACGGGTGCGGGAGTTCGGGTTCAAGACCCACCTCTCCCGCGGGGAGGTGCGCACCATCATCGGGGTCGTCGGTGACGATCGGGCCAAGGAGCAGCTGCTCGCGCTCCAGTCGCTCGAGTCGGTGGAGAGCGTGGTGCGCATCCTGCAGCCCTTCAAGCTCGCGAGTCGCGAGGCCCATCCCGAAAACACCCAGTTCCGCGTCCACGGGGTCCCGGTCGGCGGCCCCCAGATCGTGGTGATGGCGGGGCCGTGCTCGGTCGAGTCTCAGCCCCAGCTCACCGCGGTGGCCGAGAGCGTCAAGGCCGCGGGCGCGCACGTGCTCCGCGGCGGCGCCTTCAAGCCGCGCACCTCACCCTACGCCTTTCAGGGGCTCGAGGAAGACGGTCTGACCCTGCTCCGTGAGGCGAGCAAGAGCACGGGCCTCCCGGTGGTGACCGAGGTCATGGAGCCGGACAAGGTCGAGGTGGTGGCCGCGCACGCCGACATCCTCCAGATCGGTGCCCGCAACGTGCAGAACTTCTCCCTGCTCAAGCGGGTGGCCGAGTGCGGCAAGCCGGTGCTGCTCAAGCGGGGCATGTCGACCTCGATCCAGGAGTGGCTGCTCTCCGCCGAGTACGTGCTGGCGGGAGGCAATCCCAACGTCATCCTCTGCGAGCGCGGCATCCGCACCTTCGAGACCTCCACGCGCTACACCCTCGACCTCAACGCGATCCCGGTGGTGAAGAAGCTCTCGCACCTGCCGGTGTTCGTGGATCCGAGCCACGGTACCGGGCACTGGGAGTACGTCTCGGCCATGGCCAAGGCCGGCCTCGCCGCCGGGGCCGACGGGCTCATCATCGAGGTGCACAACAACCCGGCCGAGGCCCTGTCCGACGGTCCGCAGTCGCTCAAGCCCACCAAGTTCGCGCAGCTCATGTCCGAGCTCAAGCCGCTGGCCCGGGTGCTGGGGAGGACCCTATGATCATCGTGCTCAAGTCCGGCATCAACGACGCCGACGTGGACGAGGTGTGTCGCCGCATCACCGAGATGGGCTACGGCCCGCACGTGATCCGCGGCGAGTTCAAGACCATCGTGGCCGCGGTGGGCGAGGAGCGCGGCCGGCCCGACCTGCGCCTGCTCGAGGCGATGGAGACGGTCGACTCGGTCATGCCGGTGCAGCAGCCGTTCAAGCTGGCCAGCCGCGAGGTGCGCCGCGAGTCGACCGAGGTGCGCATCAACGGGGTCACGGTGGGCGGCCACGACGTGGTGGTGATGGCGGGGCCCTGCTCGGTGGAGTCCGAGGCGCAGGTGCTCGAGGTGGCCGACGCGGTCAAGTCCTCGGGGGCCAAGATCCTCCGGGGCGGCGCCTACAAGCCGCGGACCTCGCCCTACGCCTTCCAGGGGCTGAAGGAGCAGGGCCTCCGCTACCTGGCCGAGGCGCGGAAGCGCACCGGGCTGCCGGTGGTCACCGAGGTGCTCGAGACCGAGAGCGTGGAGGTGGTCGCGGAGTACAGCGACATCCTCCAGATCGGGGCGCGCAACATCCAGAACTTCACCCTGCTCCGCCGGGTGGGCGAGGTCGGCAAGCCGGTCCTGCTCAAGCGCGGCATGGCCACCAGCATCCAGGAGTTCCTGCTCTCGGCCGAGTACATCCTCTCGGCGGGCAACCCGAACGTCATCCTCTGCGAGCGCGGCATCCGCACCTTCGAGACCGCGACCCGCTTCACCCTCGACCTGAACGCAGTTCCAGTCTTGAAGAAGCTGTGCCACCTTCCGGTAGTCGTGGATCCGTCGCACGGCACCGGGCACTGGGACCTGGTCGCTCCGATGGCCAAGGGCGCGGTGGCCTGCGGCGCGGACGGGCTGATCATCGAGGTGCACCCTCGGCCGGAGGAGGCGCTGTCCGACGGGCCCCAGTCGCTCAAGCCCTCGAAGTTCGCCCAGCTCATGCGCGAGCTGCGGCCGGTGGCGGAGGCGGTGGGACGCGGGCTCTAGCGGATCAGGAGACGGGGGCCGGCTCGCGCCGGGCCAGGTCGAGCGTCTCGCGAACGCGCTGGACCAGGGCGGCCGGCGTGAACGGCTTCTGCAGAAACGCGGTGTCGGCGCCGAGGACGCCGTGGCGGATGACCGCGTCGTCGGTGTAGCCGGACATGTAGAGCACGCTCAGGTCCGGGCGCAGCGGGCCCATGCGCTCGGCGAGCTCGCGGCCGCTCATCCGGGGCATCACCACGTCGGTGAGGAGCAGGTCGAGCGGGCCCTGGTGGCGCTCGCTGAGCAGCAGCGCCTCCGGCCCGTTGCGGGCCTCGATCACGGTGTAGCCGCTGGCCCGCAGGATGTCGCGGGCCAGCTCCCGCACCCCTTCCTCGTCCTCCACCAGCAGGATGGTCTCGGTGCCGCCGGCCGGCGCGGCGGGACGGGCGGCGCGATCGGTGGCGAGCTCCGCCGCGTCGACCCGGGGCAGGTAGATCCGGAACGTGGTGCCCCGACCCGGCTCGCTGTCGACCTCGATGTAGCCGCCGCTCTGCTTCACGATGCCGTAGACGGTGGCGAGCCCCAGCCCGGTGCCCTTGCCCTGCTCCTTGGTGGTGAAGAACGGCTCGAAGATGTGGCGCTGGTGCTCGCGGGCGATCCCCACTCCGCTGTCCGAGACCGCGAGCATCACGTGGGGACCGGGCCGCGCGCCCATGTGGCGGCGCACGTACTCGTCGTCGAGGTCGACGTTGTCGGTCTCGACGATGAGGTGGCCGCCCTTGGGCATGGCGTCGCGCGCGTTGATCGCGAGGTTCATCACCACCTGCTCGATCTGGCCGCGGTCGGCCTTCACGCGCCCGAGGCTCGGGGCGATGGTGGTCACGAGCGCGATGTCCTCGCCGATGAGGCGGGCGAGCATCTCCTTCATGTCGGTGGTCACCGCGCCGAGATCGAGGACGACCGCCTCGAGCACCTGCTTGCGGCTGAAGGCGAGGAGCTGCTTGGTCAGCTCGGCGGCCCGGCCCGCGGTGCGCTGGATCAGCTCGATGCCGCGCCGGATCGGGTCCTCCGTCTTCAGCTGACGGAGGATGATGTCGGTGCGGCCCAGGATGACGGTCAGGAGGTTGTTGAAGTCGTGCGCGACGCCGCCCGCGAGCCGGCCGATCGCGTCCATCTTCTGGGCCTGCTCGAGCTGCCCCTGGGCCTGCGCGAGCTCGTCGTACGCGCGGCGGGACTCGTGGAGCAGGCGGCTGTTCTCGAGCGCGATGGCCGCGTGGGAGGCGAAGGCGGTGGCGATGGCCATGTCCTCGGTGGAGAAGCCCTCCTCCCGCCGGGTCAGGAAGCTCAGCACGCCCACGACCCGGTCGCCGATGCGGGCGGGCACGGTCAGGAGCCCCTGGTAGCCGAGCCGCCGCATCGCCGCCGCGTGCTCGGGCAGCATGCTCGGATGGTTGGCCGGATCGCGCAGGAGCAGCGGCCGGCCGGTGGCCGCGACCTGCCCGGCGAGGCTCTCGCCGATCTTCAAGCGTGGCCGCACCGGCATGTCGGTGCCCACGTCGAGCGTGCCCGCCACCACCAGCTCGTCGCCGTCCACCAGGCGGAAGCCCACCCAGTCGGTCTTGACGATGCGGCCGCACGCCTCCGCGATCCGCCCGAGAAGCGAATCGAGCGGCTGCATCCGGGAGAGCTCGCCGCTGATCTCGACCAGGCTCTCCAGCCGGCTCTGCCGGGTGCGGGCCTCGTGCAGCGCCTGCTCGAGGGTGGCCGCCATCGAGTTGAACGCGCGGACGGTGGGGCGCATCTCGCTCAGCCTGGTCTCCGGCATCCGCGCGGTCAGGTCCCCGTGGCCGAGCCGCGTCGCGCTCTCGGCGAGGGCCCGCACCGGGCGCAGGCCGATGACGAGGATCATGTGGGTGAGCCCGAGGAGGGTCACGAGGAGCACCCCGGTCACCGCGATCATGGTGCGGACCTCGGTCCACAGCTCGTTCTCGAGGCTCTCCACCGACGGGGTCACCGCCAGCACCCCGTACACCACCGGGGCGGCGGTGATGGCGACCCGGTGCTCCGGGAGGGTCACCGGGACCAGCTGCTTGAGCCAGCGGGGCGCGTGGGATCGGCGGACCTTCTTGGGGGACGCGTCGAAGATGATCCGGTGTCCGTCGCTCTCGTAGAGCCGGACCTCGCTCCACACCGACTCCCGATTGAGATTTCGCATCGTCTGCTCGGCCCGCGCCAGATCGCCGACCACCAGTGAGTCGAGCAGGAGCGGGGCCGCCGCGGTGGCCAGGCGCTCCGTCTGCTCGGCGAGGCGGGCCTGCGCCGCCCCGCTGCGGTCACGCAGGTTGACGGCCAGGCCGCTGAGGGTGACGCTGACGATGGCGACGGAGCTGAGACCGAGGAGCAGAGTGCGAAGACTGGATCTCACTGGCCGATCAGGCGGTAGGTCCGGCGCACGCCCTCGTAGTCGCGATCGGTGGCGGGCTCGAACCCCTTGAACTGCGCCTGGGCCAGGACCGGCGCGGCGCTCGGATCGGCGGCCATGCCGAGCAGCGCGCGCCGCACCCGCTCCACGGTCGCCGCGGGCACCCGAGGGTGGGCGATGACCGCGAGGTCGGGGAAGCCATCGGAGACGTAGATCTCGCGGAACGTCACGCGCTCCCGCTCGGCGTACTGGGCGAGGAAGCGGGAGTTGACCGCGCCCGCCTCGACGCGCTTGGCCTTGAGCTGGGCGAGGGTCCCTTCCTGGTTGCCTCCGAAGACCTCCTCGACCTGAACCCCCGCGCGCTTGAGCGCGACGAGCGGCACCGCGTAGGCGACGAAGGCGTCGGAGGAGGGGAAGGACACGCGCTTGCCGCCGAGCTCGTGCAGGTGGTGGATCGGGCTGTCGGCCGGCACCGCGATGACCGCGCGAATGGGCTCGCCGGCCCAGCGCGCGACCACCTTGAAGCCCACCGCGTCGAACTCGGACTGGAAGTTGTGGTTGGTGAACGCGAAGTCGAAGTCGCCACGCCCCATCATGGCGTCCGTCTCCTGCACGGTCCGTCCCATCCGCAGCTGGAGCGGGATGCCGCTCATCACGCCGACGTAGTGGAGGATCGGGTTCCAGCGCTCGGCGGTCAGGGCGGGGCTCTGCTGGTTCAGCACGCCGAAGGTGAGCGGTGCCGGCTGGCCGTGGGCGGCCCCGGCGGATAGGAGCAGGCCGCCCAGGGCGACGAGAGCTTTCGTCAGGGTTCGCATGATGTTAGGCGCAGAGCGCTTTCCAGCACCGTGCCAAGTGAGGTCGCATGCCAAGTAACTGAAATAGTGAGGCAAGATTGCTCGGCCGCGTAAGGATAGAGGGTCGGCGGTCGCAGGGTGTCACCTGGCGGACACTTTTCGTCAGGAAAGCCGTCGTGGCGAGGGGTTCCGGGCCATCCGGCGGAGGGGTCGGCGGCGTGCCATAATTATTGCCGTGAAGCGGCTGAGGCGGTGGATCCGGCTGCCCAGGGATCGGACCAAGCGCACGCTGGTCCTGGCCATCGTGACGTCGGTGCTCTTCCACCTGCTCTTCCTGGTGCCCTTCGTCATGGTGCCGGGCTTCTTGCGGCCCCCCACGTACGTCAAGCGCGGTGAGCCGCTCCTCGTCGACATCACGCCCGAGAAGCCGGAGGAGAAGGCCCCGCTCGGCAATCCGTCCCGGCCGGTGGGTCCCCCCGAAGTCCGTCAGCGGGAAACGCCCTCGCCCGCGCCGCCCTCCGCACCGGCGCCGAGAGCACCGCGGGCGGCGCGTCCGGCGCCCCCGGCCCCGACGCCGCCCCCGGCCGTCGCGAAGGCCGAGCCGCCGGCCCCGGACGCCATCGCGAAGACCCCGGAGTCGAAGCCATCACCGCCGGAGCCCAAGCCGTCGGAGGCGCAGCCGAGCGAGGCCGCCACCCCGGCGTCGCCAACTTCGCGGCCGGGCTCGCGGCCCCTCGCCAGCATCTACCGCCAGCCGCCCGGAGGAGGCGGAGGGTTGAAGGGGGGCGGTCACGGTGGTGTCGAGGGTGCTCCGATCCCGCTCGACACCCCGGAGCCGCGGTTTCAGGACTACATGAACAAGGTGCGGGAGAAGATCCGGGCCAACTGGATCTATCCGCGTGAGGCCGGGGACCGCGGCATCGAAGGGCAGCTGCTGATCGAGTTCCACATCGCCAAGAACGGCAGCCTCGAGTTCATCGAGCTGCGCGATTCGTCCGGGGTGCGCATCCTCGACGACTACGCCATGACCGCGGTGAAGCTGGCGCAGCCCTTTCCCCCGGTGCCCGACGAGCTCGCCAAGGCGACCCTGCCGGTCAGCGCCCAGTTCAGGTACCAGATCGTGAGCGGGCTCGTGAACCAGCTCCTCCGGTAGCGCTCTGAACCGCTCGCGGTACGCGGTCTGGCTGCTCCTGCTGCTACTCGGCGCCGGATGCGCCGAGACCCGGTGCGCGGACCGGCCGCCGGTCCGGGTCCAGCTCCTCTCGGTCAACGACGTCTACGTGCTCGAGCCGGTCGCGGGCCGGGGCGGGCTCGCGCGCGTGGCCACCCTGGTGCGGACGCTCGAGCGCGAGAGCCCGAACACGGTCTTCGCGCTGGCCGGCGACACGCTGTCGCCGTCGCTGCTCTCGACCTTGCGGCGCGGCGCGCAGATGATCGAGGGCTGGAACGCGCTCGGGCTCGGCGTCGCCGCCTTCGGCAACCACGAGTTCGACTTCGGCCCCGCGGTGCTGGCCCAGCGCATCGGCGAGTCGCGCTTCCCGTGGCTCGCCACCAACGTCGTCGACGGCGCGAGCGGCCGGCCGTTCGGCGGCGCGCGGCGGTGGCTCCGGCGTGACTTCGACGGCGCGCGGGTCGGCGTGATCGGCCTCACCACGCCCGACGCGGCCCGGACCTCGAACGGTGGTGCGAGCGTGCGCTTCGAGGATCCCCTCGAGGCGGCCCGCGCCGCGCTCGCCGCGCTCGGCGCGGTGGACCTCCGGGTGGCGGTCACCCACCTGCCGCTCGCGCAGGACCGCGCCCTCGCCGCCGCGCTCCCGATCGACGCGATCCTGGGCGGCCACGACCACGATCCGATGCTCGTCGAGGACGGGCGCGCGGTGATCGTCAAGGCCGGCGCGGACGCGGTCAACGTGGGCCAGGTCCAGTACGAGCTCCGCTGCGGCGCGGTGATCAGCCGCCGGCAGCGGCTGATCCCGGTGGACGAGCGGCTGGCCGAGGCCCCCGACGTGGCGGAGCTGGTGCGGCGTCAGGCCGCGCTGCTCGCGCGGGAGCTCGACATCCCGGTCGGGCGCACGCCGGTCCCGCTCGACGGGCGGGAGAGCCTCGTGCGCCGCGAGCAGACGCCGCTCGGCCGGCTGTTCGCGGACCTGATGCGCGTGCGTGTCGGCGGGCAGGTGGGCCTGCTCAACAGCGGGGCCATCCGGGGCAACCGGGTGCTGCCGCCCGGGCCGATCACCAAGCGCGACATCCGGGAGCTGCTGCCCTTCAGCAACACCGTCACGCTGCTGGAGGTGACCGGCGACGCCCTCCGGGCCGCGCTCGAGCACTCGGTGGACGAGCTGCCGCGGCCCACCGGCCATTTCCTCCAGACCGCCGGGGTCGAGTTCTCGGTCGACCCCGGTCAACCGCCCGGTCGGCGCGTCGCCGCGATCATGGTCGCCGGCCAGCCCCTGGATCCGGGAGGCCGATACCGGGTCGCGACCCTCGATTACCTCGCCCGAGGCCAGGACGGCTACCCGATGCTGGCCACCTCCCGGGTGCTCCTGGGCCCCGAGGATGGGCCCGGGCTGATCGAGACGGTCCTGGAGGGCCTCGCCGCCGGCCGCTCCCCTTGACGTGAATCGGGCCCTCCGGTAGTGTATTCAATGCTTTCGGGAACCTAGGCTCGTAGCTCAGTGGGAGAGCGCTACCTTGACACGGTAGAGGTCGGCGGTTCGAAACCGCCCGAGCCTACCATTTCCTCATGCGGGGTGTGACGGTCACCAGGGGGTGCGCATCGTTTGCCGGTCGAGCGTGAGTGAGTGAGGGAGTTGCGAGCATCACCGGGCGCAGCCCTGTGATGCTTTGTTGTTTTCTGAGACAGGGAGAACATGGCGGAACTTGACGAGGCCCGGCACCTGAACCTGGCGGGGGAGTTCGACTGCGACCCCGAGCCCTTGCCCACGCTCCGCCATTCCACCTCGCACGTGATGGCGCAGGCGGTGAAGCGGCTCTTTCCCCAGGTGAAGGTCGCCATCGGCCCCGCGATCGAGGACGGCTTCTACTACGACTTCCTCAAGGCGGAGCCGTTCACGCCCGAGGACCTGGCGCGCATCGAGGACGGCATGCGCGAGATCGTGAATGCGGACTACCCCTTCACGCGCGAGGAGATGCCGCGGGAGCGGGCGATCGCGTTCTTCGAGGAGCGGGGCGAGCCGTTCAAGGTGGAGATCCTGCGCGGCCTGTCGGTGCCCACCGTCTCGATCTACCGCCAGGGCGACTTCCTCGACCTCTGCCGCGGGCCGCACGTGGCCTCGACGGGCCAGCTCAAGGCCTTCAAGCTCCTCTCCGCGTCCGGCGCCTACTGGCGCGGGGACGAGAAGAACCCGATGCTGCAGCGGATCTACGGGACCGCCTGGCTCACCCAGGAGGAGCTCGACAAGCACCTCTGGCGCCTCGAGGAGGCGAAGAAGCGCGACCACCGCAAGCTCGGGCGGGAGCTCGACCTGTTCGACTTCTTCGACATCGCGCCGGGGGCGCCGTTCTGGCTGCCGGGCGGCATGGTCCTGGTGCGCGAGCTCGAGAGGTTCGCGCGCGAGTCGCTCGACGCGCGCGGCTACCAGGAGATCTCGACCCCGCTGCTGGTGAACAAGAAGCTGTGGGAGCAGTCCGGGCACTGGGACCTCTACCAGGACAACATGTTCAAGTTCGAGGTCGAGGACGAGGTCTTCAGCCTCAAGCCCATGAACTGCCCGGAGTCGGCCCTCGTCTACAAGCGGGCGCTCCG
>JBGQHJ010000108.1:0-17201 GCA_041497895.1 Methylomirabilia bacterium
CCATCCAGCGGCCGATCTCGTTCCAGTCCTTGTCGAAGAACACCACCACCGGGATGGACTGGTAGCCGTTGTTGAGGAAGGTGTCGCGCAGGTCCGGGACCTGGTCGCGGAAGAACACCCGCAGCTCGGCGCCGGGCATCGCCTCGACGATGTGGGCGATCAGGGGCGAGTTGCGGTGGACGTCGCCGCACCAGTTCTCGGCGAGCATCATGACGTGCTTGACGCCGGTCACGCTGCCGAAGAACTTCTGCTCTTCGTCGGTGAGCTTGGAGTTGGCGTAGTTCTGCTCGGTGCGGGCCCGGGTGTCGCCCATCTGGGCCATGTAGTCCTTCCAGGTCATCCCGGTGGCAAAGCGCTTCGCGTCGAGGGGAATCGTCAGCTGAGCCATGTCGTCCTCGCTTCGGTGAGAGTGATGGGTTTGGGGCTTCCGCTTACTGCTGCTCTTCTACCGCGCCGGCTAACTGCCTTGCACTCTTTGGTTTGCCAAATGCTTTGCACTCGTTGGTTTACGGCTAAATACCTTTAAATGCTTCCCTTATGGTCGCCTCGCCTTTGGCTGCGGCTCCCCCTTCCATTGGCGCCAGCAGCATGATCTCCGCGCCGTCCCTCAGGGGCGTGTCGCGCTCGGCCAGCTCGCCGTCCACGGCCGCGGTCAGGTCGGTCGAGCCGTCGATCCCGAGGACCGCGAGCAGGTCGGTCAGGGTCGCGCCGGCCGCGAGCACGTGGCGCTGGGGGCCGTCCCCGCTCCCGGGCCGCCGGCGCCGGAGGGCGGCGGACAGGATGACGGTCACGGCGACCGTCGGGGCGCCGGTGCGCGATGCGTCGTGAAGCCGGCTCATGGCCAGGGCGGAGTATACTACGCCGCGATGGGCTGGGGCTCGCCGCGATGAAGCGCCGCAAGCGCGTGGTGAGGGACGAGTGGTTCACGAGCTTCTTCGACGCGGCCTACGTCGCCCAGCTCCGCGAGGAGAAGCCCCCCGCCCAGACCCGCCGGGAGGTCGACTTCCTCGTGCGCGCGCTGCGCCCGGCCCCCGGCGCGCGGATCCTCGACGTCCCCTGCGGCTACGGCCGCCACGCCTCCGCCCTGGCCCGGCGCGGCTTCCGGGTGGTGGGGGTGGACCTCTCCCGCGCGATGATCGCGGAGGCGCGCCGCCGGTTCGCGACGGGATCGCGGCTCACCTTCGTGCGGCGCGACATGCGACGGATCGCCTTCCGCGACGAGTTCGACGCGGTGATCAACCTCTACACCAGCTTCGGCTACTTCACGCCCGCCCAGAACCAGGCGGTGCTGCGACGGATGGCACGCGCGCTGCGGCCCGGCGGCACCCTCCTCGTCGATCACCGGGACCCGGCCTACGACGCGACGCTGCCGCGCCGCCCGTGGTACCGCGCGGGCGCGAAGCGCTTCATCCTGGAAGACCGCCGGTTCGATCGGCGCACCCGGATCACCGAGAGCACCCAGCTCGTCATCGCCACCGGACCGCGCTGGATCCGGCAACGACACCTGCGCTTCCAGGAATTCTCGCTCGCCCAGTGGCGGCGCATGCTCCGCCGCGCCGGGCTCCGGTTCCGGAAGGCGTACTCGGGCTACGACGGGCGGCCCTACCGTGCCGGCGCGACCGGTCGGCTCATCGTCGTCGCGGAGCGGCCGCTCCACCTTGACAGCGCGCGCCCCGCGTCGTAGAGTACGAGCACATCACGAATCACTCCTTTAAGCAGGCCCTGCGAGGCCGGCAAGGAGCGTACGATGCGGCACGCGAAGATCAAGTTTGGCCCCCCGCCCCGTCAGGGGCAATTTTTTTGCCCGGGGGCCCCGTGAGCGCGCGCGAGAAGGCCCAGGTCCTCGACGAGACCGGGCTCGACCGGGCCCTCACCCGCATCGCCCACGAGATCGTCGAGCAGGCCGGCGGGGGCGAGGACGTGGCCCTGGTCGGCATCAAGACCCGCGGGGTCACCCTGGCCGAGCGCATCGCGGCCAAGATCGCGGCCATCGAGGGCACCAAGCCGTCGGTGGGCGCGCTCGACATCACGCTCTACCGCGACGACCTGGGGCTCAAGGCCGAGCAGCCCATCGTCCGCACCACCGAGATCGGCTTCCCGATCAAGGGGCGCACGGTGGTCCTGGTCGACGACGTGCTCTTCACCGGGCGGACGATTCGCGCGGCGATGGACGCGCTCATGGACCTGGGGCGGCCGCACATCATCCGCCTCGCGGTCCTGGTGGACCGCGGCCATCGCGAGCTGCCGATCCGTCCCGACTACATCGGCAAGAATCTGCCCACGAGCCGCCGGGAGACGGTGGCCGTGCTGCTCCGCGAGCACGACGGCGTGGACCGCGTCGTCATCCAGGAGGAGTGAGCCCATGGGCTGGAAGCGCAAGGATCTGCTCGGCATGCAGGATCTGGAGGCGTCGGAGATCACCGACGTCCTCGACACCGCGATCTCCATGAAGGAGATCGCGGCGCGCGAGATCAAGAAGGTCCCGACCCTCCGGGGCAAGACGGTCGTGAACCTGTTCTACGAGTCCTCGACGAGGACCCGCACCTCGTTCGAGATCGCGGGCAAGTGGCTCTCCGCCGACGTCATCAACTTCTCCGCCTCCGGGTCGAGCGCGGACAAGGGGGAGAGCCTGCTCGACACCGCCCGGAACATCGAGGCCATGAGCCCCGACGTGGTGGTGGTGCGCCACAAGGCCTCCGGCGCTCCCGCGCTGCTGGCCCGGCACCTGCGCTGCGGGGTGGTCAACGCGGGCGACGGGGCCCACGAGCACCCGACCCAGGCCCTCCTCGACCTCATGACGATCCGAGAGAAGAAAGGCCATCTCGAGGGGCTCAACGTCACGATCGTGGGCGACATCACCCACAGCCGGGTCGCCCGCTCCAACATCTTCGGGATGCGCAAGATGGGCATCACGGTCACGGTGGCGGGTCCGCCCACCCTGATCCCGCCCCAGTGCCAGGAGCTGGGCGTGAAGGTGAGCCACCGCCTCGAGGAGGCCATCGCGAGCGCCGACGTGATCATGATGCTGCGGCTGCAGCACGAGCGGATGGAGGGAGGCTTCATTCCGTCGCTCCGCGAGTACTCGCGGGTGTGGGGCCTCTCGCTCGCCAGGCTCAAGCCCTGTCGGCCCGACGTCCTGATCATGCACCCCGGCCCGGTGAACCGCGGCGTGGAGCTCTCCCCCGAGGTGGCGGACAGCCCCTTCTCGGTGATCCTCGACCAGGTCGCCAACGGCGTCGCGGTGCGCATGGCGGTGCTCTACCTGCTCGCCGGGAGCAAGAGCGCATGAGCCTCCTGATCCGGAACGGCCGCGTGGTGGATCCCGCCGGCGGCACCGACGCGGTAGCCGACGTGTCGGTCGCGGAGGGGCGCATCCACAAGATCGGGCGCGGGCTCAAGGCGCCCACGGGCACCGAGATCATCGACGCCACCGGCAAGGTGGTCTGCCCGGGCTTCATCGACATGCACGTGCACCTCCGCGAGCCCGGCTTCGAGTACAAGGAGACGATCGCGAGCGGGACCCGCGCCGCGGCGGCGGGCGGCTTCACCGCGGTGGCCTGCATGGCCAACACCTTCCCGGTCAACGACAACCGGGCGGTCACCGACTACATCCTGGCCCGCGCGAAGGTCGAGGGCGTGGTGCGCGTGTACCCGATCGGCGCGGTCACCCGCAATCTCGAGGGCACCCAGCTCGCCGAGATGGCGGAGCAGGCGGAGGCCGGCTGCGTGGCCTTCTCCGACGACGGCAAGTGCGTGATGAACGCGGAGCTCTACCGCCGGGCCATGGAGTACGCCCTGCCCTTCGGCACCCCGATCATCAGCCACGCCGAGGACTGTCACCTGGCCCACGGGGCGCCCATGAACGAGGGCCTCGTGTCCACCGAGCTCGGGCTCTCCGGTCAGCCCGGCGCGGCGGAGGACGTGATGGTGGCGCGCGACATCATCCTCGCCGAGCTCACCGGCGCGCACCTGCACGTCGCCCACATCTCGACTGCGGGCGCGGTGCGGCTGGTGCGCGAGGCCAAGGCGCGCGGCGTCCGGGTCACCGCGGAGGTGACCCCGCACCACCTCGTGCTGACCGACGAGGCGGTGCGCACCTACGATCCCAACTGCAAGATGGCCCCCCCGCTGCGGACGAAGCGCGACGTGGAGGCGTGCCTCGAGGCGCTGGTCGACGGCACCATCGACTGCGTGGCCACCGACCACGCCCCGCACGCCCTGTCCGAGAAGGAGAGCGAGTTCGCGGAGGCGGCCAACGGCGTCGTCGGGCTCGAGACCGCGGTCTCGCTGCTGCTCGACCGTCTGGTACGCCCGGGCGTGCTGGACCTGCCCACGCTGGTCGCCCGGCTCAGCACCGGGCCGGCGCGCCTGCTGAACCTGCCCGGCGGCAGCCTCGCGCCCGGCGCGGCCGCCGACATCACCATCCTCGACCTCGAGCAGGCCTGGACGGTGGATCCTTCCACGTTCCAGTCGCGGAGCCGGAACACGCCCTTCGCCGGCTTTACCGGACGCGGCGCCCCGTGGATGACGCTGGTCGGCGGCGTCAAGGTAACGCCGTGACGCGCCCGGCGCTGCTCGCGCTCGCGGACGGCCGCGTGTTCCGCGGCGAGGCCCTCGGGGCCCCCGGCGAGGCCCAGGGCGAGGTGGTGTTCAACACCTCGATGACCGGCTACCAGGAGATCCTCACCGATCCGTCGTACCGCGGGCAGATGGTCTGCATGACCTACCCGCTCATCGGCAACTACGGCATCAACCCGGAGGACGTCGAGTCGCGCCGCCCGTGGGTCGACGGCTTCATCGTCAAGGAGGCGTGCCCGTTCCCCTCGAGCTGGCGCTCGACGATCCCGCTCGACGACTACCTGCGCCAGAATCGGATCGTCGGCATCCAGGGGATCGATACCCGCGCGCTGACCCGGCACCTGCGCGATCACGGCGCCCAGGAGGGCATCATCTCCACCGAGGAGCCCGACGGGGCGCGCCTCGCCGAGCGCGCGCGGGCCCGGCCGGGCCTGGTCGGCCGCGATCTGGTCACCGAGGTGAGCGTGGACGCGCCCCACCGCTGGACCGAGGGCCCGTGGGACCTGACCCGCGGTTACACCGCGCCCGCGCCGACGCGGTTCAAGGTCGTCGCCTTCGACTCCGGGATCAAGCAGAACATCCTCCGCTGCCTGGCCGGCCTCGGCTGCGACGTCGAGGTGGTCCCGGCGAACACCGGCGCGGCCGCGGTGCTGGAGCGGAAGCCCGACGGCGTCTTCCTCTCCAACGGGCCGGGCGATCCGGAGGCGGTGCCCTACCTCGTCGAGGCGGTGCGCGGGCTCATCGGCCGAGCGCCGATCTTCGGCATCTGCCTGGGGAACCAGATCCTGGGGCTCGCGTTCGGGGGCAGCACCTACAAGCTCAAGTTCGGCCACCACGGAGGCAATCACCCGGTGAAGGATCTCACCACCGGGCGGGTCGAGATCACGGCGCAGAATCACGGCTTCGCGGTCGACCCGCGCTCCGTCGAGAAGGCCGGGCTGATCGAGACCCACGTCAACCTGAACGACGGTACGTCGGAGGGGATGCGGCATCGCGAGCTGCCGATCTTCTCCGTGCAGTACCATCCGGAGGCCTCGCCGGGTCCGCACGACGCGCACTACCTGTTCCGCCGTTTCGCCGACCTCATGACGAAGGGAGCCTGAGCCATGCCCAAGTACCTCATCGCCTACCGCAAGACCGAGGAATCGGGCCAGAAGCCGGACTGGGCGGTCTTCACCACCGACAGCGATCTGAGCCTCGAGGCGCACGCGGTCAAGGAGCGCGTCGAGAAGCGCATGAGCGTGCTCGGCGAGAAGCTCTGGGGCAACGGCGAGGTCCTGTGGATCGGCAACGGCCGCCTCGACGACGTGCTCTACCGGCGGGACGAGGCCGCGCCGGAGATCTCGATCGTGTACGGGTCGATCGACGCCTAGGAGCACGCGTGCCCAAGCGGACCGACCTGCGCAAGATCCTCCTCATCGGCTCCGGGCCGATCGTGATCGGCCAGGCGTGCGAGTTCGACTACTCGGGCACCCAGGCCTGCAAGGCCCTCCGGGAGGAGGGGTTCGAGGTGGTGCTGGTGAACAGCAACCCGGCCACCATCATGACCGACCCCGAGATGGCGGACCGCACCTACATCGAGCCGCTCACTCCCGAGTTCGTGGCCAAGGTGATCGAGCGGGAGCGGCCCGACGCCATGCTGCCCACCGTGGGCGGCCAGACCGGGCTCAACCTGGCGGTGGCCCTCGCCGAGGACGGCACGCTGGACCGCTACGGGGTCGAGCTGATCGGCGCGAAGCTGCCGGCCATCAAGACCGCGGAGGATCGCAACCTCTTCGGCGCGGCGATGGAGCGCCTCGGGCTCGCCATGCCCAGGGGCTTCTACGCCACGAGCTCGGAGGACGCCCTCGCCGGCATGCGGCAGCGCCGCATGCAGTTCCCGCTGATCATCCGCCCCTCCTTCACCCTGGGCGGCACCGGCGGCTCCATCGCCTACCACCCCGAGGAGCTCGAGGCCGCGATCAAGTGGGGGCTCCAGCAGAGCCCACTCCAGCAGGTGCTGGTCGAGGAGTCGGTGATCGGCTGGAAGGAGTTCGAGCTCGAGGTGATGCGCGACCTGAAGGACAACGTGGTCATCATCTGCTCGATCGAGAACTTCGACCCGATGGGCGTGCACACCGGCGACTCGATCACGGTGGCCCCCGCCCAGACCCTCACCGACAAGGAGTACCAGCTCATGCGCGACGCCTCCCTCGCGATCATCCGCGAGATCGGCGTCGAGACCGGCGGCTCCAACATCCAGTTCGGGATCAATCCGGTGGACGGCCGCATGGTGGTGATCGAGATGAACCCGCGGGTGTCGCGCTCCTCCGCGCTCGCCTCCAAGGCCACCGGCTTCCCCATCGCCAAGATCGCGGCCAAGCTCGCGGTGGGCTACACGCTCGACGAGCTGCGCAACGACATCACCCGCGAGACTCCCGCCTCGTTCGAGCCCGCCATCGACTACTGCGTGGTGAAGTTCCCGCGCTGGGCCTTCGAGAAGTTCCCGGAGGCGGACCAGACCCTGACCACCCAGATGAAGTCGGTGGGCGAGGTCATGGCCATCGGGCGCACCTTCAAGGAGGCGCTCCAGAAGGCGGTCCGCTCCCTCGAGCAGGACCGCTGGGGCCTTACCCTGGAGCGGCCGGTGGCGGATCTGGACGAGCTGCGGCAGAAGATCCGCATCCCGAACGCGGACCGCTGCTTCGCCATCGGCGAGGCGTACCGTCTCGGTCTCGGCACGCGCGAGCTCCACGAGCTCAGCGCCATCGACCCGTGGTTCCTCGACAACATCCGTCAGATCGTGGAGTACGAGGCCGACATCAGCGCCGCCGGCCTGGCCGACCCCGACGTCCTTCGCCGCGCCAAGCAGATGGGATTCTCCGACATGCGCATTGGACAGCTGACCTCCGCCACCGAGGGCCAGGTCCGGCACGCCCGGGTCCAGGCCGGCATCAAACCCGTCTATAAAATGGTCGACACCTGCGCGGCCGAGTTCGTGGCCCACACCCCGTACCTCTACTCGACCTACGAGGAGGAGGACGAGGCGCCCCCGACGTCCCGCGAGAAGGTGGTGATCCTCGGCAGCGGCCCCAACCGCATCGGCCAGGGCATCGAGTTCGACTACGCGTGCGTGCACGCCGCCTTCGCCCTGAAGGACGCGGGGGTGGAAGCGATCATGGTCAACTGCAACCCGGAGACGGTGTCGACCGACTACGACACCTCGGACCGCCTCTACTTCGAGCCGCTCACGTTCGAGGACGTGATGAGTATCGTCGAGCGCGAGCGCCCCCGGGGCGTCATCGTGCAGTTCGGCGGGCAGACCCCGCTCAAGCTGGTGGTGCCCCTCGAGCAGGCGGGGGTCCCGATCCTCGGCACGCCGCCCGACGCCATCGACCGCGCGGAGGACCGCCGCCGCTTCTCCGATCTCCTCGACCGGCTCGGGCTCGCCCAGGCCCCCGGCTCCACCGCGCGCTCCTTCGAGGAGGCGGCGCGCATCGCGGCCAACATCGGCTACCCGGTGCTGGTGCGGCCCTCCTACGTGCTGGGCGGGCGCGCCATGCAGATCGTGTACGACGAGACCGATCTCAAGGCCTACATGACCGAGGCGGTGCGGGTGAGCCCGGAGCACCCGATCCTGGTCGACAAGTTCCTGGAGGACGCCCTCGAGATCGACGTCGACGCCATCGCGGACGGCGAGCGGGTCGTGGTGGGCGGGGTCATGGAGCACGTGGAGAAGGCGGGGGTGCACTCGGGCGACTCGGCCTGCGCGCTGCCGCCCTACTCGCTGGGCGACGACCAGATCGAGCGCATCCAGGCCCAGACCCGCGCCCTCGCGCGCGAGCTGGGGGTGATCGGCCTCCTCAACATCCAGTTCGCGATCAAGAACGAGGAGGTCTTCGTGCTGGAGGTCAACCCGCGCGCCTCCCGCACGGTGCCCTTCGTCTCCAAGGCCATCGGCGTGCCGCTGGCCAAGCTGGCCACCCACGTGATGCTCGGTAGGACGCTGGCCTCCCAGGGCTTCGCCGAGGAGCGCGAGGTCTCGCACATCGCGGTGAAGGAGGCGGTGTTCCCCTTCATCAAGTTCCCGGGGGTGGACACGATCCTGGGGCCGGAGATGAAGTCGACCGGCGAGGTCATGGGCATCGACTACGACTTCCGGAAGGCCTACGTGAAGTCGCAGCTCTCGGCCGGCTCGCCCCTGCCCACCTCGGGCAAGGTCTTCCTCTCGGTGAAGAACCGCGACAAGCGCGCGGTGCTGCAGATCGCCAAGCGGCTCGCCGAGATGGGCTTCAGCCTGGTGGCCACCATCGGTACCGCCAAGCTCCTGCAGCGGCAGGGCATGACGGTGGAGGTCGTGCACAAGGTCAACGAGAACTACCGGCCCAACATCGTCGATCTCATGAAGCGCGGCGAGATCGCGCTCGTGTTCAACACTCCCGAGGACGGACGCGCCCGCCGCGACTCCTACCTGATCCGCCGGACCGCGGTCACCCAGAACATCCCCTACTACACCACCGTGGACGGAGCGCAGGCGGCGATCGGCGGCATCGAGGCGCTGCTCAAGGGCGAGATCTCCGTCAAGCCGCTCCAGGAGTACTACCACCCGGTCCCGCCTCCCTCCCGAGAGCGGGCCGGCTGAGGGATCCATGCATCCGCCCACCAACGTCAAGGACCGCCTGATCGTCGCGCTCGACGTCGAGACCCTCGCCGAGGCCGAGCGGATGGCCGGCCGCCTCGAGGGGCTGGTCACCCGCTTCAAGATCGGCTCCCAGCTCTTCACCGCCGCGGGGCCCGGCGCGGTCGAGACCATCCAGAAGCGTGGTGCGGAGGTCTTCCTCGACCTCAAGTTCCACGACATCCCCAACACCGTGGCGGGCGCGGCGCGCGAGGCGACCCGGATGGGCGTGCTGATCTTCAACGTCCACGCCTCCGGCGGGCGCGCCATGATGGCGGCGGCGGCCGAGGGAGCCGCCACCGCGGCCCGGGAGCTGGGCGTCCGGCGCCCGATCGTCCTCGCGGTCACCGTGCTCACGAGCCTCGACCGGGGCGCGCTCGGCCGCGAGCTGGGGGTGGCCGACTCGGTCGAGGGCCACGTGCTCCACCTGGCCGCCCTCGCCGCCGCGGCGGGGCTCGACGGCTGCGTGGCTTCTCCCAACGAGATCGGCGCGCTGCGGACCAGCCGGGGGCCGGGCTGGGTGATCGTCACGCCGGGGGTGCGGCCGGCGGGCAGCGCGGTCGGCGACCAGTCCCGCATCGCCACGCCCGGCGCGGCCGTGACCGCCGGCGCGCACTATCTGGTTGTCGGCCGGCCGATCACCGCCGCGTCCGACCCGGCCCGCGCGGCGGAGGCGGTGCTGCGGGAGATGGGCGCATGAGCGCGGACACCGGCCACGCGACCCTGATCCGGCGGCTCTTCGAGATCGGCGCGATCCGCTTCGGCGAGTTCACGCTCAAGTCCGGTATCGTCTCGCCGTTCTACATCGATCTGCGCGTGGTCATCTCCTTCCCCGACGTCCTCGAGCAGATCGGCGCGCTCATGGCCACGCTGGTGAGCCGGTGCGGAGGCGACCGGGTGGGCGGCATTCCCTACGCCGGCCTGCCCCTGGCGGTCGCGGCCAGTCTGGCCGGACGCGTCCCGCTCATCTATCCAAGACGCGAGGAGAAGGGCTACGGTACCCGCAAGCGCATCGAGGGGCAGTTCAAGCCCGGCGAGCGCGTGGTGCTCATCGACGACATCATCACCGACGGGGCGAGCAAGATCGAGGCGATCGCCCCGCTCGAGGAGGCGGGCCTGGTGGTGCGCGACCTCGTCATCCTGGTGGACCGCGAGCAGGGCGGCCGCGAGCTGCTCGCCGCCCGCGGCTACACGCTGCACGCGGTGCTGACCATCTCCCAGTGTTTCGACGAGGGAGAGCGGGCCGGGCTGGCCCCGGTGGACCTGATCCGCCGGTCCCGGGAGTTCCTCAAGGTCACCCGGTTCGCCTGATGCCGGCGGCGAGCGACGGACCGGGCGAGATCCTCGTGGAACGCGAGGCGATCGGGGCCGACGTCGCCCGGCTGGCGGCCCAGATCTCGGCCGACTACCAGGGCCGGCCGGTCCACCTGATCGGGGTGCTCAAGGGCTCGGCCGTCTTCCTGGCCGACCTGATGCGGGCGATCACGGTCCCGGTCACGGTGGACTTCATCTCGGTCGGGGCCTACGGGCCCACCATCACCGCCTCGGGCGTGGTGCGCATCCGCAAGGACCTCGACGAGCCGATCGAGGGCCGCGACATCGTGGTGGTGGAGGGCATCTGCGCGAGCGGGCGCACCCTGGCCTACTTGCTGCGGAACTTCCAGACGCGGAACCCGGCCTCGATCCGGGTCTGCGCGCTGCTGGCCAAGCAGTGCCCCCGCTCCCAGGAGCTGACCCTGCACTACGTGGGCCGGGAGATCCCCGACGTGTTCGTGGTGGGCTACGGCCTCGACCGGGACGAGCGCTTCCGCAACCTGCCCCATATCGCCCGTCTCGCCTAGAGCCCCTTCCGCAGGTGTCGGGCGCTTTATCCCACTTGGGGTATGCTTTCCTGGTGAAGCTTCCACGACGAATCCTCGCGGCGGCCGGGCTCCTGGCCGCGCTCGCCTTCTCGATCGCGCTCGCCGGCTGCGAGAGCAGCGGCGTCTCCCGCACCGTACAGATGGCGGAGCGTCCGGTGTGGTCCGCGGGCGACTCCTGGACCTACCGGGGGCGCGGCCCCGCCGGCGCGTACACCGTCACTCGCAAGGTACTGCGCGAGGGGATCTTCGCGGCCCGGGACTGCTACCAGATCGAGGCGGGCGACGCCCGCTACTGGTACACGAAGCAGCTCGGCTACCTGGCGCGGACGAACGGGGAGAAGACGGTGCGGCTCGCCGCGCCGCCCGAGGACTGGCAGTGGCCCCTGCAGGTCGGCAAGCAGTGGTCGGCGACCGTGACCTGGACCGACGGCGGCGAGCAGGAGCGGACCTACGTCCTCACCGGGGTCTGGATGGTGGAGGCCTACGAGGAGGTCAAGGTCCCGGCGGGGACGTTCAAGGCCTTCAAGGTCTCCCGCCGCGAGATCGAGAGCGGCGCCTCCCAGGACTTCTGGTATAGCCCGGAGGCCAAGGGCTGGGTCAAGATCCGCGGCACCAACACCGCGGACGGCAACTACGAGGAAGAGCTCACCGCCTACACCGCGCGCTGACCCTCAGCGCTCCCGGTTCTCCGGGCGCCAGCGCAGCAGCCGCGCCTCGAGCTGCTTGATCCCGAGCGCCATCACGATGCCGATCGCGCCCAGCACGAAGAGCGCGACCATCATGTCCGCCGCGTTGAGGGTGCCCAGCGACTGGATGATCAGGTAGCCCAGCCCGCCCCCCGATTCGCCCCCGATGAACTCGCCCACCACCACCCCGATGAGGGCGAACGAGATCGAGGGCGTGAGCGACGCGAAGGTCCAGGCGAGCGCGGAGGGCACGATCACGCTGGTCATGATCTGGCGCTCCGAGGCCCCCAGGAAGCGCGCGGAGTGGATGAGGTCGGCGTCGACGCTGCGCGCGCCCTGGAAGGTGTTGAAGAACACGATGAAGAACACGATGCTCCACGCGAGCACGATCTTGGCGAGCAGGCCGAAGCCGAAGATCATGGTGATGAGCGGCACGAGCGCGATGCGGGGCAGCGAGTTGAACGCCACGATGTAGGGCTGGAACACGCGGGCCGGCCGGTCGCTCCGCCCGAGCACGAGGCCCGCCACGAAGCCGGTGGAGACGCCGGCCAGGAAACCCCAGATGGTGGACTGCACGGTGGACAGCGCCATCTGCCAGATGGTGAGCCGCACCCGGGGCGACATCAGGTAGACGAAGCGCTCCGCGATCGCGGACGGCCGGCTGATGAAGAACGGATCGATCCAGTAGAGCCCCGGCGTCTTCGAGATCGCCTTGATGCCGGTCAGGTACTGCCAGCCGACCAGCATTACCGCGAGGATCAGCACCTGCCAGGCCAGGACGCGAAGGCGGTCCTTTGTCATGTACGCCGTTTGTCTGCTTCCACACGGACCCGCCCCTTGTTCATCTGCGGGGGCCCAGACATGGCCCCCGCACTCCCCCAGCCGGCGGACAACCCGCGCGGCGGACGACCCGCGGAGTCTCGCTTGATCATGCGGTTGGCGCCCGGAACTCCTCGCCGAGCGCGTGCCAGATTTCCCCGTACTCCCGAGAATACTCAGCGGTCTCGCGCAGGCGGATCACGTCGCGGGGGCGCGGCAGCTGCACGTCGTAGAGAAGCTTGATGCGCCCGGGCCGGCGGGTCATCACCACGATGCGGTCGGCCAGGGTGATGGCCTCCGAGAGATCGTGGGTGACGAAGATCACGGTCTGCTGCTTGGCCTGCCAGATCGCGAGCAGCTCGGCGTGGAGGTTCAGCTTGGTGTGGGTGTCGAGCGCGCCGAAGGGCTCGTCCATCAATAGGATCTCCGGATCGACCACCAGCGAGCGCATCAGGGCCACCCGCTGTCGCATCCCGCCGGAGAGCGTGGCCGGGAAGGCGTCCTCGAAGCCCTGCAGCCCGGCGAGCGCGATGGCCTCGCGGACGCGCGCGCCACGCGCGGCCGGCGGCACGTTGCGGTACTCGAGCCCGAGCGCGATGTTCCGCTCCACGGTCCGCCAGGGAAAGACGGTGTCCTTCTGGAACACGTAGCCGACCTGGGGCGGCGGGGCGCCGGTGATCCGCACGCCGTCCACCACGATCTCGCCGTCCGAGGGAGCGACGAGACCGCCGATCATGTTCAGGATCGTCGACTTCCCGCAGCCGGAGGGCCCCACGATGGCCACGAACTCGCGCTCGTGGACGTCGAAGGATACCGGGGAGACGGCCGGGACCTCTCGAGGCCCCTGGCCGAAGGTCTTCGAGAGGTTCCGGATCGAGACGCGAGCGCGCGGCGCCACTGCCGCCGGCTTACTTGTACCGGGCCTGCGCCTTCTTGACGAAGCTCATGTCCACCACCTGCTTGTACGGAATGGGCTTGTCGACCGCGGTGGGCACCCACACCTTCATGCCGCGCTCGTAGTCCTTCTCCTCGATCACGAAGTCCCAGTCGAAGATGGTCCGGTAGTAGCGGACGGAGTCGAGCACCACCTCGCGCTTGAAGGTGTCCATGTAGGGCTTCCAGAGCAGGTCGGCCACCTCGTCGTCCTTCGCCTTCCGGATCCACTGCTGCGCGCGATAGTTCGCGTTGACGTAGGCCTGCACGAGATCGGGCGACTTCTCGATGGTCTCCTTCAGCACGTAGCCGACGGTGACCGGGATGGGCCCGCCGAAGACCCGGTTCCACGCCTTCTCGTCCTGGATGTCGTAGAGCGGCTTGCCGAAGCCCTCCTCGACCGCGGCCGACTGCCACTCGGGCACCGCCATGATCGCGTCGAACTTGCCCGCCTTGAGGCCGCCGAGCATGGTGGTCGAGGCCCCGCCGCCGACCCACTCGACGTGGTCGTTGACCGGCTTGCCATCGGCGCCCTTGACGTTCTGGAGCACGTAGACCCCGTAGACGTAGGTGCCGGAGCCGATGGCGGTGGCGGCGATTACCGCCTTGCGCCCCACCAGCTTCGCGTCGGCCAGCGCCTCCACCGTCCTGAGCCCCTTGTCCCACAGCTCCTTGCGCACGACGATGTTGGCGTAGGAGCAGCGGGTGTCGGTAGCGAAGATCATGAGGGCGTCCTTGCCCTTCTCGGTGATCTTGAGCGGGTGGTTGGAGTCGCCCAGCGCGAACTGCACCTGCCCCGCCGCGAGCGCCTGCACGACCTTGGCCCCGCCGCCCGGCACCACGAAGTCCGGCGTCCGGACCCCCTCCTCCTCGAAGAACTTCTTCTGGGCCGCGACCAGGTGCTGCCCGTACACGAAGGTCGAGACGCTGTGGGAAGCCGTGATGGTCTTGAGTCCCTGGGCCCCGGCCGTCCGCATCCACGGCGTGGCCGCCGCCGCTCCGCCCACGAGCCCCGTCAGCTTGAGGAAATGCCGGCGCGTCCAGCGCCCGGTCCGTGCCTGCTCCGACATGCGCGTCCTCCTTTGGGAAACTGGGGGGCATGCTACCGCCGGCCCCGCGGTTCTGTCAACGTCCGGCTGACCCCAAAGACATTGACAGATAAGGTTTTTTGGGCTATCGTTCGGCGATGGTAGCGCCCCGGTTCGCCTTCACCCCGAGCCTCCCGAGGCCTTCATGATCCGCAGCATGACCGGGTACGGGCGGGCGGAGTCCACGGGGGCGAGCACCATCCTCACCGTCGAGTGCAAGTCGGTCAACCATCGCCATCTCGACGTGTCCCTCAAGCTGCCGCGGGTGCTGGCCTCGTTCGAGGCGGACGCGCGCCGGCTGATCCAGGCCTCGGTGCAGCGGGGCCGCGTGGACGTGAGCACGACGGTGACCACCGCGGAGGGCACCGTGCTGAACCCGCTCACCGTCAACGTCGCGCAGGCCCGGGAGTACGCCGACGCCGCGCGCCGGCTGTCCGAGGCCCTCGACCTCTCCGACGGCCCCTCGCTCGGCTGGGTGATGGGGCAGCCCGGGGTGCTGACGCGGGAGGAGCAGGTAGCGCTCTCCGCGGACGAGGCCTGGCCGCTGCTCGAGAAGGCCCTCGCCGGAGCGCTCGCGCTGATGGTGGAGCGCCGGGAGACGGAGGGCGCCGCCCTCGCCCAGGAGCTGAGCGGGCTCCGGGCGGTGCTGGCCGGCCACGTCGACGCGGTCGCCCGGCGCGCCCCCGCGGCGGTGGAGCGCCGGGCCGCGCGGCTCGCGGAGCGGATGCACGCGATGCTGGACGGCGCGGAGCTGGATGAGGCGCGCCTGGCCGCCGAGGTCGCGGTGTGGGCCGACCGGACCGACGTCAGCGAGGAGCTGGCGCGGCTCCGCGCGCACCTCACCCAGCTCGCCGCGCTGCTGGCCGCCGACGAGCCGGTGGGACGGACGCTCGATTTCCTGATCCAGGAGATCAACCGCGAGGTGAACACGATCGGCTCCAAGGCGGACGACCTGGAGATCTCCCAGGTGGTGATCGCGGCCAAGGCCACGCTCGAGAAGATGCGCGAGCAGGTGCAGAACATAGAATGATGCGGGAGTGATGCAGCTCATCAAGCGACGCGGCACGCTGGTGGTGGTCTCGGCACCCTCGGGCGCGGGCAAGACCACCCTCTGCCACGAGGTGCGCACGCTCGTGCCCGATCTCTACTACTCGGTCTCCTACACCACCCGCGCGCCCCGTCTCGGCGAGACGGACGGGACCGACTTCTTCTTCGTCACCGAGGGCGCCTTCACCGCGATGCGCGAGCGCGACGAGTTCGCGGAGTGGGCCGAGGTGCACGGACACCTCTACGGCACGCCGGCCAAGGGGCTCGAGAGCGCGCTCGGCCGTGGACTCGACGTGCTGCTCGACATCGATACCCACGGGGCGCGGCAGCTTCGCCAGCGCTACCCGGAGGCGGTCTCGGTGTTCATCATGGCCCCGTCGATGGCCGAGCTGGACGCGCGCCTGCGCGAGCGCAACAGCAACTCGCCCGGCGACATCGCCCGGCGGCTCAGCCGCGCGAAGGAGGAGATCGCGGCCTGGCGGCAGTACGACTACCTGATCATCAACCGCGACGTGAAGGATGCGGTGGACCAGCTCGCGACCATCATCCAGGCCGAGCGCTGCCGCACGAGCCGATTGACCCTGCGTTTCCCCGACATGGAGGTGCCGGCGTGATGTCGTTCCCATCGCTCGAGAAGTCCCTCGACAACGTGTCCAACCGCTACATGCTCGTGGTGCTCGCCGCCAAGCGCGCCCGCCAGCTCAACCGGGGCGCCAAGGCCCAGGTCGACACCCGCCACAAGAAGCCCACGAGCACCGCGCTCGAAGAGATCGCCGACGCCCGCATCGGCTACCGGGTAAAGGAAGAAGACGCCCCCAAGCTCTAGAACCAAGACCAAGACCCAAGACGAGAGTCCGCGGCCTGGGGGAGTGCGGGGGCCATTTCTGGGCCCCCGCATACAAACAAAGTCTAAAGACTTAGACGGTAGACAGCAGAGACGGTAGACAGCACATACGGTAGCCAGCACCCCATGAGCCTCCAAGACAAAGAGCTTATCCTCGGCGTCACCGGCAGCATCGCCGCCTACAAGGCGGTTTACCTGCTGCGCGAGCTCACCCGGCTCGGGGCCCGGGTCACCGTGGTCACCACCACGCACGCCGACCGCTTCATCGGTCCGCTCACCTTCCGGACGCTCTCCGGCCGGCCGGTGCTCTCCGACCTCTTCGATCCCCAGAGCCCGGAGGCGGTCGAGCACGTGGCCCTCGCCGAGCGGGCCCAGGCGCTCGTGGTCGCGCCGGCCACCGCCAATCTCCTGGCGCGGGCCGCCCACGGCATCGCCGATGACTTCCTGACCACGCTCCTGCTGGCCGCGCGCTGCCCGGTGCTGATGGCGCCGGCCATGGACGGGGGCATGTGGGATCATCCCGCGGTGACCGCGAACGTCCGCACGCTCCGCGAGCGCGGGGTCACGGTGCTCGAGCCCGACGCGGGCGCGCTCGCCTCCGGCCTCTCCGGGCGCGGCCGCCTGCCCGAGGTCGACGCCATCGTCGAGGCGATCGAGCGCCTCCTCGCGCCGCGCCGCGACCTGGCC
>JBGQHJ010000109.1:0-17186 GCA_041497895.1 Methylomirabilia bacterium
AGCGGGTAGAGCTTGCCGAAGAAGAAGTGGTCCGCGCCCTCGATGATCCGCGCCTCCGCCCCGGTGGCCTCGGCGAGCCGCTCCAGCGCGTCGACCGGGCAGTAGGTATCGCGGGTGCCGGCCACCAGGAGCGTGCGGCCGGCGCGGGGCGCCAGGGCCTGGAAGTCGAGCATGCTGAGGGGAGGGGCGATGAGCGCGAGCGGCGCGTCACCCGGCCACATGGTGCGCGCGGCGGTCCAGGCCCCGAACGAGTAGCCGATGACCCCGACCGGGTCGCCGGGGGGCAGGCGGCCGGCCAGGGTCGCCATCGCGGCGCGCACATCGTCCTGCTCCCCCAGCCCCTTGTCGTGGACCCCGGTCGAGGCGCCGACCCCGCGGAAGTTGAAGCGGAGGGTGGCATAGCCGGCCGCCTGGACGACCTCCGCGGCCCGGATCACCACCGGGTTGTCCATGTCCCCGCCGTAGAGCGGGTGAGGGTGGCAGAGGACGAAGCCGCCCTTCGGGGCTCCGACGAGGGCGAGCCGCCCTTCCAGGCGGGGCCCCCCCGGCACCGGCACGACGACGGGGTCTTCCATGGCGCTCCGACCTTAGGGGGTCATTGGGGAATATTCAAGGGCCAGTCCGCGTCTGAACCGGCGAGGTTATAATTTCCCCCATGGCCATGCTGGGATGCCTGTGGAACCGCCCGCGGCTCGAGCGCCTGGTCGACGGCGCCCTGGGGCCCCGGATGGAGCGCATGGCCGCCTCTCACACCTCCCGCTGCGTGGGCTGCCGGGACGAGGTGGAGCGCCTTCGTCGGCTCCAGGCGCTGGTCCGGGGTGTCGGGACCCCGGTGGCCAATCCCGACTGGTCGGGCTTCTGGCCCGCCGTCCGGGTCCGGATCGCGGCCGAGCATCCGGCGCCGGCACGGGATCCCTGGTGGCTCCCCTACTGGAAGCCGCTGTGGGGCCATCCGCGGGTGGCCCTGGGGGGGCTCGTGGTCTCGAGCCTGGCGGTGGCCCTGGTGCTCTGGCCGAGCGCGGAGACCACGAAGGCCGCGATGGCCGCGCCGGTGCAGGTCCAGGACGTGTCCACCACGGATCCCAACCGCAGCGTGATGGTCTACTCGAATCCGGACGACGACGTCACCGTGATCTGGGTGTTCAACCCGATCGAGCAGGACGAGCAGTCCTGACCCGCTCCGCGCCGGACGGCGCGGAGGTCGTTCCAAGCCTGAGCGGCTACTCCTTCAGGCTCGCCAGCCGCTCCTTCGCGAGCGGCGCCTCTTCCGATTGCGGGAAGTGCTCCACCAGGTACTGCAGGCGCGCCTGGGCGAGCGCGGTCTGCTTGAGCTCGACGAGCGCGAGCGCTTCCTTGTAGAGCGCGGTCGGCACCTTGCTGCCGCGCGGGTAGGCCACCATCACCTTGCGGAACTCCTGCACCGCCTGCTCGAGATTCTCGCGGGACTTCTCGGGCTGGCTCGCGGTGGCGCGCGCCATGCTGAAGTAGGCCTCGCCGATCCAGTACTGGGCGCTGTCCGCCAGCGCGGAGTCCGGGAAGAGGCGGAGGAAGTCGCGGAACCCGGAGACGGAGAGTGGGTAGAGTCCCTTGCTGAAGTCGAGGTACGCAGCCTGGTAGCTCTCCTCCGCGGTGGCGCCGGCGCCGGAGGCCCGGGGAGCCGCCGCGGTCGAGGGAGCGGACGTCCCGCTCGAGCGGGCGGGCGGGGGAATGGGCGATGCGCCGCCGCTCGGCGCGGATCGGCCCAGCGAATCCACCCGCTGCGACAGCTCGTCCACCCGGGCGGTCACCCGCGCGACCTCCCCGGAGAGCGCGTCGAGCCGCGCGCCGAGGGCCGCGATCTGCTTCGCGGTATCCGCGCCCTGTTCGCGGGTGCGGCGGTCGAGCTGCCCCACCACCGTGTCGGTGTCGCCGCGGCCGCGGTGCACGGCCAGGGTCAGCGAGTTGACGTCTTGCCGGAGCTGCGCGACGTCCTGCTGCAGGGCCTGGCCGGAGACGTCGGCGCAGCCCGCGGAGGCGGCCGCCATCGCCAGCAGGACCGCCGAAGCGACGAAGGGGAGCCGGTGGCTCCCCTTCGTCATCTCGCGGTGCACGCGAAACCGCCTCGTGCGGATCAGCGCGCCTTCACCAGGAAGTGCGCTCGACGATTCTGGGCCCAGCAGGCCTCGGAGTGCTCGGTGCACGTCGGCCGCTCCTTGCCGTAGGAGATGATCGTGATCCGGCTCGCCTGCACGCCCTGGGCGACGAGGTAGTTCATGGTCGCCTTCGCGCGGCGCTCGCCGAGAGCCAGGTTGTACTCATTGGTGCCGCGCTCGTCGCAGTGCCCCTCGATCAGGACCAGGTTGTCGTTCGACTTCAGCCAGGCCGCGTTGGTGTCGAGCGTCTTGGCGTCGTTCGGCCGCACGTCGTACTTGTCGAAGTCGAAGAACACGTCCTTCAGGTTCGCGTTGGCCGTGAACTCACTCGGTGCCGGCGGCGTCGTGCTGGGGGCCGCGGTCGAAGGCGCCGCGGGCGACGGCGTCATCGAAGGCGCCGGCGTCGTCGAGGGCGCAGCGGCGGAGGGGCTTGGCGAGCCGGTCGGAGCAGGCGCGGAGGCCGCCGTCGTGGCGGGTCGCTTCGGGCAGCCCACCAGGAAGAGAGAGAGGGCGATCACCGGCACCGCGAGCAGCAGCGCGCTTCCCCGTCGTTGCGCCATGAGTCCAATCCTCCTTGAGTTCGTCGAATTCGTCATATCAACGCGATCTTGCACTACCAACGCATCCTATCACGGAAGACGTGGCGACCAAGCGGCACTTGTGGATTCGCCGGGGGTGCGGGGGATCGGCTGCTGCTCCGACCCGTCCGCGAGCATGGTTAACAGCTGGTAGCCGCCGGACCGGTTCGACTGGAAGACGAGGTGCCGCCCGTTGGGCGCCCAGGAGGCGCCCTCGTTGTTGCCCGGTCCGGCGGTCAGGCGCCGCAGGTTGGAGCCGTCGGGGCTGACCGCCCACAGATCGAAGTTGCCCTGCCGTGAGGTGAACACGATCGTGTCCCCCTTCGGCGACCAGCGCGGCTGGGTGTTGAAGCCGGCCTGGGTGAGCCGGCGCACGTTGGCGCCCTCGGCGTCCATCACGAACACGTGGGCCCCCCCCGCCCGCTCCGACACGAACGCGATCTCCCGGCCGGTGGGCGACCACGTGGGCTCGGTGTCGATGCCGCTGTAGGTGGTGAGCCGGCGGAACGCGCCGGTGGCGAGGTTCAGGAGGTACACCTCCGGGTTGCCGTCCCGCGAGAGCGTCATCGCGAGGAAGCGGCCGTCGGGGCTGAAGGCGGGCGAGCTGTTGATGCCGAGGAACCCCGCGACCACCTGGACCGGACGGCTCTCGAACGGGAACATCCGGTAGAGGTACGGATAGCCGCGCATGTACGACGTGAAGGCGAGGGACCGCGTGTCCGGGCTCCACATCGGCGAGAGGTTGATCGACTTGTTCGACGTCACGTGGGCGGCCCCCGCGCCGTCGTAGTCCATCAGGCTGAGCTCCTTGGCGCCGCCCCCGTTGTTCACGTAGGCGATCTTGGTGTCCGCGACCCCCGGCTCGCCGGTGAACTGCATCACCACCTCGTCCGCGATCTTGTGGGCGAGGCGTCGGGCCTGGGGGGCCGGGAGCTCGATCTTCTTGGCCGCGATCAGCCGGAACTCGGGCGAGGTGAGGTCGTAGAGCCGCATCTCCACCTCGGTCCGGTCGCCGCGGAGATTCAGCAGGCCCTGCAGCCCCGCGTGGGCGCCCGCCGCCGCGAAGTTGGCGAAGGTGGCGCGGACCGCGGCGGGATCCGCGGTCGGGATCGGGGGCACGTCGGAGACCACGCTGAACAGCGCGGAGAACGTGAGGTCCTTGGCCGTGACCTGCGGGAGGCTGCGGGCGAGGCCGGCGGTGTCGGAGCCGGCCACCACCGCGAAGTTCGGGATCACGATGTTGAGCTTCTTGGCCCCGGTGGCCAGCACGTTGAGCAGCACGTCGGCGCCCTGCGAGCGGGCCGCCGGCGGCGAGGACACCACGCCGGCGGTCGCGGCCACCAGCACCAGCACCACCAGGAGCCCGAGCGGTCGCCCGGGACGCATCAGCGAGGAGAAGACGTTCATGACTCACCCATGGTCGATTCAGCCGCGACGGAGGTCGAAGGTGAACAGGATGCGGAGCGAAGGCTTCGTCCAGTCGTCCGGCAGTTTCGGAAAGGGACTCGCCGCCATGACCGCGCGGAGGGCCGCGTTGTCGTAGAACGAGTTGCCCGAGCTCTTGTGAATGGCGGGCGGCCTGATCGAGCCGTCCCGCTGGATCTCGACGTAGACCTGCGGCTTCTGCGGCGGATCGTTCGGCTGGTTCTGGCGCTGCCACTCCTGCTCGACCTTCTGAAGGACCTGCCGGAGATACCAGGCGTACGGGAAGTCCGAGACGTCGAGGGTGAGGGCGCCCGCGCCGGTGACCGAGCCGGTCGGCGCGCCCAGCGCGGCGGTCTCGGGCGGCCGCGACGTCTCCGCGGTCTTCTCGCCCCGCGGGCTCCCGGAGGGGGGCGTCGCGAGCGGGGGCAGCTCTTTCTCGCCCGGGCGCGGCAGCGCGGTGCTCCGCGGCGGCAGCGGCTTGGCGGTGGGCAGGGACGGTGCCGGGAGGCTCGGGGCCTCGCGGCGGGGCGCCTCACGGGGCGCGGTGGTGGCCTTGGGCTCGGGGTCGGGCTCGGGCGGGCGCGGGGCCACCGGCGCGTGCGGGCGGGCCGGCAGCGACGGTGCCGCGGGCGCGTTGGGCGTGCCGACCGCGGCCACCATCGGGACCAGGTTGACGACCTGGACCTTCTCGGGGCGCCAGCCGCTCCACATCACGAAGGCGGCCATGCCCCCGAACACGACGACGTGGCCGATCGCGGAGAGCCCGATGGCGGTCAGCGGCACGCGCGGGCGCCGGAGCGCCGGACCCGGCCGCCTCAGACCGGGGTCGGGAAGCGGGCCCATGGAGTAGCGACGGGCCGCCATCGTGGAGCTCATCGGGCGCGGGTCGGCTCCGTCACCATGCCGAGCTTCTCGATGCCCGAGCGGCGAATCCGGTCCATGGTCTCGACCACGAAGCCGTACTGCAGCGCCTGGTCCGCGCGGAGGTAGAGCGTCTTGTCCTGCCGGTTCTTGAACAGGTCGCGCAGCGTCTGCTCGAGGGAGCCGAGGGGCACCGGCTTGTCGTTGACGTAGATGGTCTGCTCCTTGGAGAGCGTGAGGACCATCCGCTCCTCGGTCACGGTGGGCTTGCCCGACGTCTTGGGCAGGTTCACGTCGATGCCGCGGTACATGAGGGGGGCGGTGAGCATGAAGATCAGCAGCAGCACCAGCGTCACGTCGACGAGCGGGATGATGTTGATCTCGGCGAGCGTGCCCCCGATGCGGTAGCTGCCGGTCCCGATGTCGGAGCCGTCGACCTTAATGGCCATCTTTCGCCACTCGCGCCATCTTCTGCACCGGGCGCGCGAACGCGTTCAGCAGGTCGAGGGTGAAGCCCTCCATCTCCATCGCCCAGTGCTTCGTGCGGTTCACGAAGAAGTTGTAGCCCATGACCGCGGGGATCGCGGCGCCGAGGCCCGCCGCGGTGGCGATCAGGGCCTCGGAGATGCCGGGCGCCACCACCGCGAGGTTGGCGGAGCCCTGCTGGCCGATGCCCTGGAACGCGGTCATGATGCCCCACACGGTGCCGAAGAGGCCGATGAACGGCGCCGAGCTGGCCACCGTGCCCAGGAACGGCAGGTAGCGCTCCATTCGCGCCACCTCCGACGAGCCGGCGCGGCGTAGCGCCCGGCTCGAGGCCTCGAGCCGCTCCGGGGGCAGCCCCTCGTCCGCGTCGTCGAGCACGTGGTCCACCATCTCGGAGCTGCCGTACGCGGTGACGAGCTCCTGGCCGGCCGAGACGTAGAGCTGGGCCAGCGGGCTGTCGCGGTGCTTCTTGGCCGCCGCGTAGACCACCGAGAAGCGGCGCGCCTCGCGGAAGATCTGGCGGAAGCGCAGCGACTCGCGGCGGATCTTGCGGAACTCCCACCACTTCTCGACGATCAGGGCCCAGCAGACGACCGAGAAGATCGCGAGAACGAGCAGGATGAACTTGGCGACGGGACCGGCGCTGAAGACGAGCTCTGCAACGCCCCCGTTGACGCTTCCTGACCCTGGCACTCGGGTCTCCTTATGGGGTGGATGGTGAACGACGCGCGGAATTGCTTCATTTGATGATACCGGACGATTTTTGAGAGTGTCAACAAATTCGCCCGGAAAATGCCTGAAAAGTCGCTGAATTATTGACAGTCTCGGCGCACCGCCGTATAAGCCTTCTATGTTCCACTCGCCCGGTCCGATCGCGCTGCACGTGGGGCCGATCGCGATCCGCTGGTACGGCGTCCTCATGGCGAGCGCGATGGCCCTGGGGCTCTGGCTCGGCCACCGGGACGCGCGCCGGCGGGGCATCGATGCCGAAAGCCTGCTCAAGGCGGCCGAGCTGGCCCTGCTCGGCGGCCTCGTGGGCGCGCGCCTCTACTACGTGCTGTTCAACCTCGACTACTACGGCCAGTTCCCCGGTAAAATCTTCGCGCTCTGGGAGGGTGGGCTCGCCATCCACGGTGGCGTGATCGGCGGCATCCTCGCGGGGGGCGGCTACGCGTGGCGCCGGGGGCTGCCGGTGCGGCAATACCTCGACATCGCGGCGCCGAGCCTCGCCATCGGGCAGGCCATCGGCCGGTGGGGCAACTTCTTCAACGAGGAAGCCTTCGGCCGCCCGACCGACCTCCCCTGGAGACTGTTCATCTCGCCGCCGCACCGGCCGCTCGAGTACGCGCAGTCCGAGTACTTCCACCCGACCTTCCTCTACGAGTCGCTCTGGGACCTGCTCGTGTTCGGCGTCCTGATCTTCGGGCTGCGGGATCGCCTCGAGCGGGCCCCGGGAGCGCTGTTCCTCGCCTACCTCGGGCTCTACTCGGCGGGCCGGTTCTTCACCGAGGGACTGCGCACCGACGCGCTGATGCTGGGCCCGCTTCGCATCGCGCAGGTGGTGAGCCTGATCGGCATGGCGGTGGCGGCGGTGGGCGTGCCCCTGCTGCTGCGCCACCGCGGCCGCGCCGCCTGACCGCTCGTCCGGGTCGCCGCCGGTGAAGCGCTACGCGAGCCGCGACGGCCGGGTCCGTCTGCTGGTGGGCGACAGCCGGCGGCTGACCGACGTCCCGACCGGCAGCGTGGGGTGCATCCTGACCTCGCCGCCCTACTGGGTGCGCGGGCGGGGCCGCGAGCGGGCCGAGCGGTACGCGCGCGAGCTCGCCACCGGGTTCGGCCGGGAATGGCGCCGGGTCCTCGCCGACCACGGCGACCTCTGGCTCGTCATCGGCGACCGCCACGACGGCCTCGAGTGGATCGGCATCGACGGCCTGGTGACCCGCTGGCTCCGGCGCGTCGGGTTTCGCCTCCAGGCGAAGGGACTGTGGGCCCAGGTGCGCTCGCGCGAGCGCTGGGACAACCGGGTGAACTACCTGCTCCGGTACCGCAAGGCGGGGCACCCCGTCCGCCCGGGCGGCGCCACCCTCTGCTTCATGCTGCCGCTGCCGCGGTCGCACCCGGACAGCCTGTGGGACGCCACGCCGGACCCGGTGCTGCGCGAGCTCCTGACGCTCTCCGCGCGGCGGGGTGCCGTTCTCGACCCGTTCGCGGGGGCGGGCACGGTGGGCCGCATCGCGGTCGCGCTCGGGCGCGAGTGGATCGGGGTGGAGCGCGATCCCCACATGGCCGGGGTGGCCGCTCGGCGGCTCCGGCTGCGGCCGGTCAGTCCTTCGCGGCCTGGAGCGTCAGCGGGTGGCCCTCGCGCAGGACGACCACGCTGATGATCGAACCGGACGGCAGGCTCCGCAGGCGCGCCTGCAGCGCCTCGTAGGTCTCGGAGCCGATTTCCCGCCCCTGGACGGCCAGGATGATGTCGCCGCCCAGGAGGAACGCCTTGCCCTCGATCGTGGCCGGGATGACCCCGGGCCGTAGCCCGACGTGGGCGGCCGGCGAGTCGGCCGCGATCTGCTGCACCATCAGGCCGACCTCCTGGGGCAGGTTGAGCGCGTGGGCGACCCGCCCGCTGATGATCACGCCGCTCATGCCGCTCCAGAACGAGCGCTGCTCGAGCAGCAGGCGCCGGGCCATGTTGATGGTGACCACGAAGCCCAGTCCCTCGGAGCCGCCCGACTTGGAGATGTTGTGGCTGGCGATCCCGATGACCTCGCCCGCCATGTTGAACATCGGCCCGCCCGAGTTGCCCGGATTGATGGCGGCGTCGGTCTGGAAGAACTCGGCCAGCGCCATCTCGCTGTACACCGTGTTGGGCTTGTGGCGGGCGGTGATGTAGCCCACGCTGAGGGTGTGGGCGATGCCGTAGGGCGCGCCGATGATGAAGACCTGGTCGCCGACCTCGGCGCGGTCCGAGTTGCCGAACCGCGCCACCATCGCCTTGCCGGGCAGGCGGTCCAGCTGGAGCAGGGAGACGTCGGCCTCCGGCTCCGAGGCGATCACGCGCGCGGTCACCGCCTCGCCGCCGAGGAACTCGGCGGTGATCTCGTCGGCGGTCTGCACCACGTGCGCGGCGGTGATGACCTTGCCGTCGGGCGAGACGAGGACCCCGGAGCCCACCTCGTCGACGCGCCCGACCTGGCCCGATCCTCCCACCTCCTTCCAGCGTGCGCGGATGATGACGACCGAGGGGTTCACGCGCTTGAAGATCGGCGCGACGCTCTGGGCGGCCGCGGGGGGAACCGGGGTGCCGACCAGCGCGACCAGCACGAGCACCAGGAGTGGCTTCATGCCGAACCTCCGAGTAGGGAGTGAACGAGCTGGCGGAGCGAGGCCTCGTCGAAGGCGGTGGCCTGGCGGACGGGCGCGCTCGCCTCGGTCTTGAGACCGGTCTCGCTCAGGATCACGCAGATGGTGGCGTCGGGGTCGAGGGCCTTCGCGACCAGGAGCTTCCGTAGCACCGCCAGGGCCGCGACCCCGGTCGGGCCGGCCCAGACGCCCTCGGTCCGGGCGAGCAGCCGCTGCGTCTCCAGGATCTCCTCGTCCTCCGCGTCGCCGGCCAGGCCACCCTGCTCCCGCAGGATGCGCAGGACCCACTCGCCCTTGCGACCCGGGTTGCCGGCGGCGAGGCCCTCGGCCACCGTGTAGCCGATCTTCACCGGGGCCAGCGGGCGCTCCTCGCGCCACGCCCGCGCGATCGCGTCGGCCCGGCTCGCCTGGGCGGCCACCATGCGGGGACGCCGCGGGATCCAGCCCAGGCGCTCCATCTCCACGAAGCCGCGGTGCGCGGCGATGAAGGTCTCGCCGACCGCCGCGGGCGCCACCACCACGTCGGGCGCCCGCCAGCCCGACTGCTCGGCGATCTCGTAGGCGAGCGTCTTCTTGCCCTCGTGCTTGTAGGCGTTGCGGGACGCCCCGCAGTCGAAGAAGAGCCGGTCCTCGACGAGGCGGTCCCAGAGGCCGATGAGGTCGTCGTACACCCCTTCGTAGAGGACCAGATCGGTGGCGGTGGCCGCCATGTGCAGGAGCTTGGGCGCGGAGGTGCGCGCGTAGGCGAAGATCAGCGAGCGCAGGCCCGCGCGCGCGGAGTAGGCGGCGATCGAGGAGCCCGCGTTGCCCGAGCTGACCACCGACGTGGCCCGGAAGCCGAACTGGAGCGCGGCCGCCACCGCGGTGGGCGAGGAGCGGTCCTTCACGGTCCCGGTGGGATTGGAGCCCTCGAACTTGACCTGGAGCCGCCGCACCCCGAGGGCGCGCCCGAGGGTGGGGCAGTCGAGCAGCGGGCTCTCGCCTTCTCCGAGCGTCACCCGGTGGGCCGGATCGGCGATCGGCAGCACCGGAGCGTAGCGCCAGAGCCCGCGCCCCGCGAAGACGGCGGGGCCGGCCCGCCGCAGGGCCTCCCAGTCGTAGGAGAGCTCGAGGAGGCCCCGGCAGGCCGCGCACTCGAGCCGGTAGTCGAGCGCGAACTCCGCCCCGCACTCGATGCACCGGAGCGCGGTCGCGAACGAGGCGGGCGGGCTCACCGGAGGATCGCCAGCATCTCCTCGATGCGGTGGCGCAGCGTGTGCTCGGCGAGTGCCCGCTTGCGTGCGCGCTCCCCGATGTCGCGCGCCTCGTCCGGGTGGGCCAGATAGTAGGCGAGGTGGCGGCGCAGCTCGCCCAGGTCGTGGTACACGATCGCCTCCTGGCCGGGGGTGAAGAGGCGGGCGAGCTCTTCCTTGGCGTCCACCAGCTGGCAGGCCGCGCTCGCGGCGAGCTCGAAGGCGCGCGTGTTCACGCCCACGATGTCGTTCATCGGATGGTGGTGGTTCAAGGACAGCGTCGAGCCCGAGTACACCGCGAGCTTGGCGCGTCCGAACACCGGCCCGCCCGCGACCATCCGGCGGATCTCGGGCGCCTCCACCCGGTCCCAGCCCGCGCCCCACAGGCGCAGCGGCGTGTCGGCCAGCTCGCGCACGAACCGCTCGCGGTACGCGTAGGCGCTGCCCACGAACGAGAGCGGGGCCGCGTAGCGCCGGGTCTCCTCGGGAGTGAGCTCGATCGGGTGATGCATCTCCGGCACGCAGTACATCGGCAGGTAGTGCAGGTTGCGCAGGCCCGCCTGCTCGAGTGCCTGCAGCGCGTAGCGCTCCTTGGTGAAGAAGGCGTCGTAGGCCTCGATGCATTCGAACGGGATCATCCACAGCGGGTTGTCGGGGAAGAAGTTGAGGAAGCGGGTGTCGATCCGCGCCTTCACCCGGCGGACGAGCCCCGGGGTGACCGGGCCGCCCTTGATCACCAGCACCAGGTCCGGCCGGTACGCCACGCACGCCCGCTCGAGCCGGCGGAGGATGAAGAGCTGGTAGGTGGCCTTGGTGCTGCGGTTCTTGTAGAGCGGGTTGTCGCGGCGGTAGGCGAAGGCCCGCGCCTCGTGGCCCATCGCCACGAGCTCGTCGCGGAAGTCCATGCCCATGTGGCCCGGGCGGGCGAACGGCAGCACGATCAGCCAGCGCACGGGCGAAGCGTATCACACCGACGCCGGCGGTCAGGCGAAGGCGGGCCGGACCTCCTTCGCGATCAGCTCGAGCTCGCGCATGATGTGCCGATGGGGCATGCCTGGGAAGAAGACCCGGCAGATGAGGTGGGTCATGCCGTACTCGGCCACGAAGGGCTTGAGCGCGCGGATCACCTGGTCGGGGCCGCCGATGAGGAAGCGGTTCTTCATGAGCGCGTCCAGGTCGGTGGCGATGGAGGCGTCGATGAACGGGTGGCGCCAGCCGCCTGCGTACTCCTTCCGGTAGGAGATCATGATGTGCTTCTCGGCCAGCTCGCGCGCCTCGCGGTCGGTGTCGGCGATGATGACGTCGCGGGTGAGCGGCCACTCGGTCACCGGCTCGCCCCGTCCCGCCGCACGGCGATTGGCGAGGAACTGCTGCTTGCCGGCCAGGAGCCGGGCCAGGTCCGCGGTGGGGCCGGGCACCCAGTTGTCGGCCAGGGTCGCCGCGCGCCGCAGCGTGATGTCGCCCCAGCCCCCGATCCAGACCGGCGGGTGGGGACGGCTCACCGGCCGGGGCTCGAGACGGCCGTCGACCGTGTAGTAGGTGCCGTGGAAGGCGACCCGGTCCTGGGTCCAGAGCGCCTTCATGACCGCGAGCTGCTCCTCGAAGCGGGCGCCCCGCTTCTCGAGCGCGGCGCCGTAGAGGGCGAACTCGTCGGGCTTGTAGCCGATCGCGATGCCGAGCACGAAGCGGCCGCCCGACATCACGTCGAGCATGGTCGCGTCCTCCGCGAGCCGCACCGGATGATAGAACGGGGCCACCAGGATGTCGGTGCCGAGCCGCATCCGGGTGGTCCGGGTCGCGAAGCCGGCCAGGACCGGCAGGGGCGAGGGCCAGTAGTGGTCGGTGACCGAGTGGTGCTCCTCCATCCACACCGAGTCGAACCCGAGATCCTCGGCGCGGACCACCTCCTCGAGCGCGTCGCGGTAGTAGTGCCCGCCCTCGATGGGGATGAAGCCGACCTGGATCCCCGCCACCCTAGCGGTCGCTCGCGAGCTTGCCGTTCACGCCCCAGTTGGCCTTCTCGACGTCCTGGAACACGACGTGCACCTGGTCCGCGGTGGTCTTGCCGATCTTGACCATCGCGTCGGTGATGGCGGCCACGATCTCGCGCTTCTGCTGGTCGGTGCGTCCGGCGTACCACTGGACGGTGATGTTGGGCATGGAGGCCTCCTGGCTGGTCGAGGTTATTTGACCCGCTTCGGGTCGTCGAGCCGCCGCAGGTCGTCGGGGAAGCTCGAGGTGAACGAGTAGGACTTGACGACCCCGTCGGCGCCGAAGCGCACCGTGAGGTCCTTGCTCGTCTCGGCGGTGGAGTCGCGCTGGCCGTAGAACCAGCGCCACGTGGGATCGCCGTTGTCGATGCCGATCTGGACCGGATCGCCGAACATGCGCACGAGCCCGTACCGATCGGTCTTGCCCTTCACGATCCATCCATCCTCGGGAGACGGGAAGTCGCGGCCGAACTTGACCGAGATGCAGCCGGTCACGAGGACGAGAGCGAGCAGACCGACGAGCCATCCGGACGAACGCATGGCGCGGATTATGGATCAGACCAGACGACCAGTCAACGAATCGAGAGGTCGCGCGTCGATCAGCCGACGCCGGCGCGCGGCTCGAGCAGGAGTGTCTGGAGCGAGCGCCCCACCAGGCCGGTCGTGTCCCACAACCGCGCCCGCGTCAGGCCGACGCGGTGGCTCTCCGCGGTCGTCGCCGCGTCGAGACACGTCCACTCGCCGACCGGGAGACGATGCAGCGCGATCGTCAGGTCCCCGTTCACGAACGTCGCGCGGGCCGGATCGACCGCGACCGCGATGCCGCTCGCCGAATCGGCGACGGCGACGAGGCATTCGAGCGGGGTCGGCGTCTCGCCCTCGACGAGCGGAATGCGCAGCCGGAGCCACGCCGCGACCGGCCCTCGTCCCCAGGTCCCTTTCGCGATCCGCCACTCCACCGCGCGGTGATATCCCTCGTCGCCCGACATGAGCGGCAGCTCGAAGGGCGCGCTCTGCGCGGGAGGCGCCGGGCCCGCCCACGTCTCGAGCGGGACGGCGACGCGGTTCGAGGCCACCCGCACGACGAGACACGTCGCCTCGATCAGGGCGGCGCCATCCTGCGCGAGGACGGTGCCCGCGAGGCGGTGGACCTTCGCCCCCGTGCGGACGACGCGGGTGGCGACGGTCAGCGGGGCCAGCGGCACCGGGCGCAGGAAGTCGAAGGTCAGGCGCGCGACCTGGGCGCCGGGTCCGGCCTTGCGCGCGAACGCGCGGGCGAGGAGCGCGGCCGGGGGGCCGCCGTGCTGATGCCGCGCGCTCCACGGCCCGCGCGCCGACGGGGAGGGGACGAAGCGGTCGCCGTCGGCGACGAAGAAGGGCGGAGGCTGGCTCACGCCTCCTCTACGGGCGAGGCCCCGGGCGGGCCGGCGAGCGGTAGGGTGAAGGTGAAGGTCGCGCCGCGGCCGACCGTGCTCTCCACCCAGATCCGCCCGCCGTGGAGCGCGACGAACTTGCGCGACAGGGCCAGCCCGAGGCCGGTGCCCTCCACGCTGCGGCTCGCGGTGCCCACCTGGCGGAACTCCTCGAACACCGCCTCGTGGTCCTCGGGGGCGATGCCGATCCCGGTGTCGGTCACCGCGATCTCGACCACGCCGTCCCGCGGGCCGGCGCGCACGTCGATGCGCCCGCCCTCCGGGGTGAACTTCAGCGCGTTGGAGAGCAGGTTGAGGAGCACCTGCTTCACCTTGCGCTCGTCGGCGAGGACCGTTCCGAGATCCTCGTCGACCGTGCGCGCGAGGGTGATCCCGCGGCGGGCGGCCCGCTCCCGCATCAGGATCAGGACGTTCTCGACGGCGCCGGGCAGGTCGAAGTCGGCGAGGGCCAGCTCCATGCGGCCGGCCTCGATCTTGGAGAGATCCAGGATGTCGTTGATCAGGGAGAGCAGATGCTGGCCGGAGGCGTAGATGTCCTTGAGGTACTCCTCCTGCTTGTCGCTGAGCTCGCCGAACATCCGCTGGAGCAGCACCTCGGAGAACCCGATGACCGCGTTGAGGGGAGTCCGGAGCTCGTGCGACATGTTGGCGAGGAACTCGGACTTGTGGCGGCTCGCCGCCTCGAGCAGCCGGCTCTTGTCCTCGATCTCGCTGAACAGGCGCGCGTTCTGGATCGCGAGGGCCGACTGGGCGGCGAACGCGCGCAGCAGGTCGACCGTCTCGGCCGGAAACTCGCCGGGACGGTTGCGCGTCACCGTGATGCATCCGACGAGCCGGTCGTGATGGGCCATCGGCATGGCCAGGACGGCCCGGATGCCGGAGGCGATCAGGTTCTCGCGCACCCGGCTTTCGTAGGCGCCCGGGGCCGTGATGTCGGGCACCTGCACGGGCTCCCGGGTGACCGCGGTCCGTCCGATCGCGCCCTCGCCCTTCGCGATCCGGAGGCTGCGCCGGGCCGCCGCGAGGGCGCCGCCGGTCTCGGCGGCGGCCCGGTGGACGAACTCCTCGACGGCCTCGTCGTACTCGAAGACCACCCCTCCGTCGAGACCGGAGAGCTCGACCGCGCGGGAGACGATGGTGGTCAGCACGGTCGCGAGGTCGAGGGTGGAGCCGACCGCGCGGCCGACCTCGCCCAGCGCGGTGAGCTGCTCGACCGACCGGGTCAGGTCGGCGGTCCGGGCCTCCAGCTCCTTGAACAGCCGGACGTTCTCGATCGCGATCACCGCCTGGTCCGCGAAGGTGTGCAGCAGGGCGACCTGCTTGTCGGTGAATGGCCTCACCTCGCCGCGGCGGAGCTGGAGGGTGCCGATCGCGGCCCCCTCGCGCATCATCGGCACGGTCAGCGAGGTCCGGAAGCCGAGCCGTCGGGCAAAGTCTGCCGTGCGGGGGAACTCCGTGGCCGCGGCGAGGATGTCCGGCACGTGGATCGCGCGTCGCTCCAGCACGCAGCGGCCGAACATGGTCTCGGGCACGATCGGGATCACCCGCCCCATCGGGGAGGCGAGCGGACCGTGATGGGCCACCAGACGGAGGCCGTCGCCGTCGCGCTGCCAGATCTGCGCGTCGTGGGCGCCGCAGTAACGGGCCGCGCTCTCCACCACCGTGCCGAGCACCGGCTGCAGATCCGCGGGCGAGCTGCTGATCACGCGCAGGATCTCGGCGGTGGCGGTCTGCTGGGTGAGGCTGTCGGTCAGCTCCCGGTTGCGGGTCTCGAGCTCGGTGAAGAGGCGGGTGTTCTCGATCGCGATCACCGCTTGGTCCGCGAAGGTCTGGAGCAGGGCGACCTGGTTGTCCGAGAACGCCCTCACCTCACGCCGCCACATCGCGAGGATGCCGATCGGCCGGTCGTCGCGGAGGAGGGGAACCGCGAGAACGGTGCGGTACCCGAGCGCGTCCTGGACCGAGGCCACCCCGTAGTCCGGGTCCTCCCGCACGTCGACGATGTGGACGACGCGCGCGTCCACCACCGCGCGGCCGACCGCGGTGTCGCGCGCGGCGGGTCGCGGGAAGACCCGCCGGCTGGTCTCGAGCTCGATCTCGGTGAGTCGGTGGTGGGCCCCCAGGGTGATGAGCTGCCCGTCGAAGCGGTAGAAGGTCCCGAACGCCGCCCCGCAGAGGCTGGTGGCGCTCCGGATGATGGTGTCGAACACCGGCTGCGCGTCGGTCTGGGCCCGCGCGATGGTGTTCAGGATCTCGCTGGTCGCGGTCTGCTGCTCCAGCGCCTCGGTGACCCGCCCGTGAGCCTCGGTCAGGGCCCGATTCTTCTCCTGCAGCTCGGTGAAGAGGCGGACGTTCTCGATCGCGATCACCGCCTGGTCCGCGAAGGTCTGGAGCAGGGTGATCTGCTTGTCGGTGAACGGGCTCATCTCGGCGCGCCGGAGCTGGATGACCCCGATCGGGGTGCCCTCCCGCACGAGCGGCACGCTCAGCGTGGTGCGGAAGCCGAAGGTCCGCGCGTTCGCGCTGGCCTCGGGGAACTCGTCGGTCTCCGCCTGGAGATCCGCGACGTGGATGGTCTGCCGCTCGAGCACGGTGCGGCCACCGACCGAGCCGCGCGCGAGTGGGAGCTGGAAGTCGGGCGGCTGGTGCACCGGGCCGTGGTGCGCGTCGCCGCGCAGTCGGTCGCCGTCGAGCCGGAACAAGGAGGCGTCGGTGGCGCCGCAGAAGCGGGCGGCGCTCTCGACCACCGCGTCCAGCACCGGCTGCAGATCGGTCGGGGAGGCGCTGATCACGTTCAGGATGTTGGCGGTGGCGGTCTGCTGCTCGAGCGCCTGGCTCAGCGTCTGGTTGCGGGCCTGCAGCTCCGTGTACAGGCGCACATTTTCTATCGCGATGACCGCCTGGGCCGCGAACGCCTTGAGCAGGGCGAGCTGGCGGTCGGAGAACGGTCGCAGCTCCATCCGGCGGATCAGGATCACCCCGATCGGGGCCCCGTCGCGGAGTAGCGGCTCGGCGAGCACGGTGCGCCGGCCCATGCGCCAGGCCATGCTGTCGGGGAACTCGTGGACGCCCGCGCCGTCGACGTCGCTGATGTGGATGGTCTGCCGATCGATCACCGCCCGGCCGGCCACCGAGCCGCGGGTCACCGGCCCCGTCCGGGCCGGTCCCAGTGGACCGTGGGACGCGGCCAGGTGGAAGGCGGCCCCGTCGAACCGGAAGATCTGGGCGTCGCTCGCGTCGCAGAGGCGCGCGGCGCTCTCCGCGACGGTTTGCATCACCGGTTCGAGGTCGCCGCCCGCCCGGCTGATCGCGCTCAGGATCTCGGCGGTGGCGGCCTGCTGCTCGAGCGCCTCGGCGAGACGGCGCTCCAGCTCGAGACGGGAGGGCGCCCGGCGCGCCCCGGATCGCGCAGCGGGGGGACGCGCGCTCTTCGGCTTCGTTTTCCCGGGGCCGGCCCGCCGAGCCATCGGCTGCTCCTTCCTGGCGGGCGTCAGACCGTCCCGCGGTTCGGCGATAGGCTAGGGGAAGACGTGGATGGGGGCAAGCGAATTGGCGGGGTGCCCGCATGCTAGGATGACCGCCGTGGAGACCTTCACCGCCGAGGAGCGCGCGTCGCTCGCCCCCTACTTCACCGAGCTCGACGGGCCCGTCTTCGCCCTGGTGAACCTGCCCGAGGTGGTCAAGGGCG
>JBGQHJ010000110.1:0-16856 GCA_041497895.1 Methylomirabilia bacterium
CGAAGAAGACCAGGAACGGCGAGAGCGAGAGCAGGACGCTCATACCGCACTCCTCGCCCCGGTGATCAGGAGCCGCATCAGCTCGCTCCGGACGGTCTCGAAGGCGCGATCGGCGGGCAGCTTGCCGGCCAGATGCAGCATGACCAGCCCGTGCATCGCGGACCAGAAGGCCAGCCCGAGCAGCTCCGAATCGCCGTGGAAGACGCCCGCCTTCACCAGCGCCTCGAGCGCCGCGCTCATGGTGCGCCGTGCCCGCGTGCTGGCGCGCCCGAGCTCCGGATAGCGCTCCGGGTCGGGCTGCGCCACGTCGAACATGAGCCGGTAGGCGTCGGGGTCACCGAGCGCGAAGCGGACGTAGGCCTGGCCGACCGCCTGGCCCGCGGCGCGTAGATCGCCGCGCGCCTGCGCGGCCGCCTCCTCGAGCGCCTCCGCGAAGCGGTCGAAGGCGGCGGTGCGCACCGCGGCCAGGATCTCGTCCTTGTTGCGGAAGTAGCGATAGGGCGTCATCGGGCTGCAGCCGAGCGCGTCCGCGAGCTGGCGCATGGTGACCGCGTCGCGCCCCTGGGTGGCGAACCGGTGCTGCGCCACCTCGCAGAGCCGCGCGCGGAAGTCCTCCACCTGCTCCGCCGACAGGCTCCTCGGCACGGGTCAGGCCTCCGGCGGAGCCGCCCGCGGGAACTCGCGCACGTACTTGAAGAAGCGCGCGAGGTGCCGGTCGGAGGCCACCAGCAGGCGCGGGCGGAACCGGATCGTGTCCAGCACCGGGGCGTCCTCCGCGAGCAGCCGCTGCACGAAGCCACGCAGGGTCTCGAGCCGCGCGGCGACCCCGTCCCGCCCGGTCCCGTCGTCCCGCACCCCGTAGGCGTAGAATCCCCTGGTCTGACCGTGCGCGATCGGCGCGCCGGAGAAGAGCATGAACGCCTCCTCGCCGGCCAGGGCCAGGTATTGTGCGAACGTGTTCACGCCGGTGATGCGACCATGCTGGACGAAATGAGGCGACTCGATGCGGTACTCGATGGCGTGCGGCCCGACGCGCACCGCGTCCGGCTCGACCGCGGGAATGCCGTGCAGCGTGTGCAGGTGCTGAAAGTCGACGCCGTTCGAGATCGAGACCCACGGGTCGACCGCGCGCGTCCCCCGGAGGTGGGCCTCGCAGATCAGCTCGCGCTCCTCGGCGCCGGGAATGCCGGGCACCGGGAAGGTCGGAGCCACCCCGTTGAAGGCCCAGACGAGCCCCCACGCTTCCGCGCTCGGGTAGGTCGGGATCCGGGCCCCCTTCGGGATCCGGTCGCCGGCGGGAATGTCGACGCACGTCCCCGCGCAGTCGAAGCGCCAGTGGTGATAGGCGCAGCGGATCTGGCCGTCCACCACCTGGCCCACCGAGAGGTCGGCCCCCAGGTGCGGGCAGTAGGCTCCCTGCACCACCGGCCGGCCGGCCGCGTCCCGATAGACCACGACCCGCGTGCCCAGGAAGTCCCGGCCCACGGGACCGGCGGCGGGCACCTCGCTCGCGAGGGCCACCGGGAACCAGGACTGGTGATAGCCGCTCGTGGTCTCGTCCTGCTGCGCCTGCAATGCGTCGGTCGTCACGCTCATCGCTTGCCTCCTCGTGCCGTGCTGGGATCGGCCGGGTCTCGGTGCCTCAATGGATTGACACTGTATATTTACGATGTAAATAAGTCAACCGGCTGTTCATGTACGGGGGATCCCGCATGAGGACCATCGACATCCACGCGCACCTGGTGCCGCGCTCGCTCTGGCAGGCCACCGAGGCGGGCCGCGTCTGGTACGGCTTCCGGCACGAGCCCGGCGAGGGGCTCGGCACCTTCCTGGGCACCAACGGCAAGCGCACCGGCTTCACCTCGCCCAAGGTGCGCCTCACGCCCGAGGAGCGGATCCAGGACATGGACGCGCAGGGTGTGGACATGCAGGTGATCTCCATCCACACCCCGCTCTTCGGCTATCACCTGGATCCGGCGCAGGGCCTGGCGCTGGCGCGCGAGGTCAACGACGAGATCGCCGCCATGACCCGGCAGTGGCCCACCCGGTTCGCGGGCCTGGCCACGCTGCCGGTCCAGGACGTGCGGGCCGCCATCGACGAGCTCGAGCGCGCGGTCACGGTGCTCGGTCTCAAGGGTGCCGAGCTCGACACGGTCGTGAACGGGGAGAACTGGGATGAGCCCCGCTTCCTCGCGCTGTTCAAGGCCGCGGAGGCGCTGGGGGCCGTGCTGTTCTTCCACCCGCAGCCGCAGCACAACTTCATGACCGAGCGCGCGGGCCGCTACGGGCTCGCCAACAGCCTGGGTGTCATCGTCGAGGACGCCATCGTCGTCGCCATCCTGATCCTGGGCGGCATCCTCGAGTCCTGTCCCGATCTCAAGGCCTGCATCGCCCACGGCGGCGGGCCGGCCTGCCACGCGATGGGGCGGCTCGACCGCGGCTGGCGGGGGACACCGGCCGCGCGGGCGCACATCCCCGAGCCGCCCAGCAGCTACCAGCGCCGCCTCTACTACGACACGGTGGTGGGCAGCGAGGCGGCGCTGCGCTTCCTGCTCGATCAGGTGGGAGCCGATCGCGTGGTGCTGGGCAGCGACTGGCCCTTCGTGCCGTGGCACCCCTCGCCGGTCACCTGGCTGCAGGGCCTCGCGAGCGTGACCGCGGAGGAGAAGGAGCAGATCCTCTGGCGCAACCTCGAAGCCCTGCTGCGCCTGTAGCCGCGCGCGATGTCCACCCACCCCTACGTCACGGTCGACGTCTTCACCGAGCGCGCCTTCGCGGGCAACCCGCTCGCGGTGGTGACCGATGCGCGCGGGCTCGGCCCCGAGCAGATGCAGGCCATCGCCGCGGAGTTCGGCTACTCGGAGTCGACCTTCGTGCTCCCGCCCGAGGACCCGGCCCACACCGCGCGGGTCCGGATCTTCACCCCGCGGCGCGAGGTCCCGTTCGCCGGCCATCCGAACGTGGGCACCGCCTTCGTGGTCGCGCGGCTCGCCGAGCGGAGCGGCCGGCCGCTCGGGTCGACGCTGCTCTTCGAGGAGGGGGCCGGGCTCGTCCCGGTGGACCTCCTGCGCGACGGGGGCGGCCGGACCACCGGCGCCGTCCTGACCGCGCCGCAGCCGCTCACCCTGGGGGCGACCGTCCCCGCGGCAGTCGTCGCGGAGTGCGTCGGCCTCGCGCCGGACGCGGTGCTGACCGCCCGCCACGAGCCCGTCGTGGCCTCGGTGGGGCTGGCGTTCGTGGTGGCGGAGGTGGGGATCGACGCGATCGGGGCGGCGCGGCCCGACCTGGCCGCGTTCACCGTGGCCGCGCGCCATCATCCGTCCGAGGCCGGCTGGTTCTCGCTCTTCCTCTATGCCCGGATGGCTGGCCGGTCCGACGGCGCCGACCTGCGGGCGCGCATGTTCGCGCCGCTCGGCGGCATCATGGAGGACCCGGCCACCGGCAGCGCCAACGGGGCGCTCATCGCGCTGCTGACGCAGCTCGAGCCCGGGCCCGACGCGCGCCTCGCCCTCGAGGTGCGGCAGGGCGTGGAGATGGGCCGGCCGAGCCTGCTCTCGCTCAGCGCCGAGAAGCGCGCCGGCTCGGTCACGCGCGTGCGGGTCGGCGGCCGCTGCGCGCCGGTGACGGAGGGCACGCTCGAGGTGTAGCCGGCCCTAGCGCGCCGCCTTGAACGCCCCTTCCTGGTCGAGCTGCATCAGGGCCTGGGCCCCGGTGCTGAACGCGGGGCCGCCCCCCGGCACCGCGGCGGACTGGATCGCCTCGAGCAGCTCGCGCTTGGTCGCGCCGTGGTCGATGGCGCGGCGCATGTGGGCGATCACGCCGTCCTTGCGGCCGCGGAAGGCGAGGATCCCGATGATCACCATCTCGCGGTACTTCACCGAGAGCTCCTTGCCCTCCCCGATCGACAGCTCGCTCAGTGGCTGCCGCGCTCGCACGTACTCCGGATCCTCGCGGGCCACCCACTCCCAGAAGGGGTAGCCGTAGGGGTTCTTCGCCTGGCCCGCCGCCTTGCCGCCCGCCGGCTTCGTCGCTTTCCGTGCGCTCATCGTGGTCTCCCCGATCAGGCCGCGAGCCCGAGCGCCCGCCCGGTCTCGGTGGCGAAGCGCTCGAGCGCGGAGGCGTCCAGCGTGGGCTGCGGGCGAAGGATCAGCCGGTGGACGCCGGCCGCCGCGTAGGCCTCGATCGTCGCCCGGTCGGGCACGTCGTAGCCGGGGGGCGTGATGCTGATCTCGAGCGGACCCAGCTCCGGCGGCCGCTTGACCTGCGAGGCCGCCTGCTGGAGCGCGCCCACGCGCTTGCGAGCCTCCGCCACGTCGAGGCCGAAGCCGTACCAGCCGTGGCCCTGCGCCACCGCGCGGCGATAGGCCGGTGGGGTCCCGCCGCCCACCACGATCGGGATCGGCGTCTGCACCGGCCGGGGCATGGCCTGGACGGCCTCGAACGACACGTAGGGCCCGTGGTGCGCCGGCTTCGGCTGCGTCCACACCGCGCGCATCGAGGCCAGGTAGTCGTCGGAGACGCGCCCCCGCTCCTTGAACGGCGCCCCCACCGAGCGCATCTCCGGCTCGCACCAGCCGACCCCCAGCCCGAAGATGAGCCGGCCGTTCGAGAGCACGTCGAGCGAGGCGAGCTGCTTGGCCAGGACCAGGGCCTGGCGCTGGGGCAGGATGATGACCCCGGTGCCGAGCCGGATGCTCCTGGTGTGGGCAGCCAGGAAGGTCAGCGCCACCACCGGGTCGAGCAGCCGCATGTCCGGCGCCATCGGCCGCCCGGGCACCGGCGGGTCGGGCAGCACCACGTGGTCGGCCACCCAGAGCGACTCGAAGCCCGCGGCCTCGGCGGCGCGGCCGAGACGCGCCGCCGCGTCGGGATAGGCGCAGGTGTTGAGGTTGACGCCGTGCAGTCCGTACTTCATCGAGCTCATCGCGGGGCCGGCGCCTTCATGCCGGCCAGGCGCTCGATGATCGTGAAGACCACGCTCGTGTCCTGCTCGCCGAGTCCGGCGGCCAGCGCGGCCTGCTGGTAGTGCTGGGCCAGGTTGGAGAAGGTCACCGGCACGTGGAGCTCCTTGGCGATGGTGTGGAAGGTCTCGAGGTCCTTGTTCATGAGCGTCACCTTGAAGCCCGGCTCGAAGTCGCGCGGGATCAGGGCCCGCGGGATGCGCTCGATGGCCTTGCTGCCGCCGCTGCTCGCCTTGACCACCTCGTAGATGGTCATGGGGTCGAGCCCCGCCTTCACGCCCAGGATGAAGCCCTCCATCATCGCGGCGCTGTTCACGCAGGCCATCATGTTGTTGATGGCCTTCACGGTGTTGCCCGCCCCGGCCGGCCCCACGTGGAAGATGTTGGGACCCATGGCGCGCAGGACCGGCTCGGCCCGGGAGAGCGCCGCCTTGTCGCCCCCGACCATGATCGCCAGGGTGGCCGCGCGCGCCCCGGTGACGCCCCCGCTCACCGGCGCCTCCAGGAAGTGCACGCCACGCGCCCGGGCCCTGGGCTCGATCTTCCGGGGCGTCGAGGGCAGCACGCTCGACAGGTCGATCAGGATGGTGCCCGGCTTGGCCCGCTCCACCAGCCCGCCCGGCTCGAGGTAGATGGCCTCCACGTCGGGGGAGGCGGGCAGCGAGGTCAGGACGACCTCGGAGGCGTCGACCACCGCCTGCGCCGAGTCGGCGCGCCGGGCGCCACCCTCCACCAGGTTCGCCATCGCCTTGGGGTTCATGTCGAAGACCGTCATCGGGAACCCGGCCTTCAGCACGTTGGCCGCCATTGGATTGCCCATGTTGCCGACACCGATGAACCCGACCGAGAGAGCCATGCGCGCCTCCTTGGGCGACCTGCGGGATGACGGGGGTCGAATCGAACGCGCCGAGCATAAACCTCCGCGACGAGCGGAGCAACGTGCGGTAGACTCCGCCCTAGTGCTACGCGCGTTCGCGCTCGATCCGATCGGGACCGTCTCCATCGAGGAGATGTCGTCGGTGGGTCTTCTGAAGCTGTCGACGCGGACGTACTGGCGCCGCGTCTGGCCGGCCGGGGTCGGCCTGGCCTCCTACATCGTGGAGCGCTTCGGCCCCGAGGGCCTGCGGGACCGCGATGTCCTCGACCTCGGCTGCGGGGTCGGCCTGGTCGGGATCGTCTGCGGCCGGCTGGGGGCGCGCGTGACCTTCCTCGACCGCGAGGCCGGCGCCCTCGCCGCGGTCCGCCGGAACTGTCGCCGCAACGGCCTCGCCCCGGCCCGCACCATCGGCGGCGACTGGAACCACGGCGGCCACCGGGTCGAGCCGGACGCCTACGACCTGGTCGTGGGCGGGGACGTGGTCTACGACGACCTGGAGTGGCCGGCGATCGGCACCGCGCTGATGCGCACCCTGCGCGTGGGCGGCATCGCGCTGCTGGCCGACCCGGGCTGGGTGGTACAGCGCAAGCTGCGCGGCGCGTTCCGGCGCAGCGGCTTCACGGTCGCCCGGAGCCGGCGGCGGGTGAGCTGGCCGCCGTGGCGGACCACCCACCTGCGCGTCAAGGACATCAATATCTACGAGCTGGGCCGGCGCGAGACCCCTCACCCCACCGTCTCCCGTCACCCCACCCTCTCCCCTCAGGGGAGAGGGCAGGGTGACGGGTTCACTTCTCGGGCGCGTCCGGCTTCGTGATCCGACCCACGCGGAGGGTCCCGACCTCGAGGTCGGCGATCTTCAGCGAGCGGATCTCGCCCCGCCCGAGCTTCAGGCTTCGGACCACCAGTCGCCCGATCGCCAGCGCGCCGATCGCGAAGGCCCCGAGCGCCAGCGCGCCGAAGGCCAGCGCGCCCACCCGGCCAGCCCCGACCAGTCCGTCCCGGATCACCACCCGCGCCACCTGACCGTGCGCCGGATCGAGAGCCTCGGCGCGACGGGCCACCACTGCGTCCGGCTCGGTCGTCATGATCAGCGCCCCCTGAAGGCCGGGCGGCGCTTCTCGCGCCAGGCGGCGTGGCCCTCCGCCTTGTCCTCGGTGAGCTCGAGGGTGGCGAACCGGTAGAGATCGACCAGCGCGGCGTCCGCAAGGTTGGCGGAGTCGAGGCCGCGGAGCAGCGACTCCTTGCCGAGGCGCGCGGCCAGCGGCGGTAGCGCGGCCAGGTGGGTGGCCACCTCGAGCGCCTGGTCCATGACGTGCTCGTGAGGCACCAGCCACTGGGCGAGCCCGATCCGGTACGCCTCCGCGGCGCCGAGCGGGAAGCCGAGGGTCAGTCGCATGGCGTGGCCCTGCCCGACCCAGCGGGCCAGGCGGGGCGCGCCGCCGTAGGCGGGCAGGATCCCGAGCCCCACCTGCGGCAGCCGCCACTCCGCGCGCTCCGAGGCCACCAGCAGATCGCAGCAGAAGGTCACGATGCAGCCGATGCCGACCGCGTACCCGTTGACCGCGCCGACCAGCGGCTTCGGGAAGGCCCCCATCACCTCGAAGGCGCGCTCGCGCCGCTTGGCGATGCTCTTGATGAAGGCGGCGGCCGACGCGGAGGTGTGGGTCTTCGGATCCTTCAGGTTCGCGCCGGCCGAGAAGGCGCCGCCCGCCTCGTCGCCGGTCAGGATCGCGCAGCGGATCTCGTCGTCGTCTTCCATCTCCGCGAAGTGCCGCGCGAGGCCCTCGTTGAAATCGGGGCCCCACGCGTTGCGCGCCGCCGGCCGGCTCAGGGTGACGATGCCGATGGGACCGCGCTTGTCGTAGTGGACGGGCATGGTCGGCTCCTTGGGATCAGCGGCGAGGCAGCGGCCAGCCGAGCCAGTCACACACCGCGCGACCCATGACCAGCTCCAGGTCGCGCCCGCCGAGCCACGGCAGCTCCTCGGTGAACAGGCTCACGCACTGCCGCCACGGGCACGGCATGCGGGTGATGTCGGTGCCCCAGAACATCCGCTCGGGCCCGAAGGCGTCGTGGATGCGGCGCAGGTGGTCGTGGATGTTCCGGTAGGGATAGGGCGCGCTCGAGTAGCTCGGCGCCCCGGTGGCCTTGATCGCGACGTTGGGATGCGTGGCGAGCGCCAGCATCTCGGGCAGGTTGGCCCACGCCGCGTCGGCCTTGGTGCCGGAGGGTCGGCCGAGGTGGTCGACGATGAGCTTGAGGCGCGGGTACCGCTCGGCGATCCGGCCCACCGTCGGCAGATAGGTCGCGGCGAGGAGGGCGATCGGCAGGCCCGCGCGCTCGGCCGCGGGCCAGAGCCAATCCATGGTGCCGTCGGTCGGCCACGTGCGCTGATGCGGCTGCAGCAGGGCGAAGCGCAGGCCGAGCATCCCCGGCCGCTTCGTCCAGCCGTCGACCAGGCCACGGCTGGCGGGGGCGTCGAGCGGGAAATTGCCGAGGATCGCGAGCCGGTCCGGGTGGCGGCGGGCCGCCTCCTCCGCCAGCTCGTTCGAGTCCGGGTCCCACGACGCGGGCGGGTGGATGACCGCGGCGTGGACACCCGCCTCGTCCATCTCGGCCAGCAGATCGTCCGCGGAGTAGGTCTCGACCTGGCGGTGGTTCGCGTTCGTGGGCTTGTGCTTGGCCCAGATGTGGACCTGCGCGTCGACGATCAGCATGGGTGCGCCCCGGCGGCGGTCAGATGATGCCGCGCTTGGCGAGATCCGCGATCTGGTCCCGCTCGTAGCCCAGCGAGCCGAGGATGGCCTCGTTGTCCTGCCCCAGCTCGGGCGCGGCGCCGCGGATGGGATTGCGCCGGGGCCCGTGCGAGACCGGGTGGCCGAGGATCGTGAGGTCGCCGAGCGCGGGCGAATGCACCGGCTGCGCCATCTCGAGGTGCTTCACCTGGGGATCGGCGAAGGCCTCGTCGATCCGGTAGATGGGCCCGCACGGCACACCCGCCTCGTTCAGGATGCGGACCCAGCTCGCGCTGTCCTTCTGCCGGGTGACCGGCATCAGGACCTCCATCAGCACGTCACGGTTGGTGGAGCGGGCCTTCGAGGTGGCGAACCGCGGGTCGGTCCGCAGGTCGGGGCGCTCGATGGCGCGGCAGAACCGCTCGTAGAGCTCGTCGCCGGACGCCGCGATGTTGATGTGGCCGTCGCTGGTCTCGAAGACGCCGGTGGGAATGCCGGTGGGATGGTTGTTGCCGGCCTGGGGCGGGATCTCGCCGCTCATGAGCCAGCGCGAGGCCTGGAAGTCGAGCATGGAGAGCATCGCCTCGAGCAGCGAGGTGTGCACCCACTTCCCCTGCCCGGTGCTCTCGCGCTCGATCAGGGCCACCAGGATGCCCTGCGCCAGCAGGATGCCCGAGCAGAGATCCGCGATCGGGATGCCGACCCGCACCGGTCCCTGCCCCGGGATGCCGGTGATCGACATGAGGCCGCCCATGCCCTGCGCGATCTGGTCCACGCCGGGCCGGTCGCGATAGGGTCCGCTCTGGCCGAAGCCCGAGATGCTGCCGTAGATGAGGCGCGGGTTCAGCGGGCGCAGGCTCTCGTAGTCGATGCCGAGCCGCCGCTTGACGTCGGGGCGGTAGTTCTCGACCACGATGTCCGCGTCCTGCGCCAGCCGCTTGAAGATGACCACGCCCTCGGGCTCGCGCAGGTTCAGCGTGAGGGCCTCCTTGCCGCGGTGCAGGTTCTGGAAGTCGAACCCGTGGCGGTTGCCGCCCATGCCGTCGCCCGAGCGCCCACCCGGCATCTCGATCTTGATCGCGCGGGCGCCCCAGTCCACCAGCTGCCGGACGCAGGTCGGGCCCGCCCGCGCCCGGGTCAGATCGAGCACGGTGAAGCGCGCCAGGGGCAGCGCGCGGTTGCCGCTCATGCCGGCCAGTAGACGAACCCGCAGCCGGTCTGGGTGCAGTGGGCCGCGGTGTACTCCACGAACTTGGCCGGCCGGTTCATCGCCGCGGCCACGCTGATCCACGCGCGCACCTCGCCGGTGCCCGAGCGCATCGCGTCGGAGTCGAAGGTGAACAGGTGCTCGAGCGCTTCGAGGTCGTTGCGCTCCAGGCGCTCGAGGATCCAGCGGTCGAGCGGCTGGTCGATCCAGCCCGCGTTGAACATGCCCGGGAAGTGAGACAGGCCGCCCGAGGCGTAGATCGCGATGCGCTCCGGCCCGTCGCGCAGCACGTCGGCGATCGCCTCGCCGAGGCGCGCGCAGCGGGCCGCGCTGGGCAGGGGCGGGAAGTACTCGTTGAGGAAGACGCAGACCAGCGGGATGCGGAGCTCCGGGTCGACCTCGGGCACCAGGTTCGACACCATGTGCGAGACGCCGCGGGCCGGGTTGCCGCGCGGATCGAACTTCCCCACGTTGGCGACGTCGAAGCCGCGCTTGATCAGGCCCTTCAGGAGGTAGCGGGCCATCTCCGCGTGCTGGGGGAAGACCAGCTTGGTCCGCTCCTGCGGCGGCGTCGTCATGGGGTCGCGCGCGCTCCGGCCCCAGATGGGCTCCTCCCCGGTATAGATCGAGAAGGTCGGGTTGTTGGCGTCGTCGAACATGTCGCCCTGGTCGTCGCCGATCATGAGCAGCACGTCCGGCCGGTAGGCCTTCACCTGCTCGCGCAGCACCGCGAAGGCGGCCTCGATCTTCTGGATGTGGCCCTCGATGATGCTGGGCGTCGCGATCTCCAGCCGGGCGCTCTGCGGGAGGTGCTCCCGGGCCACCTTGGGGATCCGGTCCACGACCTTGGGCCAGTACTGCGCCTTCTGGAACATCATGGGGGCGTGCGACGAGGCCAATCCCAGTCCGAGCATGGCGGTGTCCTCCCGCCTGGAAATCTAGCACGCCCGCGGGCCTATGCAATCGGCTAGGATTCCGGGACGGGAGGAGCGACCCCATGATCCTCGAGCGCTTCAAGGTGCCGGAGAAGGACCAGGTCCGGGTGTCGGAGGCGGCTCTCCGCGAGGCCGTCACCCGGATCTTCGAGAAGCTCGGCGTGAGCCCGGAGGACGCGGCGGACGCCGCCGACGTGCTCACCACGACCGACCTGCGCGGGGTCGAGACCCACGGCGTGTCCAACATGCTGCGCGCCTACGTCCGCGACTACCGGGCGGGCAAGCTCGACCCCCGGCCGGGCTGGCGGATCGAGCGCGAGGCGCCCGCCATCGCGGTGATCGACGCGGGCAAGCGGCTCGGCATCATCGTGGGGCCGAAGGCGATGCGCCTGGCCATCGAGAAGGCGCGCCGGGTCGGCGTCGGGGTGGTGACGGTTTACAACAGCGGGCACTTCGGCGCGATCGGGCACTTCGCGATGCAGGCCGCGCGCGAGGACATGGTCGGGGTGTGCTTCACCGCGGCCGGCCTGCACGTGGTCCCCACCTTCGGCGCCAAGCCCCTGCTCGGCACCAATCCCATCGCGCTGGCCGCCCCGGCGCGGCGGGAAGCGCCGCTGCTCTTCGACGCGGCCACCTCGGCCATCGCGGGCAACAAGATCCGGCTCGCCATGCGGATCGGCTCGCCGCTCCTGCCGGGCTGGGTCACCGACAAGGAGGGCACCCCGATCATGGAGGAGAAGCCGGTCTTCGACCGCGAGGACTTCTACCAGGCTCCCCTCGGCGGCACCCGCGAGCAGGGCTCGCACAAGGGCTACGGCTTCGCGATGATGGCGGAGGTGCTGTCGACCCTGCTCGCCGGCGCGCTGCCCACCATGCTCGACCCGACCAGTGGCTCGAAGAACCAGTTCGCGGCCTACGACATCAAGGCCTTCACCGACCTCGACCGCTTCAAGGACACGATGGACGAGATGCTGCGGACCCTGCGCACCGCGGCGCCCGCGCCGGGCCAGGAGCGCGTGCTCTATCCGGGCCTCTCCGAGGCGGAAGAAGTCGAGCATCGCCGGGCCCACGGGATCCCGCTCCATCGCGAAGTGATCGAGTGGTTCGGCGGGTGCACCCGGGAGATGGGCCTGCCGCCCCTGGCCGTGATGCCCTGAGCCGCGTCCGCCGTGGCATACTCGAAGGCCATGGCGGACGCGACCACTCCGGCGGTGATTCCCCTCCTCTACGGCCGCGGCACGCTGCCGGTGACCCCGCCGCGCGGCTGTGTGCCCACCGTCATCGAGAAGCGCGCGATGCCGGTGCTGGTCGATCCCGCGGACGCGGTGCGGCGCGTGCTGGCCGAGCCCGTCGGCGTCCCGCCGCTCGCCGAGCTGGCGCGCGGCAGGCGCTCCGCGTGCATCCTGATCTGCGACATCACCCGGCCGGTGCCGAACGGCCTCTTCCTGCCCGCGCTGATCCGGACCCTCCTCGAAGCGGGGGTGCCGCGCGCGGGCATCACGGTGCTGATCGCCACCGGTCTTCACCGGCCCAACGAGGGCGCGGAGCTCGCCGAGCTGGTCGGCGACCCGTGGGTGCTCGACACGGTGACGGTGGCCAATCACGACGCCACCGTGGACCGCGACCACGTCTCGCTCGGCCGGACGCCCGGCCGCGGTACGGTGGTCCGCCTCGACCGCCGGCTGGTGGAGGCCGATCTCAAGATCGCCACCGGCCTGGTGGAGCCGCACTTCATGGCCGGCTGGTCGGGCGGGCGCAAGGTGATCGCCCCCGGGGTGGCCCACGCCGAGACCATCACCACCTTCCACAACGCGGCCTTCATGGCGCACCCGCGCGCGGCCAACTGCGTGCTCGACGGCAACCCGCTCCACGAGGAGCAGCTCGCCATCGTGGCGATGCTGGGGGGCGCGCTCGCGCTCAACACCGTGATCGACGACCAGCGCCGGCTCGCCTTCGTGAACTTCGGCGAGATCGTCGAGAGCCATCTCCAGGCGGTGAATTTTGCCCGGGAATACGCCCAGGTGGGGGTGCCGCGCCGCTTCCGCACCGTGGTCACGAGCGCGGCCGGCTATCCGCTCGACCGGACCTACTACCAGACCGTGAAGAGCATGGTGGGGCCGCTCGACATCCTGGAGCCGGGCGGCGAGCTGATCGTGGCCTCGGCCTGCTCGGAGGGGCTGGGCTCGAAGCACTATGTGGAGGCGCAGCGGCGCCTGGTCGACCTGGGGGCGGAGGGCTTCGCGGCCAGCATCGCGGGCAAGCCTCACGCCGACATCGACGAGTGGCAGACCCAGATGCAGCTCAAGCCGATGCGGGTCGGGCGGGTACGCCTCTACACCGACGGCCTCGACGCGATCGCCTCGGGGCTGACCGGGGTCGAGCGCCTCCACGACCTGTCCGCCGCGGTGGCGGAGAGCATGGCGCGCCAGCGGGATCCCCACGTGGCCTTCGTGCCCGAGGGGCCCTACGTGGTGCCGGTTCACGAGGAGGCGTGATGCTCGACGCGGTCATCGTCGGGGCGGGATTCGCCGGGATGTACATGCTCCACCGGCTGCGGGGGCTCGGGCTCACCGCCCGGGTGTTCGAGGCGGGCAAGGGTGTCGGCGGCACCTGGTACTGGAACCGCTACCCGGGCGCGCGCTGCGACGTCGAGAGCATGGACTACTCCTACTCGTTCTCGGACGAGCTGCAGCAGGAGTGGCACTGGACCGAGCGCTACTCGGCCCAGCCCGAGATCCTCGAGTACGCCAACCACGTGGCCGACCGGTTCGACCTGCGCCGGGACATCCAGTTCGAGACGCGGGTGACCAGCGCCATCTTCGACGAGGCGACCGGCCGCTGGACGGTGGAGACCGACCGCGGCGACCGCGTCTCGGCCCGGTTCTGCGTCATGGCCACCGGCTGCCTCTCCGACGCCCAGGTGCCGGACTTCAAGGGCCTCGCGTCGTTCGAGGGCAAGTGGTACCACACCGGGCGGTGGCCCCACGAGGGGGTCGACTTCACCCGCCGGCGCGTCGGCGTCATCGGCACCGGCTCCTCCGCGATCCAGTCGATCCCGATCATCGCGAAGCAGGCCGCGCACCTCTACGTGTTCCAGCGCACGCCGAACTACAGCATGCCGGCCCAGAACGCGCCCCTCGATCCCGAGTACGAGCGGCGGATCAAGGCGGAGTACGCGGACTTCCGGCGCCAGGCCCGCGAGTCCCGCGTGGGCTTCGTGATCGACCGCAGCGGCGACTCCGCGCTGGCCGTCCCGGCCGAGGAGCGGGAGCGCGAGTACGAGAGGCGCTGGAGTCGCGGCGGCCTCGGCTTCTCGGCCGCGTACACCGATCTGCTCACCAGCCGCGAGGCCAACCACACCGCGGCCGAGTTCTTCCGGACGAAGATCCGCGCGATCGTGCGCGACCCCAAGGTCGCCGACCTGCTCTGCCCCCAGAGCTATCCCCTCGGCACCAAGCGGCTCTGCGTGGACACCGGCTACTACGCGACCTTCAACCGGGACAACGTGACCCTGGTGGATGTGCGGAGCACCCCGATCGAGACCATCACCCCCCGGGGCGTGCGCACCGGCGGCGTCGAGTACGCGGTGGACGATCTGGTCTTCGCCACCGGCTTCGACGCGATGACCGGCGCGCTGCTCAACATCGACATCCGCGGCCGGGGCGGCCGGCGGCTCGACGCGGAGTGGGCCGGCGGCCCGCGCACCTACCTGGGCCTGACCATCGCGGGCTTCCCCAACCTGTTCACGATCACGGGGCCCGGCAGCCCGTCGGTGCTCAGCAACATGATCGTGTCGATCGAGCAGCACGTGGACTGGATCGCGGACTGCGTGGCCCACCTGCGCGGGCGCGGCCTCGCCACCATCGAGGCGACCGCGGAGGCGCAGGAGGCGTGGGTCCGGCACGTCAACGAGGTCGGCCACATGACCCTCTACCCGCTCGCGCCCTCGTGGTACATGGGCGCGAACATCCCGGGCAAGCCGCGCGTGTTCATGCCCTACATCGGCGGGGTGGGCGTGTACCGGCAGAAGTGCGACGAGGTCGCCGAGAAGGGCTACGAGGGCTTCGCGCTGAGCGCGTGAGGCCCGGGAACTAGCTCGAGGCGGAGACGGTGGCGGCGCGCCAGATGCGACGCGCGCCCTTGTCGATGTTGAGCGCGACCACCGCGGCGACCGCCAGGAGGCCGCAGGCTAGTACGTACGCCGGGCCGTAGCCGCCGGTCATCTCGAACATGGCCCCGGCCAGCCACGAGCCGAGCGCCGCTCCGGTCTGGTGCACCAGGAAGATCAGCCCGAAGACCGAGCTGACCGAGAAGCGGCCGTAGATGTCGGCGGTCAGCGCCGAGGTCATCGAGCCGGTGCCGGCCAGGGTGATCCCGCCCAGGGCCGCGATCACCATGAGGGCGCCCGGGTTGTCGCGGATGAGGAAGAGCCCGGTGAAGATGAAGATGCGGCCCGCGTAGATCCCGGCCAGCACCGGCCGGCGCCCGAACCGATCGGACAGCGCGCCCAGCATGACCGTGAACGCGATGCTCGAGCCCCCGAGCACGCCCAGGGCCCACGAGGCGACCATCGGGGTGTAGCCGTGATCGGTGAGCATCGGGATGCCGTGCGCGGAGAGCAGGGTCATCGAGAAGCCGCAGGTGAAGAAGGAGCCCGCGAGCTGCCAGAAGGCGAGCGTCCTGAGCGCCTCGCCCGTGGTCACCCGCTCGACGGAGGCGGCCGCGGTGCCGGCCACCGGCGCGGCGCCGTCCGCGTGGAGGCCGATCGACTCGGGGGAGTCGCGCATCACCCAGAGACAGAGCGGCAGCGAGATCGCCAGGATCAGCCCCGCGATCACCACGTACGTGGTACGCCAGCCGGTGGTGACGACGAGCCACGTCACCGCCGGGACGAGCAGGCTCATCCCGGTCATCGACGCGCTGCCGAGCACCGAGAGCGCGGTGCCCCGCCGCCGGCTGAACCAGCGCGCGACGACTCCGGAGGCGATCACCGGGCCGGTCCCGGCAAGCCCGAGCGGCACCAGCACGCCGTAGACCGCGGTGAACTCCCAGACGTTGCGCACCATCGCGGTCAGGATCAGCGAGGCCACCAGGAGCAGCGTGCCGGCCGAGGTGACCACCCGCACGCTGAAGCGGTCCAGCGCCATGCCGGCCAGCGGCATGAACACCCCGTAGAGGAACAGGCTCAGCGCGATCACCGCCGAGAAGCTGGCCCGGTCGAGGCCCAGGTCGGCCACGATCGGCTTGAGGAACGGACCGACCGCGTGGCGTACCCCGGTCGACATGAAGGTGGTCACCGAGAAGGCTCCCACCACCCACCAGCCGTAGAAGACCCTCTGGTCCCGCATGCGGTCGCGCATGTCTTTCGACTATATCCTATCGGCCGGCCTAGAAGCTCGGCTTGGTCGAGAACGGCGTCAGCTGGAGCTCGTGCGTCCAGCAGGACCGGTCCTGGGTGTGGAGGTAGTAGAACGCCTCCGCGATCTTCACCGGGTTCATCACGATCTCCGGCTGCTTCTGGGCCCTCGGCAGCGCGCGGGTCCCCGGCGAGTCGATGAGACCGTCGATCACGACGTTGGCCACGTGCACCCCGTGCTCGGAGTACTCCTCGGTGAGCACCTGCGCCAGCGTGCGCATCATCACGCGCGGATAATAGAGCGATTGCCCGGTGAGCCGCTTGCGTCCGCGCAGGGACGACGAGTTGTTGGAGATGAGGAACGAGCCGGCTCCCCGCTTGCGCATGGCGGGCAGGACCTCCTTGGCGACCAGGAACGGTCCGCGGCTCGCGATGTGCTGCGCGGTTTCGAGGATCTCGACCGGAATATGCTCCAGCAGCTCCTTGTCGGGCGGGAGGTCACGCCCCTCGAGGTAGCCCGCGTTGTAAACCAGGACCTCCGGGTCGCCGACCTGCTCTCGAATCGTGGCGAACGCCTTCGAGATCGACGCCTCCGACACCAGGTCCAGCTCGACGATCAGGCTTTCGCCGCCCTGCCCGCGGATGGCCTGCTGGAGCGCCTCCGCGTTGGCGGCATGCCGGGTGGTCAGCACGACCGCGAAGCCCTCCCGGGCGAACTTCTGGGCGATGGCGCCGCCCACGCCCCAGCGAATGCCGACGGGCAGATCACGGTCGTCGAGCGCACG
>JBGQHJ010000111.1:0-16660 GCA_041497895.1 Methylomirabilia bacterium
CCGTGGGCCGCTCGAGCCTCGCGGAGGCCGCCCGCATGTTCCGCAAGAGCGGCAGCGCGGTGTTCGGCCTCGGGCTGGTCGTGGTGCTGGGCATCGCCGCGACGCTCGCCCCGCTGCTCGCGCCCCACGATCCGGACACCATCGATACCGCGCGCCGGCTCGCGCGGCCGCTCACCGCCGGGCACGTACTCGGCACCGACGAGTTCGGGCGCGACCTGCTGAGCCGGCTACTCTACGGAGCCCGCACCTCGCTGGTGGTGGGCCTGGCCGCCACCGCGCTCGCGGCTGCGGCCGGCTCGGGGTTGGGCTTGCTGGCCGGGTTCGTGGGCCGCTGGGTGGACCAGGTGGTCATGCGCTCGATCGACACCCTGATGGCCTTCCCGTACTTCCTGCTCGCCATCGCGATCATCGCGACCCTGGGCCCGGGCCTGGTCAACGGCATGGTGGCCGTCGCCATCGTGAACATCCCGTTTTACGGCCGCATCGTGCGGGCCACCGTGCTGGCGGTGAAGCAGACCGAGTACGTGGAGGCCGCGCGGGCTCTGGGCGTCTCCGAGCTGCGCCTGTCGCTCACCCACGTCCTGCGCAACTGCCTGGCGCCGCTGATCGTGGCGGTCACCCTGAACGTGGGCGGGATGATCACCGCGCTGGCCGGGCTCTCGTTCCTGGGCCTGGGCGTGCAGCCGCCCACGTCCGACTGGGGCAGCATGCTCTCCAGCAGCCGACAGTACATGAACGTGGCGCCTCACGTGGCCGCCCTGCCGGGCCTCGCGATCTTCCTCGCGGTGCTCGGCTTCAACCTCCTGGGCGACGGACTCCGGGATGCGCTCGACCCGCGTCTCCGCTAGAATGCCCGCGCGATGAGCGAGCCCGAGGCGATCCGCGCGGAGGTGGACACCATGCTCGCGCTGGTGCGCGAGCGCTACGGCAGCCGGCTGAGCGCGGAAGAGCTCGATGGGATCCGCACCGCCATCGAGGGCATCGTGCAGGCCGCGCACGCGCTCCGCGCGGTGCGCCTCACCAGTGCCGACGAGCCGGGCCAGTCCTTCGCCGCCTACCGGTCGATTCCGTGAGATCCGAGGACGTCGTCTTCACCCCGGTGCGACGGCTCGGCGAGCTGGTCCGCGAGCGACGTCTCTCCCCGGTCGCGCTGGCCGAGACCTTCCTCGACCGGCTGGAGCGCCTGGGCCCGCGCTACAACGCGGTGGTCACGATCACGCGCGCCCGCGCTCTCGAGCAGGCGCGGCGCGCGGAGGGCGAGATCGCGGCCGGCCGCTACCGCGGACCGCTCCACGGCATCCCGTACGGCGCCAAGGACCTCCTCGCCACCTCGGGCGGCATCCCGACCACGTGGGGCGCGGCGCCGTTCAAGGACCGGGTGTTCGACTTCGACGCCACCGCGATCCGGAGGCTCGAGGAGGCGGGCGCGGTGCTCTGCGCCAAGCTCGCGATGGTGGAGCTGGCCGGCGGCATGGGCTACCGCCAGCCGAACGCCGCGTTCACCGGCCCCGGGGTCAACCCGTGGAGCCGTGACGCCTGGAGCGGCGGCTCGTCGAGCGGCTCGGGCTCGGCGGTCGCGGCGGGGCTGGTGCCGTTCGCGATCGGCTCGGAGACGTGGGGCTCCATCCTCTCGCCCGCGGGCAACTGCGGCGTCGCCGGCCTGCGCCCGACCTACGGCCGGGTGAGCCGGCACGGCGCGATGGCGCTCTGCTGGACGCTCGACAAGCTGGGACCGCTCGCCCTCACCGCGGACGACTGCGGGCTCGTGCTCGAGGCGATCGCGGGCCGTGATCCGGCGGACCCGACCACGGTCGATCGGCCGTTTCACCACGAGCCCGCCGGACCGGCGGGGCGGCGCTTCCGGTTCGGGGTGCTGCGAGGGGTCACCGACGGCTGCGAGGACGCGGTGCGCGAGAGCTTCGACCGCTCGCTCGGCGTGCTGCGGCAGATCGGCACCGTCGAGGAGGTCGCACTGCCGGATCTGCCCTACGACGACATCACCCGGACGATCCTCTTCGCGGAGGCGGCCAGCGCGTTCGAGGACCTGATCGAGAGCGGAGCGATCCGCGGCCTCACCGCCCCCGAGGACCGCTACACCGCCTACGCGCGCGACGCAATCCTGGCCAAGGACTACCTGAAGGCCCTGCGCCTGCGCGGGGTGATGGCGCGCGAGGTCGATCGCGTGCTCGCCCCGCTCGACGCGCTGGTGGCCCCGGGCCGCGCCGCCGAGGCGGCCCCGCTAGACGGCCAGGTACGCAGCGCCATCCGCGGCACCGCCCGCGACGTGATGGGCGCGGTCGGCAACGGGGCCGGGCTGCCCGCGGTGGCGGTGCCGAACGGGTTCGGTCCGCGCGGGCTGCCGACCAGCCTGCAGTTCATGGGGCGGGCGTGGGAGGAGCACACCGTCCTGGCCGCCGCGTGCGCCTACCAGTCGCGGACCGACTGGCACGGGCGCCATCCAGACGTGAGCTAGCGGCGCCTGGACGAAAAAAAGGGGAGGGCCCGATGGGCCGCTCCCCCTGGTCTCTCCGGATCGTGCGGTCTACTTGGCCTGGCGGGCGCGCACCTGCCGCTGGTCCTCGTGGAGGTCACGCACGTCCTCGCGGCGATCCTGCTTGTCCTGGTGAAGATCGCGCACGTCCTGACGGCGGTCCTTCACATCCCCGCGCAGGGCGCCGCGGCTCTTCTGGTAGCTCTCGCGGGCCGCCTTGATGGCCGCGGGATCGCCCGACTTGTAGGCCTCGCGGAGCTGCTGGCGGGAGGCCTGGACGTCCTTGTAGTCGCCGCGGACCTCCTTCGTGTCCTTGGCGACCTCCTTGCGGTCGCCTCGGATCTCGCGGGTGTCCTGCCGGATCTCGCGCCGGTCGCTCTTGGTTTCCTGGGCGGGGGCGGGAAGCGCGGAAAGGCCGGTCACGATGATGGTCGCGCACGCGGCGCCCACGGTCCATCCGATCAATGTCCTCATTGCGATCTCCTCTTGGTAAGAGTGCTCTTGGTATGAGTGCGGGCCAGCGAGCAGGAGATCATGCAATGGAGTTGCCAGGCGCATAACTAGTTGAATTTACACCACGAGGAGGCTGTCCAGAGCGTCAGATCTGACGCCGGATGTCAGCCGTCCGGCCGAATCCGGGATTGGCGGTCGGTGGGCCGGAATCAGGCGGAGCGGCGGGCGTACAGGCGGCGGGCGGCCCGGAGGTGGGTCATCGCCGCCGGCCGCCGGCCCAGCGCGTCGAACAGCAGGCCCAGGTTGTAGTGCGCGTCGGCGAAGTCGGGATCGGCGGCAAGGGCCCGATGGTATGACGCGACCGCTTCGTCGGTCCGGCCGATCTCCTCGAGCAGCCCGCCCAGGTTGAAGTGCGCGATCGCATCGCCCGGCGCGTGCTGGATCGCGGCGCGGTAGTGGGTCTCGGCCCGCGCGGTCTCGCCGGCGGCGTGGTGGAGGCGTCCCAGGTTGACGTGCGCGTCGGCCAGGCCCGGGTCGAGCGCGAGGGCCTGCGCGTAGGCGTGGCGCGCCTCGCCGGGTGAGGCCGGCTCGAGCTCGCAGCCGAGATCGAACCATTCCCCCGCGGTTCGGGCCGGCGGCTCGGGTGGGGTCGCGGCCGCCGGCCGGGCGGGAGCCGCGGTCGTCGGGCCAGCCACTGCGTACGCGTCGAAGCTGAAGAGGAACTGGCCGGAGTCGGGCTGCCAGCGTGCGGTGCCGTCCCAGGCCACGACCCGGCGGCCGTCCGCGTAGATGCTGACGCTCGAGAGCGCCTGATCGCCGGGCAGCTGGCGCCTCAGCGAGGCCAGCATGCGACGGATGCGTCGCGCGGGCACGCGGGCTTCGAGCAGGCCACGCGTGGTCTTGAGCAGGAGTAGATCCTGGAAGGACCACCGCAGCCGACGGTCGGGACCGCGGCGGGGCGTGAGCAGGGCGGCCCGCGCGCAGAAGCGAACCTTGGAGTCCGGCAGACCGAGGATCTTCGCCACCTCGTGGGTGGAGAAGGCGGTCATTTCCGGCCGGCTTGCGCCTTCCTGTCCTTGTCGGACGCGGCGGCGCGCTTGGGCGCCTTGGCCGGCGGCTTCTTGGAGACGGGCGCGCCCGCCCCGGCCGGCCGCTCGTCGTCGCCGCCACGCTTGGCGAGGCTCTGCTTGAGGGCGTCCATCAGGTCGATCACCTGGGCCCGCTGGGCCTCGGGCGCCGCGGCGGTGATCTCCTTGCCCTCCACCTTGGAGGTCACCATCTCGAGCACGCGGTTGCGGTAGTCGTCCTGGTACTGCTCGGGCTTGAACTCGTCGTGCGACAGCTCGCCGATCAGCCGCTCGGCCAGCTCGAGCTCGCCGTCGCGCAGCTTCACCGACTTGCCCTTCTCGATCTCGCCGAAGTCGCGCACCTCGTCGGCGAAGTACATCGTGTGCAGCATCAGGCCGTCCTGGGCGGGGCGGATGAGGACGAGGCTCTCCTTGCCGCGCATCACGAAGGTGGCGAGCGCGACCCGGTCGCTCTTGGCCATCGCGTCGGCGAGAAGACGGTACGGCTTCTCGCCTCCCTTGTCGGGGCCGAGGTAGTAGGTCTTCTCGAAGTAGATCGGGTCCACCGAGGGAAGCGGCACGAACTCCGCGATGTCGATGACCTTCGACGCCTCGCCCTCGAGCGACTTCAGCTCCTCGTCCGTGAAGCGGACGTACTGCTCCTTCTGGAACTCGTAGCCCTTCACGAGCGCCCCGCGCTCCACGACCTCGTTGCACACCGGGCAGAACGTCTGCTGCTTGATGCGGCTGCCGCACTTGGCGTGCAGCAGATTGAAGCTGACCCCGCCGCCCGACGCGGCGGTGTAGAGCTTGACCGGGATGGAGACCAGCCCGAAGGAAATCGTGCCGGAGCCGATGGAATGAGGAGCCATGGCCGTGAGACTTTGCACAGTACCACCGGGGCGGCTATGCTCCAAGTCTCCGATGGCGACCGCACCGGATAGGGGTGAGCCCGCCGCGAAGGGGCGAGGGATTGTGCCGGACTCGCTCGGCGGCGAGCGCCCGCCGCCGCTCGAGACCTATCGCAAGAAGCGCGATCCGGATCGCACCCCCGAGCCTTTCGGCGGGCGTCTGCCCGCGGGCGGGCGACTGTTCGTGGTGCAGAAGCACGCCGCGCGGCGCCTGCACTACGACCTGCGCCTCGAGATGGACGGGGTGCTGAAGAGCTGGGCGGTACCCAAGGGGCCGTCGGGCCACGCGGAGGAGAAGCGTCTCGCGGTCCACGTCGAGGACCACCCGATCGAGTACGGCGATTTCGAGGGGGTCATCCCGGCCGGCAACTACGGCGCGGGCTCGGTCATCGTGTGGGACTACGGCTGGTACCGGTCCACCAAGCCGACGGATCCCCTCGACCAGCTCGCGCGCGGCAAGCTCGAGGTGGAGATCTTCGGCTACAAGATGCGCGGGCGCTGGACCCTCGCGCGGATGTCGGGCAAGGACCGCGACTGGCTGCTCCTGAAGAAGGCCGACGGCGCCGCGCTGCCGTCGACGGCCACCGAGCTGATCGAGCGCTATCCACAGTCGGTCGTCTCCGGGCTCACGGTGGAGGAGATGGCCGATCGCCCGGCGCGCCTGGCCGCGGTGCGCGCCCGCCTCGAGGCGCTGGGGGCACCGCGGGGCGAGGTGGACGCGAGGGCTCAGCCCTTCACGCTGGCCACGCTCGCCGAGCGGCCCTTCTCCGATCCGGCCTGGCTCTACGAGATCAAGTACGACGGGGTGCGGGTGCTGGCGGACCGTCGGGGCGAGCGGGTGACCCTGTACGGGCGGAGCGGGCAGGACGCCACCTCGCGCTATCCGGAGGTGGTGCGCGGGCTCCGTGCGCTGCCGATCGATCGCTTCGTGATCGACGGCGAGATCGTGGCGCTGGACGACGCGGGCCGGCCGAGCTTCCAGCGCCTGCAGCCCCGCATGGCGCTCACCGACCCGCGGGACGTCGAGCTGGCCGCCCGCCGCCAGCCCGCGGTGGGGGTCTTCTTCGACTGCCTCGTGCTCGACGATCGCGACTTGCGGCGCCGGCCGCTCGTCGAGCGCAAGGAGTGCCTGCGACTCCTGGTACCGCCGCTCGGACCGGTGCGCTACGGCGACCACGTCGCGGGGGAGGGGCGCGCGTTCTTCGAGGCGGCGTCCGCGCAGCGGCTCGAGGGCATCGTGGCCAAGAAGGCGCGCAGCCTCTATTCGGGTGGGCGCACGCGCGACTGGATCAAGATCAAGTGCCAGAAGCGGCAGGAGTTCGTGATCGGCGGCTATACCGATCCGCAGGGGGCGCGCGGACACTTTGGCGCGCTGCACCTGGGCCTCTACGACGGGCCCGCGGCGGCGCGGCGCCTCGTCTACGTCTCGAAGGTGGGCACCGGCTTCGACCAGGCCGGCCTCGCCGCGATCTGGGCGCGGCTCCGCCCTCTCGCCCGCGCGACGCCCCCGTTCGAGGCGGGCGCGGTCCCCGCCGGGCGCGGGCACCACTGGGTGGAGCCGCGCCTGGTCTGCGAGGTACGCTTCACCGATTGGACGGAGGACGGCGGTCTCCGCCATCCGACGTTCCTCGGCCTGCGCGACGACCGGAAGCCGGAGGATTGCCGGCGGGAGACGGCGGAGCCGGTCGATCCCGGCCCGCCGGGCGGGCCCGAGGCGACGCCGACCCCCGCGCCGGTGGCCGCGCCCGACCCGGGGCCGCGCCTCAAGCCCACCAACCTCCGCAAGGTCTTCTGGCCCGCGGAGGGGTACACGAAGGCGGACCTCATCGAGTACTACGAGCGCATCGCAGCGTGGATGCTGCCCTACCTGCGCGACCGGCCCCTGGTGCTGACCCGCTTTCCCGACGGTATCGCCGGGAAGTCCTTCTATCAGAAGGACGCCCCCGAGTTCGCCCCGGCGTGGGTACGGACGGAGCGCATCTACTCGCGCGACACCGAGCGGGACATCGCCTACCTGGTGGTGGACGACGTGGAGATGCTGCGCTACGTGGCCAACAGCGCGGCGATCCCCATCCACTGCTGGGCCTCGCGCGTCCCGTCGCTCGAGCGGCCGGACTGGCTCGTGCTGGATCTCGACCCGAAGGGCGCCCCCTTCACCGACGTGGTGCGGGTGGCCCTCGCGCTCCGCCGCATCCTGGACGACCTCGCCCTGCCGAGCTACGTGAAGACGTCCGGCGCGACCGGGCTGCACATCCTGCTGCCTCTGGGCGCGCGCTACACCTACGAGCAGGCGCGCACCTTCGCGCGCCTGCTTGCGGTCCTGGGCGTCGAGGCCGAGCCCGAGATCTCCACGGTGGCGCGGCCGCTCCGGGATCGCGGAGGCAAGGTCTACATCGACTTCGGGCAGAACGGGCACGGGCAGACCATCGTGGCCCCGTTCTCGCTGCGGCCGCTGCCGGGCGCGCCCGCCTCGTGCCCGCTCGAGTGGCGCGAGGTGACCCCGCGCCTGGATCCGGCGCGCTTCAACCTGAAGACGATCGCGGCGCGCTTCGAGAAGATCGCCGACCCACTCGCCCCGGTGCTCGGCGAGGGCATCGACATGGCCGCCGCGATCGAGCGCATCCAGGCCCGCCCGACCCCGGCGGGAGCAGCGGTCAGCGCGGGAGCAGCGCCTCCAGCTGGCGGGCGAAGGCGGGGCCGGTCCCGGCCGCCTCGTGCTTGAAGTACACGAACGTGTCCCGCCACGTGCGGCCGAGCGCCTGGATCTTGCCCGCCCACTCCGCGAGATCGGGCTCGGTGTAGCCCTGGTCGCGCAGCCGCAGGTAGCCCCAATCGGCGGTGGGCTCCATCGGCGTTGTCGCGTCCCCGGTGTCGGCCACGCAGAGGGCCGTGTTGGCCGCCCGCAGCCGCGCGTACACCGAGGCGTCGAGCCAGCTCTCGTGACGGAACTCGAAGGCGCAGCGTAGGCCGCCCGGTAGCTGATCCAGGAGCCCGCCCAGGCGGTCCAGATCCTTCTTGAAGTTGGGCGGGAGCTGGAAGAGCACGGTCCCGAGCTTCGGGCCGAGGCCCGCCGCGGTGTCGAGGAAGTAGCGCAGCGGATCGCCGATGTCCCTGAGCCTCGCGAAGTGGGTGATCCGCTGCGGCGCCTTCAGCGTGAACGAGAAGCCGGGGGGCGTCTCGGCGACCCACCCCGCCACCGTCTTGGCGTTGGGCATGCGGTAAAAGGTGTAGTTGATCTCCACGGTGGAGAACCGCTCGGCGTAGTAGGGGAGCATCTTGCCGGTCGGGAACTTCTCGGGATAGAAGGTGCCCCGCCACTCGGGATAGTTGTAGCCGGAGGTGCCGATGCGGATCATGGGAGTTCGCCGCCCATGATACCGCTGCCGGCCAGGCGGTGGAGCGCGATGCCGCACGCGGTGGCCACGTTCAGCGAGTCCACGCCCGGCGCCATCGGGATGCGGACGTGGAGATCGGCGGTCTCGCGGGTCAGCTCGCCGAGCCCGGCGCCTTCCGCGCCCACGATCAGCGCGAGCCGGCGGGTCGCGAGCCGCTCCGCGACCGCGCCGATGGCCTCCGCGCGCGGATCCGGGCTGAGCGCGACCAGGATGTAGCCGGCTCGGCGAAGCGCCGCGAGCGCGGTGCCCCACTCCGTGCGCGCGAACGGGGTGGACAGGGTCCCGCCCATCGAGACGCGGATGGCCTTGCGGTACAGGGGATCGGCGCAGCCCGCGGAGAGCAGGACGCCGCCGGCCCCGAAGGCGGCCGCGTTGCGGAAGATCGCGCCCACGTTGTCGGGGTCGGTCACCTCGTCGAGCCCGACCACGACCCGCGGCCTCGCCGGCTCGATCACGGACTCGGGGGAGGTCGGCCGCTCCGGCCGCTCGCCGAGCGCCAGGCAGCCGCGGTGGAAGTTGAAGCCGAAGATCGAGCGGATCATCGCGCTCGACGCGACGAAGACCGGCGGTGGTGTCGGCCCGAGGACGTCGCGGAGATCCTCGAGCACGGGCGCGGTGGCGAGGACCGAGCGCACCCGGTAGCGCGAGCCGGTGAGCAGCCGGCGGACCAGCAGGCGGCCCTCGCAGAGGAAGGGCCCGTCGCCCCGGCCTTGGCCCACCGCGCGGTAATCGGCGACCCGCGGGTCGTCGGGATCTTCGATGAGCACCGGCGCATGCTGGCACGGGCTCGCGACCTTGACAACGTCTTCACGTCGACCCGGCCGGCCGAGGAGCTACGGGTGGGGAGGATCGAGACGCTGGTCATCACCGGCGTGCTGACCGACGCCGGCGCGGAGAGCTCGGCGCGGCACGCGGCGGAGCGGGACGTTCAGGTGATCGTGGTGGACGACGCGTGCGCGGCGTGGGAGGAGGGTTGCCCTGCGGCCAGGCCGAGGAGCCTGTCGCGGTGCTTCGCCCGGATCACCGTCGTGGCCGGGATCGAGCGGGCGACGGCAGACGGCGGGACGCGCTGAGCGGACCGCGCCCCGCCGGACTTACTGGTAGGCGACGATGCTGGTGGCCCAGTCCGGGAGCACGACGTCGGCCGGCCGCGGCATGTCGAAGCGGATGCGGCTCAGCGCGAACTGGGGAAGCGCCACGTGCTCCATGCAGCGCAGGCAGTAGAAGTCGAACTCCAGCTGGGCGCGGCGGCCCTGGAACTCGAGCGCGGTCTTGCAGACCGCATGATAGAGCTCGCCGTCCGGGCTGGCGTACACCGTGGCGAGCGGCGACTTCGCGATCTCTGCGGCTAGCAGCGAGTCGGGATGGCGCCGGCTGATGCCGGTGCTACCCTTGGGCCGGCCCCGGCGACGCCGGACCTCGGGCGGGTGCGGATCGTTGATGTGCTGCCTGGCGGCGGCTTCCCGGGTCCCGTGTACGCGATCTTGGGTTCTCATGCCCGGCCTAGGAGCAAGACGCGTTCCAGGGGTGACACTCTGTGTAAATAGCCGATTATATTGTACGTTGTACCTCGTAACGGCCCCGAGTTGGGGCCCGAGCGCTACAAAATTTGGTTGTATTGTGGCCGGAGGTTGTCATTCCACGAACAGCGGGCGCCACCGGGCGTGCCGCGGGAGGTTCCCGATGCTGGGCATCGTCGCGACGATCAAGGTGAAGCCGGGTATGGAGCAGCAGTTCGAGGCCGTGGCCAAGGAGCTGGTGGCCAAGGTCACCGCCAGTGAGCCGGGCTGCCGGCTGTACGCGCTGCACCGGGCGGAGGCGCCCCTGACCTACGTCTTCATGGAGCGCTACGCGGACCAGGCGGCGGTGGAGGCCCACCGCGGCACCGACTACTTCAAGGCGCTCGGGCGGAAGATGGGCGAGTTCATGGACGGGCGCCCCGAGGTGCTGCGGCTCAAGGAGGTCGACTAGCCCCCGGCGAGCTTGACGATGTAGCCGGCGGCGCGGAGGTGCTCGGCCAGTCGCTCGCGGTGGTCGCCCTGGATCTCGATCGCGTCGTCCTTGAGCGTGCCGCCCGCTCCGCACAGCCGCTTCATCAGGGCGACCCGGGCCTCGAGGGCGGCGCCGCGCTCGGGAAGCCCGCGGATCACGGTGACCGTCTTGCCGTTGCGCCCGCCGCGATCGCGGAAGAGTCGCACCACACCGTCTCGCGGCAGCGCGGGGGCGGGACGCGGGCTCGGCTTCACGGCCTCAATCTAGCAGAATCGGCTCGCCGGAATCAGTGTACGCTCGGGACAACGTCGACAGCCCGGCCCGCGGGCGGGGAAGGAGCCTCGTGAAGATCACCGACGTCACCCTCACGTTGTTCGCGTGGGAAAACATCCCGGCCACGACCTACGGTCGGCACACCGGAAAGTTCGGCGGCCAGAGCCAGCTGGGCCTCCTCGCGCTGCGCACCGACGAGGGCCTCGAGGGCCACGCCTTCCTGGGCTCGGCCAGCCGCGGCGCTCAGTTCGACGCCGAGTCCCTGATGAGCGCGCTCAAGCCCCTCGTGATGGACCAGGACCCGCTCGAGCGGGAGCGCCTCTATCAGGCGCTCCTCTCCCGCAGCCGGCACACCACCTGGCGCGCCATCGGCGCGGTGGACGTGGCCCTGTGGGACATCGCGGGCAAGGTGGCGGGGCTGCCCATCCACCGGCTGCTCGGCACCTACCGGGACCGTCTACCCGCCTACGCGAGCTCCGCGGTGCTGCAGTCCAAGCAGGCCTACGCGGAAGAGGCGGCGCGCTTCAAGGCCTCCGGGTGGACCGCGTACAAGATCCACCCGCCCACCGATCCGCGGGTCGACATCGAGATCTGCGAGGCGGTGCGGAGCATGGTGGGCGACGCCTTCACGCTCATGCTCGACTCGACCTGGGCCTATGACTATCCGGCCGCGATCCGGGTCGGCCGCGCCATCGAGCGGCTCGGCTACTACTGGTACGAGGATCCGCTCGCGGACGACGATCTCTACAACTACGTCAAGCTCAAGCAGCACCTGTCGATCCCGATCCTGGCCACCGAGTACTCCCCGGGCGGCTTCACCGCCTACGCGCCCTGGCTGGTGGCCCGCGCGACCGACTTCCTGCGGGGCGACGTGGCGGTCAAGGGAGGGATCTCGGCGCTGCTGAAGACGGCTCACCTCGCCGAGGGCTTCCACATGAACTTCGAGATCCACCACGGGGGGAATTCGCTCAACAACGTGGCCAACCTGCACGTGGCGATGGCGATCCGGAACTGCGAGTTCTTCGAGGTGCTGCTGCCCGCGGAGGCGCAGAAGTACGGCCTGGTCGCCGACATCGAGGTGGACTCGCACGGCATGGTGCGCGCGCCCACCGCGCCGGGCCTGGGCGCCCAGATCGACTTCGAGCTGATCGAGCGCAAGAAGCTCGCGGTGCTCCGCTAGCTCACCCCGTCCCGCTCGCGAAGAGCGGGACGCGCACGTTGGCGGACGGGCGATAGGTCACCGTCCCGGCCAGCGAGCCGAGCGGGAGACCGCGCGCGAGCAGCCCCTCGATCCCGGCCCGGGCGATCGTGATCGCGAGCTGCTCGCCGGGACAGGCGTGGGGCCCGGCCCCGAAGGTGAACGTCCGGCGGTGCGCTCTCGCGACGTCGAAGCGCTCCGGCTCGGGATTCGCCGCGGCATCGTGGTTGGCGGCGGCCAGCACCACCAAGACCGTGTCGCCCGCGGTCATGCGCCGGCCCGCGATCCGGCCATCCGCGGCGATGAAGCGGCGGGTATTCTGGACCGGCGGGTCGTGGCGCAGCACCTCCCGGATCACGTCGTCGAGCAGCCCGGCGTCGGTTGGAATCCGGGCCGAGAGCTCGGGGCGGCCGGCCAGCGCGAGGAGCGTGTTGCCGATCAAGCCCGCGGTCGCCTCGTAGGCCTGGGTCATGAAGCCGATCGCGTTCGCCACGATCGCCCCGGCGTCCTCGCAGCCGGCCCGCCGCGCCTCCCGGCTCAGGACGGAGAGCAGGCCGGGCTCCGACGCGATGACGGGCGATCCGATGAGGTCGATCAGATCCCGCGCGGCCTCCGTGCCCCGCTTCAGGCGCTCGACGTCGGCGCCGGGCGAGACGCCGCTCACGTACCGACCGATGCATCGCTCGGCGTGCCGGAGCCCATGATCCGGCACCCCGAGCAGGCTCGCGATCACGTATGTGGAGAGCGCGTTCGTGAAGTCGTTCAGCTGCGCCGGGCTCGATCGCGGGTCGATCCCCGCGGTGAGCGTCCGGGCCCACCGCTCGGCGAGGGCCCCGGCTCTGGTCGCGTCGATCGAATCGATCGTGGCCGCCACCCCCGGCTTCATGACCCCGTGACCGGGGCCGTCGGTCATGCGCACGAGCCGCCCGAAGATGTCGGCCGCCGGCGAGCCCAGGAGCGCGGAGGGGACGGGCTCTGCGGCCGGGCGCACGCGTCCGAGCGGGCTTGTCAGCACCGCGGTCACCGCGTCGGCACTCGCGGCGACCCACAGTCCCAGGGCGTCGTCCCGGTAGAGCGGGCGGCTGGCCACTAGCTCGCGATAGTACGGATAGGGATCCGGATGGGTGACCGCCGAGAACGGGTCGGCCGGCGGCTTCACCGCGCCGCCTCCGCCCGGCGCGCTCCGATCAGACCGCGCTCGAGGTCGAGCACCTCGCGTTCCGCGGCCGGCGGAGTATAGAAGACGCCGTAGAGGCTCACGCACACGACGGACGGATCGCCCTCGCGGTCTCGCGCCGCTTCCAGGCACGCCTCGAGTAGTCGCCCGGAGCGTTGGTAGCTGGTGGGGGCATCCTCCGGCGGGGCCTCGTCGAGCGCGGTGGCGTAGAGGCCCTCGCACCGGGCCACGTGGTGGAGCACGCGGCGCAGGGGCCAGTCTCCGTCCGGGGGCGCCCAGTCGAGCTCCTCGTCGGTCAGCTCGTCCGCGCGCCCGCCCAGGAGGCGAATCGCCTGGTCGATGCGCCAGAGCCACGCCTCGAGCTCCGGGTCGGCCAGCGGCAGACGGTCCTCCGGCAGTGTCACCGTCGAGGACGCCCACCCGTCGGTCGGAGTCGGGATCACCCCGTGGCGCTGCCAGGCTCGCCACTGGTCGATCTGGTTCAAATGGTCGAGCGCGTGATCGAGGACGCGACGCAGGACCTTGCGCGGGGTATAGGTGTAGCGCGCCGGCTCCGGCGCCGTCGCGTGGTCCGGGCCCGGCGCGGCGAGCCGTCGAGTGAGGCGGCGGAACAGATCGGCGGTCATCATCCGATCGCTCGAGAGCCGGAGCGCGATCGGCCCGCCGTTCATGATGCTCGGGGTGGTCATCTGGAGTCCTCCTATATATCTCTGTAGAGAGATATGTGTATGCGCGCTATACTACCGCCACGATGCGGGCGATGCAAGACGTGGCGCGGGTGGCGGGAGTTCTCGGGGACCCGTTCCGCCTCGCGATCCTGGGCGCCCTCCTGGAGGGCGAGGCGACGGTCAGCGAGCTGGGGACGCGTCTCGGGCTCGCGCAGCCCCGCGTCTCCACCCACCTGGCTCGCCTCCGGGGCGCCGGTCTGGTCAGCCGGGTCGCGATGGGACGGCATCGCGCCTATCGCGCGGACGCGGCCCGCGTGAAGCCGCTCCTGGACGCACTGTACGCGACCGGTCCGGCCGCGGGGCTGCGCCCGTCGCCGCAGGCCGGTCGCGAGCGACGGCGGGACACCCCGCTCCGGCGCGCGCGCACGTGCTACGACCATCTCGCCGGCGTCGCGGGAGTGGAGCTGCTCGCGGAGATCCGGAAGCGCGGCTGGCTGCGGCCCGGTCCGAAGGGCAAGCCCGCCTTCGAGCTCACCGCGGCGGGAGAGCGGGCGCTCGCGCAGCGCGGCGTCGAGGTGGACGCGGCCCGGGCGTCGCGGCGGCGGTTCGCCACCGCGTGCCTGGACTGGACCGAGCGCCGCCCGCACCTGGGCGGGGCGCTCGGCGCGCGAATCCTCGACGCGCTGTGCGGGAAGAGCTACGTGCGGCGGCGGCCCCGGGGCCGCGACGTGCAGATCGTCAAACCGCTCGCGGGATGGCTCGCGCGGTAGCCGGGCTTACCGCGGCAGGCCCGCGACCACCGCGCTGAGCGCGAGCGTCGCGCGAGCGAGGGCCGCGGGCTCGAGCGTGTCGAGGGCATCGCCGCTCGTGTGGTAGGTGTGAAACGGGGGCGGTCGGCGGATCAGGCTCCGGAAGGTAGAGCGCACCGGGCTCAGCACGAAACGTCGCAGCGACTCCGCGTGGGCCACCGGTACCATGGTGAAGCCGTAGGCGGGCACGCCCGCCGCCGCGAACGCCCGGTGGTCGCTGCCGAAGACCGGGATGCGGCCCACCACGTGATGACCCGCGTCGCGAGCCAGGCCGGCCGACTCGAGGGCGCCGGTGACGGTGTCGAGGAACGGAGTGGGAGGGCCCGCGTCCCACAGGGCGACCGCGTCGCCGATGCCGCACAGCTCGAGGCTCAGCACTCCCGCGATCCCCTCGAGCGAGGCCTCCTCCACGTAGGCTCGCGCGCCCAGGTAGTCGATCTCCTCCGCCGCGGTGAAGAGCAGACGCACCCGCCAGCCGGCCGGGATGCGGGCCGGCAGCCGCGGGATCAGGTGCAGCAGGATGCCCACCGCGGCCGCGTTGTCGTTGGCCCCGGGGCTGCCGGGCACCGCGTCGTGATGCGCGCACACCACGAGCACCCGTGGGCCCTCGCCGAGCTCCACCGCGTAGGTCTCGCCCGCGCCCTCCCGGCGCGCGAAGCGATGACGCGAGAACGCGATGCCGCGGTGGTGGAAGTAGCGGGGCAGGATCGCCTGGCGCTCGGCCGCGTCGCGGCCACAAAGGAGCCGGGCCAGCGAGAGCGGCGTATCGTCGCCGCCCAGGACGGTCTCGAGCGGAACCGGCGGCGCAATCGGGCCGCCGGGGCGGCGGATGACGAGCCGCCCCAGCGACCGCAGCAGCAGCCGGCGCAGGAAGAGCCCGGCGCTCAGTTGAACACGACCACGCCGCGGGCGACCTGCCCGGTCCGCAGCGCGGTGAAGCCCTCGTTGATCTGGTCGAGCGAGTAGGTGCGGCTGACCAGCTCGTCGATCTTGAGCCGGCCGTCGAGGTAGAGATCCACCAGCTTCGGGAAGTCGATGTTCGGGCGGACCGAGCCGTACATCGTGCCCTTGATCGCCTTCTCCTGCAGCGCCATGTTGTAGGGCGTGATCGGCGCGCGCACGTTGAGCGCGGCCATGCCCACGATCACCGCGGTGCCGCCCGGCCGGATCGCGTCGATGATCTGGAGCGTGGTCGCCTCGCCGCCGATCGCGTCGAAGGCGTAGTCCACCCCGCGCCCCTGGGTCAGCTCGCGCACGCGGTCCACCACGTTGTCGCTCTTGGCGTTGATGGTGTGGGTCGCGCCGAAGTCCTTGGCGTAGGCGAGCTTGCTGTCGAGCAGGTCGGCGGCCGCGATGATGCCGGCCCCGGCGAGCTTCGCGCCCTGCACCACGTTGAGCCCCACGCCGCCGCAGCCGATGACGAGCACGGACGCGCCCGCCTCCACCCGAGCGCAGCGGGTAACCGCGCCGACGCCGGTGGGCACGCAGCAGCCCATCAGCGCGGCCTGGGGCCACGGCATCTCCTTGCGGATGGGCACCAGCATCTCGGCCGGGCACACCACCTTCTCGGAGAAGGTGCCGATGCGCGCCATCTGGAAGATGTCCTGCCCGTCGCGCTTCAGGCGGTACGTCCCGTCGAGCATGCCCCAGCGCGGCGAGGCGTGGCCGTCGCACAGGATCGAGCGGCCCATCGAGCAGTAGAGGCAGCGCCCGCACTGGGGCCGGAACGAGAAGATGATGTGGTCGCCGGGCTTCACGTTGGTGACGCCCGCGCCGACCTCCTCGACGATGCCCGCCGCCTCGTGGCCGAGCACCATAGGCAGCGGGGGCGTCCAGTCTCCGTTCATGATGTGCCAGTCGCTGTGGCAGATGCCGGCGGCCTTGACCTTGACCCGGGCTTCGCCGGCCCTGGGGCCCTCCTGCACGAGATCGACGACTTCGAGCGGCGTATTGGCCTTGTAGAGGACGGCGGCTTTCACGGCAGTCTCCGTATTCCCCCTCTCCCCTCAGGGGAGAGGGCAGGGTGAGGGGTGGTGAACAGGCGCGGCCGATGATGCGGCGGCGCGCGGGCCCCTGTCAAGCGCGGTATCATCGATCCGCAATGAAGGGGACCCGCATGAGGGGACCGGCATGAAGGGGTTCCGCGGCTCGCACGTGATCTTCCTCCTCTCCACGTGGGCGGTGGTGTCGTTCCTCGCCCTCCTGGTGGTGGGGCTCGCGTGGACC
>JBGQHJ010000112.1:0-16585 GCA_041497895.1 Methylomirabilia bacterium
ACGATCTTGGTCAGCACCATGAGCCCGTAGGCGGTGCCGAAGAGCGCGGTGCTCCCGGGGGCGTAGTAGAGCGTGAGCCCCACCCCGGCCGCCACCAGGCCGCCCACGGCACCCAGCGCGAGACTCGAGAAGCGGCGCAGCAGGGCCACCGGCCACGGCCGCTCGCGCCGTCCGACCGCGGCGGCGGTCAGGTGCACGAGCCCGCCGATCCACACCGCGGCGGCGAGCTGGTGGGCGCCGTCCAGCAGCAGGAGGACCCCGCGCGACTCGAGCCGCGCCGCCGCGTGGCTGGTCCACGGCGCGACCACCGCGAGGGTGGCGGCCAGCAGGACGGCCGCTCTCAGCAGGCCCGGCCGGAGCCCGTCCGAGTCGCCGTGACGCCTGAGCTCGAGGGCGCAGATCGCGAGCGCGGCGCCCGCCACCACGCGGACGGCGCTCACCTGGACGTAGAGGGTCCCCAGCGCGGCGCGCAGCGGCCAGACCGCGTCGTGGAGGAGCACGAACAGCTCGATGCCGAGGGCCAGCGCCTGGCCGAGGGCGAGCGTGGCGGCCCCGACCGCGATCAGGGTGAGCGAGCGCGGCAGCGCCGGGGGATCGAGCCCCGGGCGCGTCGCGGAGGCGCGCAGGGCGAGCAGGACGAAGCACACCCCGCCCACCGAGGCGGCCTGCGCGGACAGGATCAGCCCGCGCAGCAGGACGTCGAGGAACCCGGTCACGTCAGGACGTCTGCCGCCGCCGCGCGCCCCACCGGACCAGCAGCATGAAGATCGGCGTGCCGAGGGCAACCAGGATCAGGAACCAGTGGGCTCGGCCAAAGCAGGCGAGCAGGACGACCAGGTAGATGAAGTCGCGATTGGCCACCGCCTCGGCCAGCCGCGCGGTCGACGCGGTGGGGGCCGCCGCGCTCCGGCGAGAGACCAGGACCGCGGCGGCGGCGGTGCCGGACACCGCGAGGGCGCCGAGGAGGAGCGGCCAGGCGGCGTCCGCGGCCACGCTCCAGCCGATGGCCATGGAGGTGAACACCGCCACGTGCACCAGGTTGTCCCCCCAGAAGTCGAGCCGGGCCCCGGCGGGCGACTCGAGGAACTTGAGCCGGGCCAGCTCGCCGTCGCAGCCGTCCAGGATCGAGTGGGTCAGGAACAGCAGGCTGCCGACCACCTGGCGGAGCGGATCCACCGAGAGGAAGAAGGGCGCGCCCAGGAGGCCCACCGCCAGGCTCACCAGGGTCATCGCGTTCGGGGTGATCGAGGTTCCCACCAGGCGCCGGGTGAGCGCCAGCGAGATCCGCCGCTCGACGTGGCGGGACATGAACCCCTCGGTGTCCTTGATCAGGCTCTGCAGGAGCCAGTCCTCGGCGGCCTTCGTCCCGTCCGAGCCCACGAGCGCGAACCGGCCCGCGGGATCGCCGTCGGGGGCGACGCGCGGCCGGCGACGCGCGAGCTCGGCGATCAGGTCCGGCGCGCCCGCGCCCGTCGAGCGGAGCAGCGCGCCTCCGTCCACGCCGTCCACGGTGGCGGCGCCCGAGGGGTCGACGGCCGGCGTGCCGGGCTCGAGCGGCATCTCGCGGAGCCCGCGCAGCCACCGCGCCTGGGGCAGCACGTTGGCCGGAAGCAGGACCAGCCGGCCCGGCGACCCGTTGATCGGGTCGGCGCCCAGCAGCGTGGCGCCGGTGCCCTCGAGGAGCCGGGGCTCGGGGCACGCCCGCGGGTGCACCAGCACCCGGTCGAAGCCCGCGCGGCCGGCCGCCAGCACGATACGGCGGAGCAGGGGCAGCCCCGCGATCATGGTCTCGGGCGGGGGCGCTCCCGCGCCGGCCGCGGCGGGCAGGACCACCAGCAGGCTCGGCGTGTCGAGCGCGGGCGCGGCCAGGACCGTCATCCCGCGGCCCCGGCGCGCACCGGGCTCGAGCGGCGCGCGGCCAGGGCCAGACGCTCGCCTCCGCGACGACTCGACTCGCGCGCCAGACACTCGATCGCCACGCAGACCGCAGCCTCGTCCAGGTTGGGGCTCGACGTGCCGGCGCCGCCCGCCTCGAGGCGCGCGAGGAACTCGTCGGCGACCGCGGCGAACCAGTCCGGGTGCTGCGAGCCGTCGGAGAGCGCGGGCGGGCAGGGTCGCCGCTCTTCCCGCCCCTCGGCGGTCACCACCAGCGTGGCGTCCTCGATCTCGATGCGCCCCGCGGTGCCGCTCACCCGCACCCGGTTCTCGCGCGTGTCGGCGGCCCAGGTGAGCAGGACGTCCGCGGTCGCCTCCGCGAAGTGGAGCCGCACCGTTGCGGTGTCCTCCACCGCGAAGCGGTGATGCCGCCGCGTCTCGAGCCGCGCGCTCACCGCGGCGGGCGTCTCGCCCACCCAGCGCGGGATCACGTACGAGACGTGCCAGCCGTGATCGGTCAGCACGCCGCCGCCCGCGATCGCGGGATCCATCCGCCACGCGTCGCCGGCGGCGGCCGCCGCGGGCTGGGTGCGGAGGGTCTGCCAGGAGACCTCGCACACCCGGCCGATGCGCCCCGCGCGGATCACCGCGTCGGTCGCGCGCACGAGCGGCGCGTGGTGCCAGTTGTGGACGGTGTGGAGCACCGCGCCGGCGGACCGCGCGAGCCCGGCCAGCCGGGCGAGCTCGTCCGGGGCGCCCACCAGCGGCTTCTCGCAGAGCACGTGCAGGCCGCGGGCGAGCGCGGCCTCGATCAGGGGCGCGTGGCTCGACGGCGGGGTGCAGATGTCGACGAAGTCGAGCGTCTCGCCGGCCAGCAGCGACTCGACCGAGTCGTGCCAGCGCGCGGCGGGGAGCCGGGCCCGGCATTCGGCCCGGCGCGCGGCACTCGCGTCGGTGGCGGCCACGATCTCGCAGTCGCGCCGCGCCTGCCAGCCGGGCAGGTGGCCGTGCACCGCCACGTTCCCGAGACCGATGACGGCGCCGCGCCGACGCCTAGTCTCGCCCATGCCGCGGCAGCACCGCCCCCAGCGCCTCGTCCAGGATGGCCAGGCCCTCGCGGGCGAGGTCCTCGGTGATGAGCAGGGGCGGATTGATCCGGATCGTCGGCGAGTAGGTCATCGCCACGAGCCCGCGCCGCAGGCACTCCTGGTAGAGATCGCGGGTGATCTCCTTGCTGATCGGCTTGCGGGTCTGCCGGTCCTCGACCAGCTCGATCCCGAGCAGCAGGCCCCGGCCGCGGACACAGCCGACCGTGCGGTACTTCTCCTTGAGGCGCTCGAGCTCGGTGAGCATGATCGCGCCGACCCGGTCCGCGTTCTTGACCAGGTCCTCGTTCAGGATGATCTCGAGCGCGGCGAGCCCCGCCGCGGAGGCGAGCGGATTGCCGCCGTAGCTCGACGAGCTGAAGCTCGGGTTGGACCAGGGCTTGGCGGCGGTCAGCTCGTCGGTCGAGACCACGCCCGCGAGCGGGAAGCCGCCGCCCACTCCCTTGCCCACCGTCATGATGTCGGGCACCACGCCCTCGTGGTCGGTGCCCCACATCGAGCCGGTGCGGCCGAAGCCGGTGATCATCTCGTCGGCGAAGAGCAGCGCCCCGTGGTCGCGGGCCACCGACTGGATCGCGCGCAGGAAGCCGTCGGGCGGGATGACGTTGCCCGCGGTGCCCTGGATCGGCTCGACGATGATGGCGGCGATCTCGCCCGCGGTCTGGTAGCGGATCACATCGCGTACGTACTCGGCGCACGCGATACCGCAGTCCGGATAGCGGAGCTTGAGCGGGCAGCGGTAGCAGTCCGCGTAGGGCGTCGAGTACTGGCCGGGCAGGAACGGGCCCTGGTGATGCTTGAAGTCGCTGCCGAGCAGGCCCAGCACGCCGCCGGTCTTGCCGTGGAAGCCGCCCCAGAACCCGACGACCTCCTGGCGCCCGGTCGCGGCCTTGGCCAGGCGCAGGCCCGCCTCCACCGCCTCCGCGCCGCCCGAGAACAGCTGGATCCGGGTGAGGCCCTCGGGCGTCACCTTCGCCATCAGCTCGAGAAACCGCGCGCGGGTCTCGGTGGTGAAGCTGCCGAAGGTGAGCCGCTCCGCCTGGCGCTTGAGCGCCTCCACGTAGTGCGGATGGCAGTGGCCGATGCTGCCCACCGCGATGCCCGCGATGAAGTCGATGTACTCGTTGCCGTCCTCGTCCCACAGCCGGCTGCCGCTGCCGCGGGCCATGGCCAGCCCCGAGTAGAGGGCGAAGGACTGGTAGCCGGGCGCGATGTGGCGCGCCTCGCGGGCCACGATCTCGCGCGAGCGCGGCCCGACCTCGCGCGGCGCGCTCACCGCGCGTCTCCCGCGGCCGGCCGCGACTCGGCGAAGCGCAGGGCCAGGTAGGCGGCGATCACCGGCGCGGCCTCGTCCCGGTACAGCGCGAAGCTCGGCCACGCGTTGACGTCGAGGAGCACGAGCCGGCCGTCGGCGGAGGCGATCGCGTCGCCGCCGTAGACCTCGAGCCCCAGCGCGGTCGCGGCCGCCCGCACCAGCCGGGCCAGATGCGCGACCTCGAACGGATGCCCGGCCACCCGCTGCTCCTTGTGGTAGAACCAGCGGAACCACGCCGGTCCGCCGTCGGCGCCCCCGCCGCCGCCCACCCCGTAGAACTTGATCAGGTCTCCCTCGACCGGCGGCTGCAGCACCGCGCGCTCGAAGCCGCGCGCGGCCAGGCCCGCGAGCGCGGCCGCGGCCTCGTCGCGGGTGCGGGCGAAGACCACGTCGCCCTCCTGGGTGTTGTGCACGTCGGGGCGCTTCACCCAGATCGGGGCGTGGAGATCGGCCGTCGCGCCCTGGGTGGGGACCACGCGGCTCTCGATGAACGGCACGTTGGCCTCGCGGAGCTGGGCGATCATGCGCTCGCGGTAGGTGTTGAGCACCGCGAGCGGCGCGTTGACCTGGCGCACCCCGCGCTCCTGCCAGGCGAGGAGCACGCGGAGCGCCTCCATGCGTTCGCACATCAGGAAGATCCCGTCGGGCGGCGTCTCCGCCGCGGTCAGATCCTCGGGCGCCCGCAGCTCCACCTGCACCCCGTGGCTCTCCAGGTGCTTGCCGGTCAGGCGCAGGATCTCCGCGTCGTCGCTCTCGCGACCGGGCGAGTGCTCCCGCTCTCGAAAGAGGCCCCAGTAGGTCCGGTCGCTCACCCCGCTCCTCCTCGTGCTCACGCGCCCCGTCCCTCGCGCGCGAGCGCTTCCGCCGCCGCCACGTCCTGGCCGCGGTCCACGTCCACCACCGTCTCGATGATCTCCCCGTAGAGCGGCTCGCCGCTCCGGCAGAGCCACCCGAGGTACTCTCGCAGCCGCCCCAGCGGCGGCGCGGCCGCGACCCGGCGCGCGCGCGCCGACACACGATACACCCCGGCGGTGACCAGGCGCCCGCCCGGCCCGCCGATCGCCTCCACCCGCCCGTCCGCGCCCAGGGTCACCCAGAGCGGCTTCTCGTCGGCGACGAGCGGGGTCACCGCGAGCACGGTGGCCTCATCGGGCCGCGCGGCGGCCTGGCGGGCGAACCGCGCGAAATCGCGCGCGGCGCACCACGCGTCCACCGTGGAGACCAGCATCGGCCCCTCCGGCCCTCGCGCGGTCACCTCCCGGAAGCTCTCCAGCGAGGAGGCGGTCGTCTTCACGATGAAGTTGATGTCGAGATCCGGGTATCGTCCCCGTACCCATTCGACGCAATCCTGCTCGTCCTGGTTCACGATGATCGTGATCTCGGTGATCCCGGCGGCCAGGAAGTTGCGCAAGACCGCGCCGATCAGGGGCAGCCCGGCCACTTCCACCAGCGGCTTGGACACCCGCCAGCCGTCCGCGCGGAGACGACTCCCCGCGCCCGCCGCGATGATGCCTCCCCGGACCGATGCCGCCATCAGGACAGCAGCGCCTCCACGTCCGCCAGCGAGTGGATCATCGCGTCGCCGGGGCAACACGGCCCGCCGGGCGGTGCGGGCTCTCCGGTCAGCCAGATGTGCCGCATGCCGAGCGCCCGTGCGCCCGCCATGTCCCGGGCCACCGAGTCGCCGACGAAGATGGCGTCCGCGGGTGCCACCCCGAGCCGCTCCAGCGCCGTCAAGAAGATGCGCGGATCGGGCTTCGAGCAGCCCACCTGCTCGGAGTCGACGATGACGCCGAAGAGCGGCAGAATTTCCACATTATGGCACACGGTGTCGAGGTTGCCATAGAAGTTGGACACGATCCCGAGGCGATAGCGACCGCGGAGGCGATCGAGCAGCGCCCGGTTGCGCCGCAGGTGGCGACGCGCGTCGGCGAGGAAGCGCTCGGCGACGCGCTCGATCGTCGGCGCGTCGCGCACCGCGAGCGCGTCGGCGAGCCCCGCGGTCAGGCGGCGCACCGTGTCCTCGAACGAGAGCGTGCGCGGAATCGTGCCGACGAGCGCGTCGTCCGCCGCGTAGAAGAGCGGATCGAACGCCTCGCGCGAGGCGGCCGCGCCCTCCGCGCGCCAGAGGCGGAAGAAGCGCTCCTTCCACGTGAGCCCGTCGGCGTCGAGAGTGCCGCCGAAGTCCAGCAGCAGGGCGCGCGGCCGATCAGGCAGGCGCGACCTCCACCGCCGCGTCGAACGCGGCCTGGCCGGCCGAGAAGCCGAAGACGTCGACCGCGTGGTCCGGCAGGCACGCCTCGCCCGAGGTCAGGCGGTTGAGCCCGTCCCAGCCGTCGCGCATCCACACCGTGGACGCGGGCACCCGGTCGGTGACGCGCGCCCGCGCCTGCATCTCCCCGCGCTCGTTGAACACCCGGATCGACGCGCCCTCGCCGACCCCGCGGGCCGCCGCGTCGGCGGGCGAGATCCAGAGCACCGGCTCGGGCTCGAGCGCGGCCAGCGTGGGCAGCGCGCGGCCGTGGTCGTAGAAGCCGTGGAAGTGCGCGAGGGTCCGCCCCTGGCGCAGCACCAGCGGGTACGACGACGCGGGCAGCGGCTCGTGGACCGGCAGCGGCGGCAGGCCCAGATCGCGCGCGCGCGATGAGTAGAGCTCGACCTTGCCGGACGGGGTGGGAAAGACGAGGTCGGGGTGCCCGACGTGCGACACCCGCAGCGCGCGCATGCCACCCTCCGCGCGCAGCGCGGCCACCGTGGCGTGACCGGTGGCCGGATGGTCGAGGATGGCGTCGATGGGCCCCGCGTCGTCCGCCCACGGGTAGAAGTCGGCGATCCCGAGCCGCCGCGCGAGCTCGCGCAGCACCCACGCGCCGGTGCGCGCCTCACCGGCCGGGGCCAGCGCCGGCTCCATCAGGTAGAGATGGGTGTTGGTGGCCTTGCAGCCGAGCTCCTCGAGCCACGCGGTGCCGGGCAGCACCACGTCCGCGAAGCGCCGCCCGGTGTCGTTGAGGAAGAGATCGTGGGTGACGATCAGGTCCTGCCGGGCGAGCGCGCCCTCGACCCGCGCGCTGTCCGCGAACGAGGAGAGCATGTCGGTGCCGAAGAGGAGCAGCGCGCGCACGCGGCCGTCCTCGAGGGCCTCGGTGATCCGCGGCATCTGGTTCGGGACGTAGCGCCCGGACGGCCGCCGCGCGAGCTCCGCGATGTCGGCCAGGCCGTGGCCGTGCCCCTTGCTGCCGTGCCGCGGCCCGAGGCCGCCGCCCGCGATCCCCAGGTTCCCGGTGAGCGCGGGGAGGCAGGCCACCGCGCGCGCGCCCTGCCAGCCGTTGGCGCCCTTGTGCATGCTGGAGCCGCCGAGCACGATCATGGCCGGCCGGCTCGTGGCGTAGCGCCGCGCGAGCGACACGATCACGGCCGCGTCCACCCCGGTGACCGAGGCGGCCCACTCCGGGGTGTGCCGCGCCACGTGCGCGGCGAGCGCCTCGAAGCCGACGGTGTGTCGCGCGACGAACTCGCGGTCGTGAAGCCCCTCGCCGATCAGCACGTGCATGATGCCGAGGGCGAGGGCCGCGTCGGTGCCGGGTCGCAGGATCAGCACCTCGTCGGACTGGGTGGCCGCCTCGGTGCGGCGCACGTCGATGGTGACGACGCGCGCGCCGCGGCGGCGCGCCTCGACGAGATGACGGCCGGTGTTCGGCTGGCTCGCCAGGTTGGCGCCCCAGAGCACGACGAGGCGCGAGTGCGCGCCCAGGTCTTCCTTGGTGTTGGTCTCGAGCGGCCCGGTCAGCCCGACGCCGAAGCCGCCGAGGCCCCAGCAGATCATGGTGGGCGCCCACCACTGGCAGCCCCAGAGGTTGGCGAAGCGGCGCAGCAGCTCCGAGTTGACGCGCACCCCGTAGTTGGTCGCGAAGAAGCCGTGCCCCGACCAGAGGCCGACCGCCTCGCGCCCCACCGCCCGCATGCGATCGGCGATGCGGTCGAGCGCCTCGTCCCAGCCGACCTCGCGCAGGGGCGCGTCGCGGCGGTCCCGCGCGAGGGGCCGGAGCAGCCGCCGCGGGTTGCCGATGATCTCGCGCGAGGCGTGGCCGCGCACGCACAGGAAGCCGCGGCTGTCCGGGTTGTCCGGATCGCCCGCGACCTCGACCGGCCGCCCGTCCTCGACCGTGACGAGCATGCCGCACAGGGTGGGATGGCAGTTCATCGGGCACATGGTGCGCACCGTCCGGCGGGCGACCGGCCCCGGCGCGACGGTCACGACAGCCCGACCGAGCGGCGCGCCTTCGCCACGCTCGCCTCCAGCCGGCGATGGCCGTCGTCGCCGATGTCGCCCAGGTCCTTGGCGAAGCGCAGCATGGTCCGGATCTGGTTGAGAGCCCGGATCGCGTCGTGCTTCTCGCCGCTGGCCCCGCGCTGCATCGCGGTCAGGGCGGCCTGCTCGAGGTCTCGCCCCACCGACTCGCGGGCCACCGGCGAGAAGGCCCGGGTGGTCCGGAAGATCTCGAGCGCCAGGTCGTAGAGGAGATTCTGGGGCGACGCGGGCGCCGCGCCCTCGCTCGTCACGGGCGGCGCCGGCGTGGCCGGCACCTGGGCCATCATCTTCTCCACCGCCCGGCTGAGGTAGGCGAAGTCCACCGGCTTCAGCGTGTAGTCGAAGGCCCCCATCTCGATGGTCTGCTTGGCGAGCTCGACGTCGTCGTTGGCGCTGATCATCAGGATTCCCACCTGCTGGTCGAAGCTGCGGATCCGCCGCAGGACCTCGACGCCGTCCATGCCCGGCATCCGCACGTCGAGCAGGACCACGCTCGGCTTCTCGAGATCGAGCTTGGTGAGCGCCTCGATGCCGCTGTGGGCCACCACGACCCGGTACCCGTGCTCGATCAGGTACTCGGCGAGCAGCTGCGCCATCCTGGGCTCGTCGTCCACGACGAGGATCGAGCCGCGGTGCTCCGCCATGCCTCGGCCGTGCCGGCGCCCGGCCTAGGCCCGGGCCGTCCGCTCCACCCAGCCGGTCACCGTGGCGAGCGCTTCGTCGAGCTTGGACGCGTCCTTGCCACCGGCCTGGGCCAGGTCGGGACGGCCGCCGCCGCCGCCGCCCACCATCTTGGCGACCTCCTGCACGAGACGGCCCGCCGGGAAACGCTTCATCAGATCGTTCGACACCGCGGCCACCAGGCTCACCTTGCCGTCGACGGCGCTGCCGAGGACGATGACCCCCGACGGCAGCCGATCCCGCAACGTGTCCACCACCGAGCGGAGCCCGTCCGGATCGAGGCCGTCCAGCCGCGCCGCCAGCACCGGAACGCCGGCCACTTCGCGCGCGGCCGCGACGAGGTCCTGGGCCTGGCTACGGGCGAGCTTGCTCTCGAGCTGGGCGAGCTGCTTCTCGAGCCGCTTCTGGTCCTCGAGGAGCGCGGCGAGGCGGCGCGGCAGCTCGAGCGGCGGGATCTTGAGCAGGCCGGCCGACTCGCGCAGCGCCGCCTCCTCGCGACCCACGTGCGCGAGCGCGGGCTCGCCGGTGACCGCCTCGATGCGGCGCACCCCCGACGCGACCGCGCCCTCGTCGGTCACCTTGAAGAGCCCGATCTGCCCGGTGGCGTCGAGATGGGTGCCGCCGCAGAGCTCGGTCGAGAAGTCGCCGATCCGGATGACCCGCACCCGGTCGCCGTACTTCTCGCCGAAGAGGGCCATCGCGCCGCTCTTGAGCGCCTCCTGCAAATCCATCTCGGCCGGGCTCACCACGATGTTGGCCTGCACCTGCTCGTTGACCAGGCTCTCGACCGCCTCCACCTCGCGGTCCTTGACCGACGCGCCGTGAGAGAAGTCGAAGCGCAGGTGGTCGGGCGCCACCAGCGAGCCGGCCTGGGCCACGTGCGTGCCGAGGACCTTGCGGAGCGCGGCGTGCAGCAGGTGGGTGCCGGTGTGGTGCTGGCGCAGCCCCTGCCGGCGGCGCGACTCCACGCTCACCGCCACCTCCTCACCCTCGCGCAGGTGGCCCTGGGTGACCGCCACGCGGTGCACGATGAGCTGGCTGCCGCGGTAGTACGTGTCCTGGATGGTCCCCTGCCCCTCACGGCCCACCATCAGGCCGGTGTCGCCCTGCTGGCCGCCCGACTCCGCGTAGGCGGGCGTCCGGTCCAGGATGACCTCGACGGTCTCCCCCTGCCGCGCCTCCCGCCGCCGCTGCCCGTCGGCCACCAGGGCCAGGACCCGCGCGGGCGCGGCCAGCGACGCGTAGCCCAGGAACTGAGGCTTGGCGAGCTGGGTGGATAGCTGCTGGTAGATCGCCACCGTCGGATCGCCGGGCTCGCCCGCGGCGAACGAGGCCCCCGCGCGGGCCCGCTCGCGCTGCGCCTCCATCTCGGCGTCGAACGTCTGCTGGGTCGCCTCGGTCACCGTGAAGCCCGCGTCCTGCAGCACCTCCTGGGCCAGGTCGGAGGGGAAGCCGTGCGTGTCGTAGAGCGTGAACAGGAAGCGGCCGTCCACCACCCGCTGCGCGTCGCCCCGGTGTGCGTCCACGTACTCGCGGATCCGGGCCATGCCCAGATCGAGCGTCTCCGCGAAGCGCTCCTCCTCCTGACGCACCGTCTCGGCCACCCGCGCCTGCGCGTCGCGGATCTCCGGGTAGGCGTCGCCCATCAGCCCGACCACGCTGCCGGTCACGTCCCAGAGGAAGGGCGCCTCGAGCCCCAGCATCCGCCCGTGGCGCATGGCCCGGCGCATGATCCGCCGCAGCACGTAGCCGCGCCACTCGTTCGACGGGGTCACCCCGTCGGTGATCAGGAAGGTGGCCGCGCGCGCGTGGTCGGCGACGACCCGCATCGACACGTCGGCCTCCTCGTCGCGCCCGTAGGTCTTGCCGCACAGCGTCTCGACGCGCGTGATCAGGGGCCGGACCAGATCGGTGTCGTAGCTCGACAGCTTCCCCTGGAGCACCGCGGCCACCCGCTCGAGCCCCATGCCGGTGTCGATCGACGGCTTCGGCAGCGGGGTCATCTTGCCGCTCGCGTCGCGGTTGAACTGCATGAACACCAGGTTCCAGACCTCGAGCCAGCGGTCGCAGTCGCAGGCCGCGCCCTGGCAGGCCCGCCCCGCCTTCTCCTCCGCGCACGGCAGGTGATCGCCCTGGTGGAAGTGGACCTCCGAGCAGGGCCCGCATGGGCCGGTGTCGCCCATGGCCCAGAAGTTGTCCTTCTCGCCCAGGCGCAGGATGCGGTCGTCGCCGAGCCCGGCCACCGACGTCCAGAGCGCGAACGCGTCGTCGTCGTCGCTGAAGACGGTGGCCTTGAGACGGTCCTTGGGCAGCCCCAGCTCCTGGGTGAGCAGCTCCCAGCAGAACCGGATCGCGTCTTCCTTGAAGTAGTCGCCGAAGGAGAAGTTACCCAGCATCTCGAAGAACGTGTGGTGTCGGGCCGTCCGGCCCACGTTCTCGAGGTCGTTGTGCTTGCCCCCCGCCCGGACGCACTTCTGGGCGCTGGCCGCCCGCACGTACTCGCGGCGCTCCTCCCCCAGGAACACGGACTTGAACTGCACCATCCCCGCGTTCGTGAACAGCAGCGTGGGGTCCTGGGCGGGCACCAGGGGCGACGAGCGCACCACCGTGTGCCCGCGACGGCGGAAATAGTCGAGGAATCGCGCTCGGATCTCGCTCCCGGTCATCGGAGCGATATTATACGCCGCCGTCCTCCTCCTCCGCGGCCGGGAGGTCATCCGCGCGGTCGGCCAGGAGGGTGCGGACCGCCTGGCGCACCGCCGAGGCGGGGTACCCGCGGCGGAGCAGGTAATCGGACAGGCGGGCGGCCGCCCGGCCGCCCGAGCCCCGGAGGAGGCCGGGGAGGCGCCGTCGCCCGGCCTCGAGCGCCCGGTCGGCCTCGCCCACCTCCTCGAACGCGGCCGAGATGGCGGCCTCCGCCATCTCGCGGGGGATGCCCTTAGCCAGGAGCTCCTGGCGGAGCCGTCGACTGCCGATCCGGCGGCCGCGGGCCCGGGCCTCGGCCCACCAGCGGGCGAAGGCCTGGTCGTCCACGTAGCCGCGGAGGGTGAGGTCGGCCACGACCGCATGGGCGACGTCGGCGGGCGCGCCCCGGCGGCGAAGGCGTCGGGTCAGCTCCCGCCCGCTCCAGGACTTGCGGGCCAAAAGATCGAAGGCCGCCAGTCTGGCGGCCTTCTCATCGAGCGCCGGCTGCGGGCGCGGCTCCCCGGGACGGCGGGCGCGGCGCCCCGGCACCGGAATCTAGGCCCGCTTGACGAACGGGCTTCGCGCGGCCGGAGCGGCGGGTGCGGTGGCGCCGCTGAGGCTGGTGGGCTGGGCCGGGGGCGTGTGGGTGGAGGCGGTGTTGCTCCCGCCGGGGTGCTCCCACGTCATCTCGCCGGTGGAGAAGATGCCCTTGACCTTGAGATCGAAGTCGTCCGGGTTGGTCGCCGCGTCGCGCGCGGTTTCGTACGTGACCAGCTCCTCGCGATAGAGCTGCAGGAGCGACTGGTCGAACGTCTGCATGCCGTACTGGGCGGTGCCCGCGGCGATGACGCTCGGGATCTGCGGGGTCTTGTCCGCCTCCCGGATGCAGTCGCGGATGAGGCCGGTGGCGATCATGACCTCGACGGCGGGCACACGGCCTCGACCGTCGGCGCGCACGACCAGGCGCTGGGAGACGATGCCCTGGATGACCGAGGCGAGCTGGCCCCGGATCTGATCTTCCTGGTGCGGGGGGAACATCGAGATCATCCGGTTGATGGTTTCCGACGCGTTCAGGGTGTGGAGCGTGGAGAGCACCAGGTGACCGGTCTCCGCCGCGTGGAGGCCCACTTCCATGGTCTCCACGTCGCGCAGCTCGCCGACCAGCATGATGTCGGGGTCTTCACGGAGGGCGGCGCGCAGGGCCTGGGCGAAGTTCATCGAGTCATGGCCGATCTCGCGCTGGCTCATCACGCACTTCTTGTCCTGGTGCACGAACTCGATCGGGTCCTCGATCGTGACGATGTGATCGTTCCGGCTCCGGTTCATGAAGTCGATCATGGAGGCGAGGCTGGTCGACTTGCCGGAGCCGGTGATGCCGGTGACCAGGATCATCCCGCGGCGCTCCATCGAGAGTCGCTCGAGCACCTTGGGCAGGTGCAGCTCCTGGAAGGCGGGAATACGCTCCGGCACGTGCCGGAAGACGCCTCGCACCTCGCCCATCGCGAGGAAGAGGTTGCAGCGGAAGCGGCCGATCCCGGGCAGCATGTAGCCCAGGTCCATCTCGCGGCCCTCCATCAGCATGCCGACCCGGCGCTCGCCCAGAAGGCTCTCGGCCATCTTGTCGATGAACTCGCGGGTGACCATCGGGAGGTCGTCCTGCACCTCGAGATGGCCGTGGATCCGCAAGATCGGCTTCGACCCGGACTTCAGGTGCAGGTCCGAGGCCTTGCGCTGCGCGGTCTCCGACAGCAGCTGCTGGAGTTCCATCGTTGCTCGCTCCTACTTGGCCGCCTTCTCGGGGGCCGGCGCCGGCGCCGCCCCTCCTACTGGCCTGAGGCCCAGGGCGTCGCGGACTTTGGCCTCGAGGTCGACCAAGATCTTGGGATTTTCCTTCAGGTACCGCTTGGCGTTCTCGCGACCCTGCCCGATCCGCTCACTCTTATAGGTGTACCAAGTACCGGATTTTTCGACAACATTGTGCTCCGCGGCCAGGTCCAGGACCGACCCCTCCTTGGAGATACCCTCCCCGTAAATGACGTCGAACTCGGCCTCCCGGAAGGGCGGAGAGAGCTTGTTCTTCACGACTTTGACCTTGGTCCGGACCCCCACCGCCTCGGTGCCGTTCTTGATGGTGTCCTGCCGCCGGATGTCCAGCCGGATCGAGGAGTAGAACTTGAGCGCCCGGCCCCCGGTGGTGGTCTCGGGGGAGCCGAACATGACCCCGATCTTCTCCCGGATCTGGTTGATGAAGATGACCGAGCCGCCCGAGCGGGCGATGGCCGCGGTCAGCTTCCGCAGCGCCTGCGACATCAGGCGGGCCTGGAGGCCCGGGAGAGAGTCGCCCATGTCGCCGTCGAGCTCGGCCCGCGGCACCAGCGCGGCGACCGAGTCGATCACGATGGCGTCGACCGCGTTGGAGCGGACCAGGGTCTCGGCGATCTCGAGCGCCTGCTCACCGGTGTCGGGCTGCGAGATCAAGAGCTCGTCGGTGTTGACGCCCAGGTTCTTGGCGTAGATCGGGTCGAGCGCGTGCTCGGCGTCGATGAACGCGGCGGTCCCGCCCATGCGCTGGGCCTCCGAGATGATGTGGAGCGCCAGCGTGGTCTTGCCGGACGACTCCGGACCGTAGATCTCGGTGATGCGGCCGCGTGGGATGCCGCCGATCCCGAGCGCCACGTCGAGCTGCATGGCGCCGGTGGGGATGACGGCGATCTCGTCGAACGCCCCGTTCTGGCCCAGGCGCATGATGGCGCCCTTGCCGAACTGGCGGTCGATCGAGGCAATCGCTAGGTCCAGGGCCTGGCGGCGGTCGGTCTTCACATCAGCCATGCTGATCTCCTCGACTGGGCGTGGAAGGAGCCCTGGCGGGCTCGAGGGGTAGACAGAAACACGCGGTAGTTCAACAAGTTCTCCCATGATACGGGCGCGCCCTGATCAAAGTCAACGCAGGCGCCCGTCTCGCTCGAGCTGCAGTGTGAGACGCCGGCGCGCGCGGTGTCAATGTCCTCACTCCGATACGCCGCCCGTCGTCGTCGTGACGTTTGCCGCGTCGCGAGCCACGCGCGAGGCTGAATCGGCGGCGAGTTGCGCCGCTCCGTCGCGTGGCACGTGCGTTGCTCCATCCATGGAACCCACGACTCCCGCGATGAAGATCCTTGTCACGAACTACGACCTGAACCACTACGCCGGCACCGAGACGTTCATCTACGCGCTGGCGGTGGAGCTGCAGCGCACCGGACACGAGGTCGCCTGCTTCAGCCCGCGCCTCGGCGCGGTCGCGCAGCGGCTGGCCGCGGCCGGCATCGCGGTCACCGGTGACCTGAGCAGCGCTCCCGACGACATCGACGTCATCCACGCCCACCACCGCTACGAATCGCTGCTCGCCCGCGCCCGCTATCCCGACCGGCCGATGATCTTCGTCTGTCACGGCGTCCTCCCCTGGCAGGAGCAGCCGATCTCGCCCGGGCTCGGCGTCACCCGCTACGTCGCGGTGAGCGAGGAGACGCGCGACCACCTGGTACGGCGGCACCGGGTGGCGGAGGGAGACGTGGTGATCGTCCGGAACGGCCTCGACCTGGATCGGTTCCAGGCCCGGACGCCGGTGGCCGCGCGCCCGCGCCGGGCTCTCGTCCTCTCGAACTACATGCCGGCCGAGCAGCGGGCGCAGGTTCGCCGGGTCTGCCGCGGATTCGGCATCACCCTACGCGAGGTTGGCGCGCGGAACGCCCTCTGGGCGGTGGAGGACCAGATCAACGGCGTCGACCTGGTCTTCGCGCTGGGCCGGAGCGCGCTCGAGGCGATGGCCTGCCGGCGCCTCGTGGTGGTCTACGACTACAACGGGGGCGACGGCCTCGTCACGCCGGAGCGGTTCGAGCTGCTGCGGCAACGCAACTTCTCGGGCCGGACCCACGCGCGACGGTTCAGCGACGCCGAGCTGGCCGCCGAGATCGCCGGGTACGACCCGGCCATCGCCGAGGGCGTCCACGCCTTCATCGCTCGCGATCACGACATCCGTCAGATGGCCCGGCAGTTCGTCGGCCTCTACGAGGAAGCCCGGCACCGGCCCCTGCGCTCCCCCGCCCGCGCCGGCGCCATCGGGCAGTACCATGCCCTCACCGCGGTCCTCGACGACATCGCGGCGCTGCGCGCGGCCGCGGAGGGGGCGGAAGGCTCGCTGCGGGACATCCGCCAGAGCCGGTCCTGGCGGGTCATGGGCACGTACCGCACGCTGCGGGCAGGGCTGCGGCGCCTCGGGCGACGCCGGGATCAGCGAGCGCCCGCCCGGATCCTCGTGATCGACGACGACCCGCTGGTCGGGCAGTGGCTGACCGACGTGCTCGCCGCCGAGGGCCACCAGGTGGAGACGGTGGACAGCGGCCGGGCCGGGCTCGAGCGGCTACGCGGGGGCGCCTTCGATCTGGTGCTGACCGATCTGAGGATGCCGGACGTGGACGGGATCGGGCTCTACCAGGAGCTGGAGCGGACCCAGCCCCGGATGGCGCAGCGCGTGATCTTCGTCTCCGGCAACACGCGCGAGCCCCGCTATCAGCGGTTCCTGGCCGGGCTCGAGGACCGCAACCTCTCCAAACCGTTCGACATCAACCAGCTCACCCG
>JBGQHJ010000113.1:0-16288 GCA_041497895.1 Methylomirabilia bacterium
ATCGCTACGAGGCGCGGGTCGCGCTGGGGGGCGAGCACTGCATCGTCCTCCGGCTGACCCGGACGCGCGAGTGGCGCGAGGGGGAGCGGGTGCGCCTCGGGTTCCCGCCCGAGATGGTGAGCGTGTGGCCGGCCTGACCCGGACCCTCGCGGTCGCCCGGCCGCGCCGGGTCGAGCTGTCCGCGGTACTGTGCACGCTCGTGCTCGCCGCGGTGGCGCTCTGCGTGGTGTTCCCGCTGGCGCTGGTCGCGGTGCAGAGCCTCCAGGTCGCGCCGCCGGGCCAGCCGGCGCGCTACGGCCTCGACGGCTGGCGGGCGGCCCTCGGCGAGCCCGGGCTCCGCTCCGCCCTCGTCAACACGCTCACCGTGACGCTCGCGCGGCAGCTCATCTCGCTGCCCCTCGCGGTGCTGGTGGCCTGGCTCCTGGCCCGCACCGACCTGCCCGGCCGGGGCTGGGTCGAGTTCGCGTTCTGGGCCGCGTTCTTCCTGCCCCCGTTCACGGTGACCCTCAGCTGGATCCTGCTGCTCGATCCCGAGTACGGCCTCGTCAACACCGCGCTCGCGCGACTGCCGCTGGTGGGCGCGGGCCCCTTCAACATCTACTCGTTCTGGGGCATCGTCTGGGTCCACGTCCTCACCGGATCCCTCACCGTCAAGGTCATCCTGCTCACCCCCGCGTTCCGGAACATGAACGCGGCCTTCGAAGAGGCGTCCCGGGTGGCCGGCGCGGGCACGCTCCGCACCGCGCTCGCCATCACGGTGCCGGTCATGGCCCCGGCCATCCTCTCGGTGCTGCTGCTCGGCACCATGGTGTCGCTGCAGACCTTCGAGGTGGAGCAGGTGCTCGGCCTGCCCTTCCGCTTCTTCGTGTTCAGCACCACGATCTACGACCTGCTCGTCACCCGCGTGCCGCGCTACGACGCGGCCACCGCGCTCGCGGTCCTGATCCTGGTCGCGATGCTCCCCCTCGTCTTCGCGCAGCAGTGGCTGACGCGGGGCCGCCGCTACACCACCGTCACCGGCCAGTTCCAGAGCCGGGTCCACCCGCTCGGCCGCTGGCGCGCCCCCGCGACCGGCTTCGTGATGGCGCTGGTCGCGGTGGTGCTCGGGGTCCCGGTGGTGTTCGCGCTGCTCGGCACCTTCATGAAGCTGTTCGGCTTCTTCCACGTGCCGGACCCGTGGACGCTCGCCAACTGGCAGAACGTCCTGGGCGACGACCTGTTCCTCCGCTCGCTGCAGAACACCCTGGTGCTCTCGGTCGGCACCGCGGTGGCCGCGGTCCTCGTGCACTCGCTCATCGCCTACGTCGTCGTGCGCACCACCTACGCGGGCCGGCGCGTGCTCGACTTCGTCTCCTGGCTGCCGTTCACGGTGCCGGGCATCATCCTGGGGCTGGCCCTGCTCTGGCTCTTCCTCGGAGTGGGATTCCTGCGCCCGCTCTACGGCACCACCGCGCTCCTCGTCATCGCGGGCGTCATCGCGGGGATGCCGCTCGGGGTGCAGATCATCCGGAGCGGGCTCCTGCAGCTGAGCGCGGAGCTGGAGGAGGCCTCCCGCATCGCGGGCGCGTCGTGGTGGGCCACCTATCGCCGTATCGTCCTGCGCCTGATGGCCCCGACCCTGCTCGCGGTGGGCATGATCACGTTCGTGGGCGCGGCCCGCAACATCGGCAACTTCGCCCTGCTCACCACCAGCGCCAACCGCCCCCTCTCGATCCTCCAGCTCGACTACGTGGCCCAGCGCAAGTTCGAGGAGGCGGTGGTCGTCGCCTGCATCATCATGCTCGTCTCGCTGGCCGGGGCTCTGCTGGCGCGCCTCATCGGGCTGCGCAGCGGCGGCCTCGGCTGAGGAGCGCCCGTGCGTCTATCGAACAAGATCGCGATCGTGACCGGGACCAGCCCCAACATCGGCGGAGGCATCGCCGAGGCCCTCGCCGAGGAAGGCGCCACCGTCGCCTGCGTGGACGTGGCCCCGGACAACGCCACCCAGTGCGCGGGCGCGATCGAGCGCCTCGGGGGCCGGGCGCTCGGCATCGTGTGCGACGTCACCGACGAGCGCCAGGTGGAGGCGATGGTGGCGCGCGTCCGGGACGCCTACGGCGGCGTGGACATCCTCGTCAACAACGCGGGTATCCTCGGCGGGCAGAGCGTGCTCGACATGCCGGTCGAGCGCTGGAACCGTCAGATCGCGGTCAACCTGACCGGCACGTTCCTCTGCACCAAGCACGTGGCCCGGCTGATGGTGGAGCAGAAGCGACGGGGCAGCATCGTGGTGGTGGTGTCGACCGCCGGCCACCAGGGCCAGGCCGGCAACATCGCCTACTCCACGAGCAAGAGCGGGCTGCTCAACTTCACCCGCGCCGCCGCCATGGACCTGGCGCGCCACGGCATCCGGGTCAACAGCCTGACCCCGACCGCCACCGACACCGACGAGGCGGCCGAGCGCACGGTGGCGTGGGGCCGGCCGCGGCCGGAGCCGCGCGCCCGCGGGCTCGACTTCACGAAGATGGTGCCGATGGGCAAGCTCCCGAGCCCGCGGCACTACGGCCGCGCCGTCGTCTTCCTGACCTCCGACGACGCGGAGATGGTCACCGGCACCGATCTCCGGGTGGACGCGGGCGCGATCGCGAAGTACTGGCCCTGGATCCCGAACGCCTGACCGACCCCCTCACCCCACCCTCTCCCCAGAGGGGAGAGGGGTTGGCGCTAGCGCAGCACCGCCTCCGCGATGCGCGTGAGCTCACGGACCATCTCCGGCTCGGACTTCGTGGTCGCCGGCCGCACGATGACGCGGGTCGCACCCGCGTCGTGGAGCCGCTCGATCAGGTCCCGATCCGCGGGCTGCCCGTGGACCGAGATCGTGAGGGACGCCGGATCGCGCCCCGCCTCCCTGGCCAGCCGATCGAGCGTGGCCCGCTTCTCGCGGAGCTGATCCGGCGTCACCCGGTTCGGCAGCCAGCCGTCGCCCCACGCCACCACGCGCTCGAGCACATTCCTCGCGTCGCCCCCCAGGAGCACCGGAGGATGCGGCTTCTGGGCCGGCTTGGGGTTGGAGCGGACCGGGGGAAAGTCGTAGTACTTACCGTGGAACTCGGCCTCCGGCTTCGTCCACAGCTCCTTCATGGCCAGGATCGACTCCCGCGTCTGGCTCCAGCGGTGGTCGAAGTCGCCGCCCATGAGCTCGGTCTCCTCCCGCAGCCACCCGGCCCCGATGCCGAAGAGGAAGCGTCCGCCGCTGAACAGGTCGAGGGTGGACACCTCCTTGGCCAGCAGCAGCGGATGGCGCTCCGGGACCAGCACGATACCGGTCGCGAGCTTGATGCGGCCGGTGGTGCCGGAGGCGCGGGCCAGGGCCACGAAGGGATCGATGAAGTGGGCGTAGGGCTCCGGGATGACGCCGTCGGGGGAGCCGGGAAAGCGGCTGGTGGTGTGGACCGGGATGAACGGATGCTCCGCGCACCAGAACGACTCGAAGCCGAGCCCCTCCGCGGTACGGGCCATGGCGCCCACGTCGACGAGATAGGCGGGCAGCGGGACCGAGATGCCGATGTTCATGGGAGGTCCTCCCTGGTCGGGGATCAGTCGAAGACGATGCCGCCGTCGACGTTGAGCGACTGGCCGGTGATGTTACGCGCGGCCGGCGAGGCGAGGAAGACCGCGACCGCGGCCACGTCCTCCGGATCGTTGGGGCGCCCGAGCGGGATGACCGCGTTGCGCCGCCGCGTCATCTCCTCCACCGAGAAGCCCTCGTCGCGCGCGCGGACCGCCACGTTGGCCTCCGAGAGCGCGGTGACCGTGATGCCGGGGCAGATCGCGTTCACGTTGATGTCGTGGCGGGCGAGCTGCTGGGCCGCGGTGCGGGTGAGCGATATCACGCTGCCCTTGCTCGCCGCGTAGATCGCGTTCGAGGTGCCCGCGTAACCCTTCCCGGCGATCGACGCAATGTTGACGATGCTGCCGCGGCGCCGCGGAATCATCTCCCGCGCCACCCGCTGCAGGCAGAAGAACACGCCCTTGGCGTTGACCCGCATGATGCGGTCCCAGTCCTGCTCGGTGAGGTCCATGATGTAGGCGCGGCGGGTGACCCCCGCGTTGTTCACGAGGACGTCGATGTCGCCGAGCGTCCCGACCACCGCCTGCACCATGCGATCGATCGCGCCCAGGTCGCCCACGTCGGTCTCGAGCGCCAGGCTGCGGGATCCGAGCGCGGTGATCGCGTCCGCGGTGGCCTTGGCCGCCCCCGCGTCGACGTCGACCGCCGCAACCCGCGCGCCGGCGCGCGCGAGGGCCAGCGCGGTCGCCTTGCCGATCCCGCTCCCGGCGCCGGTGACGACCGCGACGCGATCCGCTAAGACCATGCCGGGCCGCCGACTACCGTCGGGCTGCGGGCCGGGGGCTGGACGGCTCGCCCGCGCTGCCGCCCACAAAGTGAATCGGCTCGCGGCCCTTGAGCGCGGCGGGCGTGATCGCCCACGTGCCGCCGCACGCGGTCGACGCGACCTTCTCCGCGGTACGGGGCCCCCCGAACGGCAGCGTCAACCCGCTCGTCACCGCTCCCAGGAGACAGAAGCTGGCCTTGATCGGCGCGTACACGAGCGTGGTCGTCACGCTGCCCACGCCGTACGCGACGTCCTGCGACGTGCTCTCCGCTACGGCGACCCCGGGCCGTGCGGCGGCGAGCAAGGCGATCGTGATCCCCACGACGACGAGTCTCGACCTGTGTCTCATGCGCGGCGACCTCCTCGATCTGGATTCCTGCGAATCGCGCCCAGCCTATCCCGCCGTGGGGGCGCTGTAAAGCGCGCGGCCTCCAGTCGGTATCACGCCTCCGCCTGGGTCGGCCGCCGGAGGAAGACCTCGATCTCCTTCTTGGTCTGCAGGTCCCCAGTGCGGGCCGCCACCTCGAGGCCGATCGTGTACGCGGCGGCCGCGGCGGCCGGACGGCCCGGCCGCTCGAGAGCGCGGCCGAGGCCGCGATGGGCGGCCGAGTAGTCTGGCTTGAGCCGGACGGCCTCGACGTACTCCGCCGCGGCCAGGTCGGCCTGCCCCGCGTCCAGGTACGCTCCGGCGAGGCCGAACCGGACCACCGGATCGTCGGGCATCATCTCGACCACTTCCTTGAACTCCGCGATCCGATCCCGCTCGGTCACGGCGCCGCTCAGCGGTCGAGCCAGGCGGTGAGAACCCGCCCGCCGTAGTCGTAGCCCAGGTTGGGGCCGTAGTTCTTGATCGTCGGCCGGGGCGCTCGGTGCGCCCGAGAATCCCGGACCTCGAGCTTGACAGACCTGGAATTCGACGCCATTATCACTATTGCCGGTCGAGAATAGATATAACTACTTAAACTATTGGAAAAACACGGAGAAGCCTGACATGACCGTCTCCCTGCACGCCCCGATCGGGATCCTGGACGAGCACCCCGAGTGGTCGAGCCGGCTCATCGCCGAGCTCCAGGCGCGCTGCCTGCCGTACGAGCGCATCGACCATTCCAACCACGCCTACGACCCCCGGGACCGTGAGCCCCGGTACTCGGTGATCGTGAACCGGACCAGCCCCTCGTCGGCCACGCGCGGCCACGGAGGCGTCCTCTTCTACGCGGAGGCGCTGCTCAACCACTACGCCTCGCTCGGGGTGCCGGTGATCAACCCGGTGGCCGCCTACCGCGGTGAGAAGTCGAAGGCGCTCCAGCTCGATCTCCTGGAGCGCGTCGGCGCGCGCTACCCGCGCACGGTCGTCGTCAATCACCGCGACCAGATCTGGAAGGCGCTCGACCAGGTTCCCTTCCCGCTCGTGGTCAAGCCGAACATCGGCGGCTCCGGGGTCGGAATCGTCCGGTTCGCTTCGCGAGAAGAGCTGGAGGCGGCCATCGACCGCCTCGACTTCGGGCCGGACGGCACCGTGCTCGTGCAGGAGTACCTCGAGTCCGACGAGGGAGCGATCGTCCGGGTGGAGGTGATGGACGGCCGCTATCTCTACGCGATCCGGATCGTGCGCGACGCCGACGCCGGCTTCAACCTGTGCCCGGCCGACATCTGCCAGGTGCCTCCGCTCGAGGCCTGCCCCGCCGCGCCGAACCCCGGTCTCACCGTCACCCGCTTCGACGCACCGGCCGAGGCGATCGAGACGGTGCTGCGGCTCACCCGCGCGGCCTCCATCGACATCGGCGGCGTCGAGTACCTGGTGGCCCGGCGGGACGGGCAGATCTACTACTACGACGTCAACGCCACGTCGAACTTCGTGGCCCGCGCGCCGGAGGTGCTCGGATTCGATCCCACCGCGCGCTTCGCCGACTACATCACCCGGGTCGCCGCGGCCGCCGCGCCCGCTCCCGCCGCGATCCCCGCGTTCTGACCCCGACCTCGAGGAGGTGGGTGAGACGCCGCCGCGCGTCCTCCCACCCCTTCGTCCCCAGCTCCCGCAGCACCTGCTCCTGGGCCCGCCTCCACAGCGGCCGCGCCGCCGCGAGCGTGGCCTGGCCCCTGGCGGTCAGGCGCATCGCCTTGACCCGTCGGTCGGGACTGTCCACCCGCTCGGTGAGCCCGTCCCGCTCGAGCAGGCCCAGGCTGCGCGTGAGGGTCGTCTGGTCGATGGCGAGCGTCTCCTCGAGCTGCCGGAGGTTGGCCAGGCCCAGGCGCGCGATCGCGGCGAGCATGCTGAACTGGGTCACCCGCAGCCCGCTCGGTCGCAGCGCGTCGTCGTAGAGCTGCGTGACCACGCGAGTGGCCATGCGGAGGGTGTTGCAGACACAGGGAGAGAGCGGCACCGCGGGTCGCGCCATGGCCCCATCCTAGCAACCGCGACCCCGCCGGGCAACCGATCAACCATGTAGATACATGAATCCTGGTGGCGGGCCCCCGCATCCCAATCGGCAGGAGACGCCCCTACCTCGGCTCACCAAAATCCTTCGGAGAAGGAGACGTTCATGCGACTCGACGACAAGGTAGCCATCGTGACGGGCGGCGGGACGGGCATCGGCGCGGCCATCGCGGAGACCTTCGCCCGGGAAGGCGCGCGCGTCACCATCACGGGCCGACGCAAGGACGTCCTCACCGAGGTGGTCGACCGGATCGCGGCGGCGGGTGGTCACGCCCTGGCCGCACCGGGCAGCGTGACCGACGAGGCCGACGTGCAGCGCGCGGTGCAGTCGACCCTCGCCGCCTTCGGGCGGGTGGACGTGCTGGTCAACAACGCGGGGAGCGCGCTCTACGCCGGACCGCTCCACGAGACGCCCGACCAGGCCTGGAACGACATCATCGATGTGTTCCTCACCAGCGTGTTCCGCTTCTCGCGCGCGGTCATCCCCCACATGCTGCGCCAGGGCGGCGGCTCGATCGTCAACATCGGATCGGTGCTGGGGCTCAAGGCCTCACCGGGCTTCCCGGTGCACCCGTACGCCGCCGCCAAGGCCGGCGTCGCCATGCTCACCCGCACCATCGCGGCGCACTACGCGAAGGACCACATCCGCTGCAACTGCGTCGCGCCGGCCATCACCGACACGCCGCTGACCGCTCCTCGGCTCCGCGACCCCGCCGCGCGGCGGGCGATCGAGGCGGCGCACCCGCTCGGCATCGGCACGCCGGAAGACGTGGCCCGGGCCGTCCTCTACCTCGCCTCCGACGAGGCGCGGTGGACGACCGGCGCCATCGTCCCGGTGGACGGCGGGGTGATGGCGTAGACGTCGTCCTCTCCGCGTCGCGCTGGCCAACCGGCCCGGGCGTCGGTTACGCTCGGGTGCCATGAGGCGGCTGCCGTCGCGATGACCGAGGCCGAGGCGCTCGCCGCCATCCGAGGCAGCGACCCGGCCCTCGTGGCCCGGGCGGAGGCCGCGCTCTGGCAGATCTGGTGCCACGCGGGCATCCCCGAGGTCGATCGGCTCTTCCGGCAGGGGGTCGAGGCGATCGAGCGCCAGGACCTGGACACCGCGCGTCGTGTGTTCACCCGGATCATCGAGCGCGCGCCGCAGTTCGCCGAGGGCTGGAACAAGCGGGCCACGATCCGCTACATGGCCGAGGATTTCACCGGCGCCATCGCCGATTGCGAGGAGACGCTCCGCCGCAACCCGCACCACTTCGGCGCGCTGTCCGGCCAGGGGCTCTGCCACATGGCGCTCGGCCAGTATCGCGAGGCGGCCGCGCTCTTCCGGCGCACCCTCGAGGTCCATCCCCACCTGGCGTCGGCCTCGCGCAACCTCGCGGCGGCGCTCGCCGAGGCGGTCAAGGGCAACGGCCACCTCTGACGGGGGCGCCCGACGGCGGCGCTCGACGATCGACGCGGCTAGACGATGTGGGCCTGCCGGACCGCGGTCAGCAGCTCCGCGTCCGAGCAGGGCGTGGGCAGCCAGAGCTCCCCGGGGCCGGCCGGGCTCGGCGCGGTGCGGCTCGACACGAGGAGGAGCTTGGCCGAGGGCAGCAGCGGCCCGAGCCGGCGCGTGAGGGGCTCGCCGTTCATCAGCTTGAGCTCGGCCGCGACGAGCGCCAGCGTGATCACGCTCGCGTGCTGCTCGGCCATCCGGAGGGCGAGAAGCGGCTGCGGGCCCGCGTCGAGCACGGTATAGCGCTCGCGCTCGAGCCCGGCCAGGGCCAGGCCCCGGAGACCGGTGTCGGCCGTGGCCAGCAACACGGTCCCCACCGCGTTCCGCTGGGCCGGGACCGCGGCCGGAGCGGGCGGCGGAGGCGCGGGCACGGCCACGCGGCGGGGCGGCGGAGTCGGGCGCGAGGGAGCGGAGCGCGGCGGCGACGCGACGCGGGGCGCGACCGCGGCCAGGAACTCCGCCTCCTGCGTGCCCACGAACATGCACGCCAGCCCGTCCGCATCGACCCGCCACACCAGCGCGCGGGTCGCGACGGCGCGCTTACCGGGCGGTCGGAAGGACAGGTTGACCTCGGCGCCGAGCGCCGGCCGCTCCTTGAGGAGGATCTTCGCGCCGGAGGCGCTGACGTCGCGCGTGAGGCCCTGGAAGTTCTTGCTCCCGGCCGCGACCGTCACGAGCCACGACACGCGCTGGCGCGGGCAGCGACGCTGCTCCTGATCGGAATCGAATGTCTTGTTCGCCGTGGGTCGCATCGTACCGGGTGAAGGCCTCGCCCGAGGGGTCGCAAGAATCGGGCCACGCCCGACCGACGCGGATCGTCCACGAAGCGAGCGATTCGAGCAGACGCGGGCCCGGCCACGTCAGGAGCGTGTCACGGACAGTCTCCGGGCTGACGGTCTCCCACCCTCGGCGCGCGATGCGTCGCTGCCGCGGCGCGGCGCGCTCAGAACCCGATCGACACGCCGGTCGTCATGAAGAGGTCCGACCGCCGACGGGGCCCGGCGAAGTCGGTGCCGACGCCCACGTCCCAGACGAGCCGCGGAGTCAGCTGGTAGCGCAGGCCGATCTCGGCGCCGACGATCGGAGCCTCGCCCCGCCGTGCGGCCTGCTCGGCGAAGACGTCACCGACCAGGAGGAGACGGGTGAGCCACGGGGCGCCGAGTGGATAGCTCGCGCCGAGGCCGAGCTTGTAGACGCCGTCGCGCTCGTCGCGGCGCGTCGAGGTCACGAGCTGGTAGCCCGCGTTCAGGTGGACGGCAAGACGGTGTATCGACTTCGTGACGATCCCCTTCACCTCGATACCCACGCCCTGGCTCCCGGCGCCGGTCGGCGTCTCGAGATCGAGGCGGAGCGCGAGCGCCGGCACCACGAGCGTCTCCTGGTTGAAGTTGTACAGCGCGCTCAGCTGCAGGTCCCCGGACCTGGGCCGGCCGTCGGTCTCCCGCGGGCTCGTGTCGAGCGTCGTCCCGACCGCCAGCTGAAGGTTCGGGTAGGCGCCGTACAGCGCTTCCACCGGGAACACTCCCCGGTCCGAGCCCTTCCGCTCGAGCGTGAAACCGGCCGCGGCCTCGAGGGCGATCTCGCCATCCGCGATGGCATAGGCGTCCTCCACCCGCACCGGGCGGCCCGCGTCGAGATTCTTGTGGTCGATGGCCTGCGCCCGGCCGACGGCCAGGGCGAGGAACAGCACGGCCACGAGCGCGCGGGCGATCATCGCAGCACGTCACGCGCCGACGGCGGCCGCGGGCCCATGTCGGTCATGACCATGCCGGGGTGCTCGTGGAAGTCCGGGTAGAGGTCGCTCACGCCGTGGTTGCGATGCAAGTAGATCGGCAGGATCCTCAAGATGGCGGCGCGGCGCGCTTCCAGCGTCGGATAGAGATCCGGGCGCGCGAGGACGTCGTCGAAGTTGTCGTGGAGCATGTGCAGGTTGTCGAAGATCGCGGCCGCCTCCGGGAATCGCCGCGCGAACTCGGGAGCCGCCTCCGGCATCATGGGCATGTACTGCCACTGCTCCGGCGGCCGGCGCAGGTAGCCGTGATAGAAGTCGATCACCTTCGGCAGCAGCTCCCGCTGCGTGTCCAGGCCGCCCGCGAGCTGCACGTCGTAGACCGCGGCCTGCAGCCAGTGATAGGCCCAGATCTGGGTGTTGAACGTCCGGAACCGGTCGCGGAACGATCGCGACTCGGGAAAGCTCCAGAGGGCATCGTGATGGTCGAGCCGGTGCGGCGTGATCGCCTCCGGCTTCTCCAGGTAGTCGGCGAGGAGCTTCCGGTACGCCGCCTCCTTGTCGGTCACCGAGTCGCGGGCGAACAGGTCGTAGAGGCTCCGGTGGAACAGGTGGGCCCAGTCGAAGGCCCGCGCGACCTCCCAGGCCATCCGGGTGAAGGTCGGCGCGATCTGCTCCTCGTCCGGCGGCACCGGGGGCGAGCTCCAGATGAAAGCCAGGACCTCCTGGCGCGCCTGCTCGACCGCGCGGGGCTCCTGCGTGCGCAGGAGCGTCTCCGCGAGGTGCGCGTGGCCGAAGTCGATCCCGTTGAACTCGCGATAGAGCTGCGGCAGCTCGCGCATGACCGTCCACCTCCACGGGCCGCGGGGCTGCCCGCGATGGTCGCGTTGCACCCACCCGCTGGTGAACGCGACACCGCGGGGCTCGGGATGCGGCCGCGGGCCCCCGCCCAGCTCGGGGTGCTCGGCGGCGGCGTGCGGGCCGGCGTGGCCGGACTGGGCGTGCTGGAAGGCGATCACCGCCCACCGATCCTCCACCGAGAGCGCGTCCTTGTAGGCCGGCATGACCGAGCCCTTCGAGCCGTACGGCTCGACCAGCCCGCCCTCGCTGACCCGCCAGAACCAGTAGGTCGCGCTCATGCGCGCGACCATCGGGCGATCCTGGAACGAGCCGGCCTTGAGCCCGGACCACGAGGCGTCGGGGGCGTCGCCCCCGCCACTCGCGCCGTGACAGGAGGCGCAGCGAGTCGCGTGGATCGCCTCGCCCCGCCGGAGCACCGCGGAGTCGGTCCAGATGTGGGGCGGAGCCTCGACCGTGGCATAGCCCGATGGGACGGTGGCGTGGATGTGCTCGCCGTCCGCTCCCGGCGCGGCCGGGTGCTCGTCGTGAGCCGCGACCGGCGAGCCGGCGGCGAGCCACGCGGCCGCCATGCCCGCCACCAGCGTGCGGCCGAGCCTTCCTCGAATGATGACGCGCATCGTACGACTCCTCCCTGGCCTCGGTGAAAACGAGATCTTGCCCGGGCCGGAGACGCACTCCGACCCGCGGACGAGCAGACTCGCGGAGAAGAGGACGACTAGATCAGCAGCGCGGCGTGGAGCAGGAAGAGCGGTGCGCTCGTCGCGGCGGCCCTCGGGACGTCACTGCACCCGATCCACCGACGGCACGGCGCGACGACGTCGGCGACCACGATCACGGCCGAGGGCGCGACGGTCGGGCTGCCGACCCACGACGAGCGAAGCGCCTCGCACGAGGCCCCGTGGGCGCCGTCCGCCTCGCCTCCGTCGTGGGAGTGGCCCGCGTCGGCGGGCATCGCCGCCGGCTCCGCATGGCCGTGCGTCGGCAGGACGCACCCGTGGCCGGTCAACAACAGGAGCGAGAGGATCAGGAGGATCCAGCGAGCTCCTCCCGACCGGCGCGCGCCCAACCTCATGCCAGGCACTCTACACGGCCGGCCGGGCGCCTACAAGGACGGGGCGGCATCGGCGGCCCGATCGGCACCGGGAAGCAAGTCGAGCCGCCTCGCGACGCCGAGGATCGACTCGGCCCGCTTGATGAACGGGATGTCGATCATCCGGCCGTCCACCAGGAAGGCACCCACCCCTCGGCTCTCGGCGCCCCGCGCGGCCTCGACCACGCGGCGGGCCGCCGCGATCTCGGCGTCGGTCGGCCGGAACACCGCGTTCGCGAGCGGGACCTGGCTCGGATGGATGCAGGACTTGCCGAGGTAGCCGAGGCGGCGCGCGGCGGCCGCCTCCCGGGTGTAGCCGTCGGGATCGCTCACCGTCCCGTACACGGTGTCGCAGGCCCAGAGCCCGGCCTCGGCCGCGGCCAGGCGCACCGCGAGCTGCATGGCGTGCACGGCCTGCGCGTCCATCCGGTCGATCCCGAACGGCTCGAACAGATCGCCGAGCCCGAGCTGCAGCCCGACGACCCGTGGATGGGCGCTCGCGATCTCGGCGGCCAGCCGCAGCCCGCGGGGCGACTCGATGTTCGCCAGGATCCCGATCGGGTGGCCGATCCCGCGATCGCGCTCGTGCCGAGCCAGCGAGGCCGCGGCGGCGCGGACGTCGTCCGCCGACTCGGGCTTGGGCAGGTTGATCATGTCCACCACGGGACCAACCACCGCGGCGAGGTCGGCGTCGAAGTGCGGCGTGGTCAACCCGTTCACCCGGACGATGACCGCCTTGCCGCCGGGCCGCGGCGACGACTGCTGGAGGAAGGCCTGCAAGATCTGGCGCGCCTCGACCTTCCGGCTCTCCTGGACCGCGTCCTCCAGATCGAAGGAGATCGCGTCCGCCGGGCCCGCGAGCGCCTTGGCGAAGAGCTCGGGGCGCGAGGCGGGCACGAACAGCTTGCTGCGCATGAGCACATCCGTCCCGCTCATGCCCGCTCCTCCTTCGTCGGCCCGATCACCGCGCCGACGTCGTGCAGCCGCTCGATCTCCTCGCGGGAGTAGCCGAGCGCGGTCAGGATCTCGCGCGCGTGCTCCCCCAGCGCGGGCGCGGTGAACGGAGCGGGCGCCGACCCACCGCCGAGGTGGACGGGATGCGCCATCCCGCGGTAGCGGCCCACCCGGCGATGCTCGAAGGTCGCCAGAATGCCCTCCGCGGCCACCTGCGGGTGGTCGAACATGTCCTCGACCGGGCGGGCCGCCGCGCACGGGACACGCTCGCCGAGCCGTGCTTCCCACTCGAGCGCGGTGTGGGCCTGCAGGGCCGCGCGCAGGCGGGGCACGAGTAGGCCGGCGTGCTCGGCCCGCTTCCGCACGGTGTCGAAGCGCGGGTCGCTCGCCAGCTCCGGCAGGCCGGTCAGCTCGCAAAGCGCCTTCCAGAAGTGCGAGGTGTTGGCCGAGACGTAGAGGCTCCCGCTCCTGGTGGGGTGCAGCCCGGTGATCCCTCCCGAGCGCATGTCGCGGGCCACGTCGCGCCCCTCGCCCTCGGCCCACACCAGCCGCGTGGCCTGCATCGTCAGCGCGCTGCGGAGGAGCGACACTCCGACGTAGCGGCCCACACCGGAGCGGCTCCGCTCGAAGAGGGCCGCCGACACCGCGAACGCCAGCATCGAGGCGCAGTAGAAGTCGACCGCGGACCCGTACACGATCTCGGGATCGCCGGGCTTCCCCTGTTCCACGCAGATCCCGGTCATGGTCTGGAGGACCTGGTCGTACCCGGCGCGATCCCGGAGCGGCCCGGTGTCCCCGTACCCGGTCAGCGCACAGTAGATCAGGCGCGGGTTGACCGCCTTCATCCGATCGTAGTCGATGCCGAGCCGCGCGGGCACCGAGGGCCGGAAGTTGTGCACCAGGACGTCCGCACGCTCCACCAGCCGTCGCAGCACGCCGAGCCCGTCGGGATGCTTCAGGTCGAGCCCGATGCCGTGCTTGTTGCGGTTGACCCCGAGGAACGCGCGGCTCTCGTCCGCCAGCGTCGAGGGATAGTTGCGGAGGTTGTCGCCCTCGGGCGGCTCGATCTTGACGACCTGGGCGCCGAGATCGCCCAGCAGGGCGCAGCCGTACGGGCCCGCCACGTAGCCGCTCAGGTCGAGCACGGTGACGCCGCTCAACGGTCCCTGGCCCTCACGGGCGCCGAACGGAGGAGACGCGGCCATGCGCGGTATGTTACCGCATGATATGGTGGCGGCAGCGATGACGACCTACTCGATCGCGCGCCGGGCATTCCTCGGGGCCGGCCTCGCCGCCGGCCTGGCGCTCCTGCTGCGCGCGCCCGCCCTGGCCCGGACCGCCGTGACCGTGTACAAGGACCCCACCTGAGGATGCTGCCAGGCGTGGGTGGGCCACCTGCGCGCGAGCGACTTCGAGGTCCGGGTAGAGAACGTCGGCGACCTCGCCCCGATCAGGCGACGCCTCCAGGTCCCGGACGCGCTCCAGGGCTGCCACACCGCGGTGGTGGGCGACTACGTCGTCGAGGGTCACGTGCCCGCCGATCTCATCCAGCGGCTGCTCCGCGAGCGTCCCACGGTCCTCGGTCTCGCGGTCCCCGGCATGCCGGCCGGCGCGCCGGGTATGGAGGCGCCGGGGGGCGCCCGCGAGCGCTACGACATCCTGACCTTCGATCGGAACGGGCGCACCACCGTGTTCGCCCGCCGCTGAGGCGCGGGCCTAGCGCGGCCCGTGATCGGCTCGGCCGAGAGCCGCGCCGAGGTCCCGATCGGCACGATCTGGTCGTCGTCGCCGTGGCGTCAAGCGGAAGCGGGCACGATGGTCAGCGTGCGCGACCGGATATGCGGCGCGAACTCGTACCAGCCGCGCATCGCCTGGAACTCGGGCGTGGCGGTGACGGCGGGGCTGTCGAGCTCGTAGACGGTCGTGTAGATCCGTCTCGCGGTCTTCTCGGTCTTCCCTAAGATGGTCTCCGATATGTCCCCCGAGGACACGTAGCGGCGGCCCCGGAGGACGCCCGGGCACCGGAGCGCGTCCGGTAGGTGGACGGTGTCGTACCAGCGATTCCAGTCGGCTTCCACCGCCGGGTCGACCTCGGCGGTGACGATCAGCAGGCAGCCCGGCAAGTCGGCCATGGTGACCTCCGCGCGGAGTGGGAGCGTCGATGCGCCTCGACTATAGCGCGGCCGGGGGACGAGCTGCGCAAGGGGTCAGATCGAGGCGGGCCGGCGTGTCGATGGCCACCCGGCTGGACGCAGCGCCCCGATCTGCGGTAGCGTGCCGCGTGGAGGACGACCCGATGGCATCCCTGCGCCTCACCCCGCTGCATCCCTCGCTGGGCGCTCTGGTGGAGGGCGTCGACCTTGCCGCGCCGATCGACCCGCCGACCCGCGATGCGCTGGCCCAGGCCTTGGCCGATCACCTGGCCCTGGTCTTTCGCGACCAGTCCCTGACGCCGGCCCAGTACCTCGCCGCCGCCTCCGTGTTCGGGCCGCCGATGGCGCAGCACTACTCGCAGCACAACATGCCCGACTTCCCGCTGATCGGGCTGATCTGGCACCGGAACGGCCAGCGGCCCGCCGAGCAGTGGCACACCGACCACACCAACCGCGAGCGGCCCCCCGCCGCCACCATCCTGTACGGGGTGGAGATCCCGCCCGCCGGCGGCGGCACCAGCGTGGCGAGCATGCGCGCGGCCTATCTCGCCCTCGCGCCCGACGAGCGCCGGCGGCTCGAAGCGCTGACCACGTTCAACGGCCTCGACGGGCACGCGGATACGCGGCCGGAGGATCGCGACAAGTACGGCACGCCGATCGAGCACCCGATGGTGCGGACCCATCCCGGGCACGGGTCGCGGGCGGTGTACTTTCACATCTCCAAGGCCACCCACATCAGCGGCATGACGCCCGAGGCCAGCCGCGGCTACATGCGCGACCTGCTCGACCGCATGATCCGGCCCGAGATCGTCTACCACCACGCCTGGCGCAAGGGCGACGTGCTGGTCATCGACGATCGTGCCACGATGCATCGGGCCCACGGCGACTACGACCGGAGCCAGAGCCGCGTCCTGTGGCGCATCATCGTCGAGGGCGATCGGCCTCGGCTGGCCTGACCGGACGCCCGATGCGCGTCGACCGGATCTTCGAGGGCGGGACGCTCCTGACCATGGACGCCGCGCGGCCGCGCGCGACCGCGCTGGCGGTACTGGGCTGCCGCATCGTCGCGGTCGGCGACGGGGACGACCTGCGCCGTCACCTCGACGCGGCGCGGGTGGTGAGCCTGCAGGGCCGCGCGGTGGTGCCGGGCTTCCACGACGCGCACAACCACATGCCGGCCTTCGGCATGGGGCTCG
>JBGQHJ010000114.1:0-16267 GCA_041497895.1 Methylomirabilia bacterium
CCGCTTCGCGAGCCTGCTGCGGGCGCACGGGGTGGGGCGGGGCGACCGGGTCGCGGGCTTCCTGCCGCGCGTCCCCGAGATGCTGATCGCGATGATCGGCACCTGGAAGGCCGGCGCGGTGTACGTGCCGATCTTCACCGGCTTTGGCCCGGACGCGGTGGAGTTCCGGGTCCGTCACAGCGGGGCCCGGGTGCTGGTCACGCACCCGGAGCACCGCGGGCGCCTGCCCGAGCCGGTGCCGGCCGGTGTGACCGTCATCACGGTCGCCGGGCGCGGCGCGGTCGCGCGGGGAGACGTCGAGTTCTGGCGCGCGATGGATCAACATCCGGAGGTGGCCGATCCGGTCGCCTGCCGGCGGGACGAGCCGGCGGTGCTGCTGTACACCTCGGGCTCGACCGGGCCGCCGAAGGGCGTGAAGATCGCCACCAACTTCCTGATGGCGATCCACCCGCACCTCGTCTACGGCGCCGATCTCAGGCCCGACGACGTCTTCTGGCCGACCGGGGATCCGGGCTGGGGCTACGGGCTCGTGTGCTACATGGGCGCGCTCGCCCTCGGGGTGCCGGTGCTCTCGCACGAGGCGGCCCCGACCCCCGAGCTCTGCGTGGCCCAGCTCCGCGATCGGCAGGTGAGCAATCTCGCGACCACCCCGACGCTGCTGCGCGGCGTGATGGCGCTCGGCCCCGAAGCGGTGGGCGGCGTCCGCCTGCGCGCCGCGAGCAGCTGCGGGGAGCCCCTGAACGCGGAGGTGGTGCGCTTCTTCCGCGAGCACTGGGGGGTCACCGTGATGGACCAGTACGGCTCGAGCGAGTTCGGCCTGCCGGTCGGCAACTTCGGGGTGGTGGACATGGCGGTGAAGCCGGGCTCGATGGGGCTGCCGCTGCCGGGCTCTACCATGGCGGTGGTGGACGACGACGGTCGTGAGGTGGACGCCGACGTGGTGGGCCACGTGGGGATGAAGCCGCACCCGGAGGGCTACTACTCGCTCGGCTACTGGAACGACGCGGAGCGGGACCGCGAGATGTATCGTGGCGAATGGATGACGGTGGGCGATCTGGCGCGGCGCGACGCCGACGGCTACTTCTGGTTCGAGGGCCGCGCCGACGACGTGATCAAGAGCGCGGGGTACCGGATCGGACCCTTCGAGGTCGAGAGCGCGATCCTGAAGCACCCGGCGGTGGCGGAGGCGGCGGTGGTGGGGAAGCCGGATGCGCTGCGGGGGCACGTCGTCAAGGCGTACGTCGTGCTCAAGCCCGGCCGGACGGTCCAGGCCGGGCTCGCCGACGAGATCGCCGACGTGGTGAAGACCCACGTCGGCCGCCACCAGTACCCGCGCGAGGTCGAGTTCCTCGACCGGCTGCCCAAGACCGAGACCGGCAAGATCCAGCGGTTCCTGCTGCGGGGGCGGTAGGCCCCGGCCGGGCCCGAGGAGGATGACGCGATGGCGGCGTGCGAGGTGATCACCGGCGGGACCGCGTGGCCGGCCCGCTACACGTTCTCGCCGGCGGTGCGCGCCGGCAACCTCCTGTTCATCTCGGGCACCACCGCGGGAGACGAGCAGGGGCGGATCGTGGGGCCGGGCGACATCGCGGCCCAGACCCGCTACATCTTCGAGAAGTTCGGCCGGCTGCTCCGGGCGGCGGGCGCCGGCTTCGAGCACGTCGTGGAGACCACCGACTACATCACGACCACCGAAGGCTACGCGCGGACCGCCGACGTGCGCCGGGAGTTCTTCGGCCGCCGCTTCCCGACCGCGACCGGCGTGATCGTGGCCGGGCTCCTGCGCGAGGGCGCCCTGATCGAGATCTCCGCGGTGGCGGTGCTGCCCGATCGGACCTGACCGGCCCTACCAGGAGGACACCAATGGCCGACCCGAAGCTGATGGACCGAGCGTTCCAGCGCATCACGCGCGCCCTCGTGGAGACGGGTCGCGCGCCGCACTACGCCGAGCTCGGGCGGGCCCTCGGCCTGCCCGTCGAGGACGGGCGCGCGCTCCTGCGCGACGTGATGGCCGCCTACCCGATCGGCTGGCTCCATCCCGAGACCGACTACATCGCGTCGTTCCCGCCGCTCAACAACCTGCCCACCCAGTACCGGATCTCGGTGGGCGGCGAGCAGCGCTGGTTCGCCCAGTGCGGCTTCGAGGCCACCTCCGCGACCTGGCTCTTCCCGGGCCGGACCGTGCGGGTCGACGCCGCCTGCCTCGACTGCGGCGATCCGGTGACGGTGGAGATGCGTGACGGGCGGATCACCTGGGTCGACCCGCCCGGGGTAGTCGGCCACCTCGCCTTCGGCTTCGGCGCCTCGCGCGGCCGATCGTACTATCTCTGAACCGGCATGAACCTCTTCCGGTCGGAAGAGCACGCGCGGCGCTGGAGCCAGTTCACCGCGAGGGCCGAGGAGGGCTTCATCACCCTCCCCGAGGTGGCCGGCTTCTTCGGCACCGAGAGCCGGCGGCACATGCTGGACCCCGACTACCTGTCGGTGTGGTACCCGCGTCGGGCGGCGGAGCGCCGTGCCTACCTGGAGTCGATCGGCAAGACCACGCCGTTCTGGATGGGAACCCCCGATCCCCCCACGTCCTGAGGAGGACACTCACATGAAAGCGATCCGCGTCTCGGAGTACGGTGGCCCGTCGGTGCTGAAGCTCGAGGAGATCCCCACGCCTCAGCCGGGACCCGGCCAGGTCCTGGTGCGCCACCACGCCGTCGGCATCAACCCGGTCGACACGTATCTGCGCTCGAACACCGACAATCGCGGCCCCAAGCTGCCCTACACGCCGGGCGGGGACGCGGGCGGCGTGGTGGAGGCGGTGGGCGCGGGCGTGACGGCCGTGAAGGCGGGCGACCGCGTCTACGTGGGCGGCACCGTGACCGGTGCCTACGCCGAGCTGGCGGTGTGCGAGCAGGGGCAGGTGCACCCCCTCGCCGCCAACGCGAGCTACGCGCAGGGCGCGGCCATGAACGTCCCGTACGCCACCGCCTACCACGCGCTCTTCAACCGCGCGCGTGGCGAGGCGGGGGAGACGGTGCTGGTGCACGGCGCGAGCGGCGGGGTGGGCATCGGCGCGGTCCAGCTGGCGCGGGCGCGCGGGCTCACCGTCATCGGCACCGCGGGCACCGAGAAGGGCCGGCGCATGGTGCTCGAGCAGGGCGCGCACCACGCGCTCGACCACAGCGCGGGCGGCTACCTCGAGGAGTGCGTGAAGCTCACCGGCGGGCGTGGGCCCGACATCATCATGGAGATGCTCGCCAACGCGAATCTCCAGAAGGACCTGGGCGCCATCGCCACCCGCGGCCGCATCGTGGTGATCGGCAACCGGGGCACGGTGGAGATCAACGCGCGGATCGCGATGAACAAGGACGCGGCCATCCTCGGCATGGCGCTCAACCACGCCACGCCGGCCCAGCTCGCGGGTATCCACGCGGCGCTGGTGGAGGGCCTGCGCAACGGCTCGCTGCGCCCGGTCATCGCCCAGGAATTCCCGCTCGCCCAGGCCGCCCGGAGCCACGAGGCGGTGATGGAGGCGGGCCACCACGGGAAAGTCGTCCTGATCCCCTGAGGCGGCTGAAAAGGGCCCATCTGCGGGAGTGCGGGCCCCGCCTCGCATCTGGACCCTTTTGAGCCGCCTCTAGGAGCTAGAACTCGGCGCGGACTGTGCCGACCGGATCGAACCGTGCCTCGATGCGGTCGCCGGGGTTGAGGAGGTACTGGCGGGTGAAGGAGCCCGACATGACCTTCATGCCGGACTCGAGCGCCAGGCCGAATTCGGCGAGCTTGTTGGCGAGCCAGGCGATCGAGGCGGCCGGCGTGCCGAGCACCTCGCTGCCCAGCGCGCGCTCGGCGGCCGCGCCGTTCACGGAGAGCTCCACCGTCACCTTCGCGAGGTCGAAGCCGGCGGGCACCGGGACCGGCGTGCCGGTCACGTAGGCGCGCTGCTGGGCGTTGTCGGCGAGGCTCACGTTGAGATCGGCCGCGAAGTCGCCGCGCCGCTCGATGATCTCGAAGGCGGGGGCCATCGCGGAGAGCGCGGCGGCGGCCCGCTCGGTGGTCACCCCCGGGCCGCGCAGGGTGGTGCCGACGGTGAGGCACAGCTCGTTCTCGAAGCCGGGGCGGATCAGGTCGGCGTAGCGGAAGCGCGTCCCGCTCGGCTGCTCGCCGCTCTGAAGGAGGAAGCCCAGCACCGGCTCGTGCACGCCCTGCTGGACCTGCATCGCCTTCGAGGTGAGGCCCACCTTCCAGCCCGCCTGGCGCTCGCCCGCCGCGGTGTACCGGGCGAGGACGCCCAGCTGCACGCGGTACGCCTCCTCGCGGCTCAGGCGCTTCATCCACTCGGGGCCCGGGGCGGTCCGCTGCCGGGCGCACTGCCAGAACGCGTCGATGGCCTGGTCGATGCTCACGGGTCTCCTCGGCGTACCTCGCAGAGGTACGAGCGGAGCGCCACCGTCCCGCTGATCGGGTCGGCCGCGTCCGGGTCGATGAGGCGGTTGTAGTTGGCGCTCCCGGGGCCGTCGGCGTCGTAGCCGGGCAGGCCGAGGGGCGGGCACGCCTGCCACCAGCCGAACTGGGCGCAGACCACCTCGGGATCGAGGCTGCCGTTGAGACGCGCCCGCGCGCGCATGGTGCCGTGCGGCGTCTCGACCACCACCCAGTCGTCGGCGCCGATGGCGCGCGCCTTCGCGGCATCCGGATGCAGCTCGGCCAGGGGCTCCGGGCTGTGCCGTCGCAGCCGCGGCAGGCTCCGGTGCTGGCTGTGGCAGAACTGCACGACCTTGGCGGTGGTGAGACGGAGCGGGTAGCGCGCGGCCAGGTCCGGCCGGCTCACCGGGCTCGCGGCCGGCTCGACGTAGTCGGGCAGGGGGCTCTGCCCGTGCTCCGCGAGCTGGGCCGAGAAGATCTCCACGCGGCGGCTCGGGGTGGCGAAGCCCGCCGAGCGGCCGTCCGGGCCCGGCGCGGTGTAGCGCTTGAAGCGCGCCTCGACCGGCACCCGCACCCCGCCCGGCTGTGCGCGCAGCTGCTCGAGCGTGACCCCCGAGGGCTCGAGCGCGAAGCGATGTCCGGCGTCCTCGCTGCCGTCGAAGAAGCTCTTGCCCAGGCCGAGGCGCCGGGCCAGCTCGCAGACGATCCACGTGTCCGAGCGCGCCTCGCCCTGCGGCGCCACCACCGCGCGCCGCAGCTGGGCAAAGCTCTCGCCCGCCTGCGTCGGGCCGAAGCCCACGCGGAGCCCCTCCCGCTCCCACGCGGAGGAGACCGGTAGCACCACGTCCGCCATCGCGGCGGTGGGGGTGAGGAAGAGATCGGCGTACACGAGGAAGTCGAGGCGCCCGGCCGCGGCGCGGGCCACCGTCGCCCCCGGCTGCGAGAGGAGCAGGTTCGCGCCGAAGCCCACCACGCCGCGCACCGGGTAGGGCGTGCCGTGGAGGATGGCGCGGTACAGATCGGCCGCGGTCACCCAGCCGTGCCGCGCGGGGCCGAGCGGCCGCTCGCCGAGGCCGATGGCCTTCGCGCGCTGCTTGTCGGAGAGCAGCGAGAGCGGTCCCAGGTCGTTGACCGCGGGGCGCGCGGGCCGGACGTTGCCGCCGGGGGCGTCCCAGCAGCCGGTGAGCGCGTAGAGCAGCGAGAGCGCCCGCACGGTCTGGGTCGCGTTGGTGTGCTGCTCGAGGCCGGTCCAGTGGAAGTAGGACACCGGCCGCCGCTCCCACAGGAGCCGCGCGGTCTGGACGATCTGCGCGGCCGGGATCCCGGTGATCGCCTCGACGCGCTCCGGCGGGTAGCGGCGGCAGAGCGCGGCGTAGGCCTCGAACGCGGGCACGCAGGCGATCTGGCCGCCGCGCCCCGCGCACGTCACCGGGCCGATGAGCGCGGGCTCCACGACGCGCTCCACGAATCGCCCGGTGGTGGGGTCGTACGGGACCGGCCGCGCCGCGCCGCGGTCCCACGCCACGTGATGGGCGGGGTGGCCGTCGGGCGAGAGGTCGGAGGCCGCGAGCAGCCGGCCGGTGTCCTCGCGCACCAGCAGCGATCCGTTGGTCCAGTCGCGGACGAAGTCGCGATCGTACCAGCCCTCCGCGAGCATCACGGCGGCCAGCCCGAGGGCGAGCGCGCCGTCGGTGCCGGGGCGCACGCGCAGCCACTGGTCGGCGCGGGCGGCGGGGCCCGCGCGCCGCGGATCGACCACGATCAGCGCGGCGCCGCGCGCGACGGCCTCCGCGACCGCGGTGGCCTGGGCGAGGTAGGCGGTCGACGGGTTGTGGCCCCACAGGAGCATGCATGAGGTCCGCTCGAAGTCCGGCGTGCCGATGTCGGCGCCGAAGGTGAACGCGGTCGCGTAGTCGCGATGCCACGCGCAGAGCTCCTCGCCCCACACCATGTTGGGGCTGCCGAACGCGCGGATGAGGCGGTTGATCCACGGGAAGCCGTCGGAGACCGCGGTGCCCGCCGGCGTGGTGACCGCGAACGCCACCGCCTCGGGGCCTTCGCGCTGGGCGAGCGCGCGCATGCGCTCCGCGGTCCAGTCGAGCGCTTCGTCCCAGGTGATGCGCACCCAGCCCGCGTCGGGATCGCTCCGGGGCCGGGTGCGCCGCATCGGGTGGAGCAGCCGATCGGGCGCGTACACCAGCTCCGGCGCGGCCTGGCCCTTCACGCACAGGTGCCGGCCGGTCGGATGCGACGGGTCCGGCTCGACCGCGACCAGCCGGCCGTCCTCCACCACCGACACGCACCCGCAGCGCGAGCGGCACAGCGCGCAGAAACCGGGCACCCGCTCGGTGGCCATGGCGCCGGCTAGCGCGGGGGCGGGTTCAGCAGGTAGCGGAGCGCCTCGGTCTGGCCCGGCTGGAGCTCGAGCACGCGACGGAAGGCGCCGAGCGCCTCGCCCTGCTGGCCGCTCTGCCAGTACGCCTTTCCCAGGTCGAGCAGGGCCGAGACCTGGCCGGGGTCGCGCTTGACGTACTCCTCGAGGAGACCGATGCCGCCCTTCACGTCGCCCGCGGCGAGCGCTTGCCGGCCGCCGTCGCGCAGGGCCGCGAGCAGGTCCTGGCGGCTGCCGGCGTCACCGGCCTGGCCGAGGCCGCGCTGGACGGCGGCGAGGGCGTCGGTCCACGAGCCGGCGGCGAGGTGCGCGCGCGCCAGATCCACGTAGGCGCGGGCGTCGGTCGGGCTCAGCGTGAGGTAGTCCTTGAGCCGGGTCGCGGCCTCGGTGTACTGGCCGCGCGCGAGCGAGTCGCGCCCGCCCTCGAGCAGGGCCTGGGCCAGCACCGGGGCCACGTCGCCCTGGCTCGGCGCCAGGCCGAGCGCCTTGCGCGCGCTGTCGATGGCCGGACCCCACGACTTCTGGGCGATGTACGTCCGCGCGGTATAGAGATAGGCCTCCCACGACTTGGGATCGCGCGCGATCACCGCCTGGAACTTGGCGAGCGCGTCCGCATACTTGCCGGACTGGAAGAGCTCCTTGCCCTGGGCGAGCAGCGACTCGATGCTCTCGACCATCCCGAGCGTCGCGCAGCCGGCGACGATCGCGACCAGAACCAGCCCGATCAGGGCGAGGGCGCGCCGTCGCATGCGGCGGGCGCTCAGCGCAGGCCGCGCAGGAAGCCCGTGGCCTGGCCGAGCAATCCGCCCGCGGGCACGGTGCCCTCCGGGGTGAGCCGGTCCACCGCTTGCGGCAGGATCTGGGCCAGCAGCGCGCTCGCGGCCTCGGGCGGCAGCCCCACGCGGGCGGCGAGCTGCTGGACGAGGCCGCTGCCGAGCACGCTCTGGATCTGCTCCGCGCTCACCGGGAGGTTCTGGCCCGTGCCGATCCAGGACGCGGCCACGTCGCCGAGGCCCTTGGCCTGGAACGCCTCCACCAGCCCGCCGAGGCCGCCCCCGCTCGAGCCGCCCAGCGCCTCCATCGCGGCGGTGACCAGACCCGCGTGTGCTTCGTTGGCGCCGAGCGCGTTGTTGATCGCATCGAAGAGACTCATGATGTCCTCCGGAAGATCGTGCGGCCGTGCACCGGCGATCATGGAAGCGCCACGCCGCCTTGTCAAGGCGGGCACGCTCCGCCTTGACAAGCGAGGCGGCGCCACCTACACCTGGGGCCATGAGGGCTCTCCCGCCGGACGCGGTGGCGCGTTATCGTCGCGACGGGTTCTACTTTCCGATCCGGGTGTTCTCGGCCGAGGAGGCGGGCGAGTATCGCGCCCGGCTCGAGGCGGTGGAGCGGGCCCACGGCGGACCGCTCGGCGGTCGGCTCCGGCAGAAGGGCCATCTCCTCTTCACGTGGCTCGACCAGCTGATCCGGGATCGGCGCATCCTCGATCCGGTCGAGGACGTGCTCGGCCCGAACCTGCTCTGCTGGAGCTCGAGCTTCTTCGTCAAGGAGGCGCGCGACCCTGCCTTCGTCTCGTGGCATCAGGACGCGACCTACTGGGGATTGAGCGAGCCGGACGTGGTGACCGCGTGGGTCGCCTTCTCGGAGAGCTCCGTCGAGAGTGGGGCCATGCGCATGATTCCGGGGACCCACGCCGAGCAGGTCGCGCATCGTGACACCTTCGCGCCCGACAACCTGCTCTCGCGCGGCCAGGAGATCGCGGTGGAGGTCGACGAGTCCCGCGCGGTCGACGTGGTGCTCCACCCCGGAGAGATGTCGCTGCACCACGTGCGCATGTTCCACGGCTCGCCGCCCAACCGCTCGGCCGATCGCCGCATCGGCTACGCGATCCGCTACGTCCCCACCCACGTCCGCCAGCTCTCGGAGGTGCGGGACACCGCGACGCTCGTGCGCGGGGTGGACGAGTACCACCACTTCGATCTCGAGGAGCCGCCCGCCGCCGACCTCGATCCCGCGGCGCGCGAGCGCCACGCCCTGATCATGAAGCGGCAGGGCGAGATCCTGTACCGCGGGACGACGGCGGAGCGCTTCCGCTAGTCAGGGAACGAGGCCGGCGACCGCGATGACGGCGCCCGGCGCCGCGAGCGCGGCGACCGTCTCGCCCGGCCGGAGCTCGATCCGCTCGCCGGTCGTCCGTGATGGTATTCTCTCCAGCATCCCTTCGGAGGTGGGCGCATGAACGGTTCGGACGGACGCGAGATCTACCGGGTGGTGTGGCCGCGCGGGGCGCGGACCGTGCAGGCCGCCGACGTCGCTCCGCGGCTCTCCACGCTCGAGGGCAAGACGATCGGCCAGCTCTGGGACGATCTCTTCCGCGGCGACGAGATCTTCCCGATCCTGGAGGAGGAGCTCGCGCGCCGCTTCCCCGGGGTCCGCTTCGTGCGCTACGACACCTTCGGCTCGACCCACGGCCGCCACGAGCAGCGGGTGCTCGCGGAGCTGCCCGAGATGCTGCGGCGCCACGAGGTGGACGCGGTCATCTCGGGGATGGCCTGCTGAGGGAGCTGCACGCCCGCCGTGCTGCGGGCAAGCGCAGTGGTCGAGCGGGCCGGAGTGCCGACCGCGTCCCTGGTCTGCGAGGGCTTCCTCGGGCAGGCCGCCACCACCTCCATCGGTCTCGGGCTGCCCGGCCTGCCCACCGCGCTGGTGCCGGGTCACGTTGACGTGCAGAGCCCGGAGGAGCTGCGGGCGAACGTGGCCGCGGTGACGGTGGACGCGGTGATCCGCAACCTCACCGAGGCGCCCGCTCGGGCGGGCGGCGCGGTCGTGGAGCCGGCGCCGGCCGACATCGTCTTCGAGGGGACCTTCGACGAGGTCAACCGCTTCTACTACGAGAACGACTGGAGCGACGGCCTGCCGATCGTGCCGCCGACGCCCGACCGTGTCGCCCAGTTCCTGCGCTTCTGCGACCGGCCGGCCCAGACCGAGCTGGGCGTGCTGCTGCCCGACAAGCGACGCGCCACCGTCTGGAACGTGGCGGTGAACGGGGTGATGGCGGGGTGCCGCCCCGAGTACATGCCGATCCTGGTCGCGCTGGTGGAGGCGATGGCCGATCCGCGCTACGGCGTGGAGCACAGCGGCAACACTCCCGGCGCCGAGACCCTGATCATCCTGAACGGGCCCCTCATCAAGGAGCTGGGCTTCAACTACGAGCAGGGCGCGCTGCGCGACGGCGTTCAGGCCAACACCACGATCGGGCGTTTCTGGCGCCTCTACCTCCGTAACGTCGCCGGCTTCCTCCACCACCGCACCGACAAGGGCACGTTCGGCAACACCTGGCGGGTGGTGCTGGCCGAGAACGAGGACGCGCTGCGCCGGATCGGCTGGACCACCATCGCGGCGGACGAGGGCGTCCCCGGCGGCAACGCGGTCACGATCTCGCGCTATACCGGCGGCGGCGTCATCGCCTCGGTGTTCGGCAATCGCCCGGAGCTGATGCTGCCGTACCTGGCCGACGCCATCGTGGGCAAGGTCGGCTGGGAGCTGCTGTTCACCGTCGGCATGGGCGTGGGCAGCCAGCGGCCGCTCCTGATCCTGAGCCCGATCCTGGCCGAGACGCTCGCCAAGGGCGGGCTCGACAAGGCGGCGCTCAAGCAGCGGCTCTTCGAGCTGGCGCGCATCCCGGCCGCGAAGTTCGAGCGCTACGTGGGGGAGTGGACCAACTTCGTGCCGGGGCGGCCAAGCCTGGCCGAGCTGGTGAAGTCGGGCCAGATCCCGGCCGTCTTCGCCGAGTCCGAGGACCCGGAGCGCCTGGTGCCCATCGTCTGCCGCGCGGAGGACCTGATGGTGGCGGTGAGCGGCGATCCGCTGCGCACCAACGCCTACGCCTTCGCCCACAACGGCATCCTGGGTTATCCCACGACGAAGCCGGTCCGCCTCCCCGCGGACTGGGCCGTCCTGCTGCGCGAAGCCCGAGCCCGCTGACCGGCGGCCCGTGGATTCGGTCTGGGTGCTGCTGCCATCGGGCCAGCGGGCCTCGGGTGAGTGGATCGACGATACCCTGCGGGCGCGCGCGGCGGAGAAGGGGCTGCTCGCGCGCAGCCCGCGCGCGGGGGAGTTCCCGCGCCAGCGCGTGGAGCTGATCCGCGACGCCGATCCGGTGGCCGCGGTCAACCGGCTCTACCGGGAGCGCGGCTGGACCGACGGGCTGCCGGTCGTCCCGCCCACCCTCGGGCGGGTGGACGCGATGCTGGCGGAGAGCCCGCTCGAGCGCCACGTGGTCCTGGGCGACGTGGAGCCGCTCGGCGGGGTGGCGACGGTGGAGAAGGTCGCGGCCAACGCGGTGCTGGCGGGCTGCGAGCCGCCGTACTTCCCGGTGGTGCTGGCCGCGGTGCAGGCCATCCTCGATCCCACGTTCAACCTGCGCGGCGTGCAGACCACCGACGAGAACGTGGCGCCGCTGCTCGTGGTGAGCGGGCCGGTCGCGGCCCGGATCGGGGTCAACGCGACGTGGGGTGCCCTCGGCCCCGGGTGGCCGGCCAACGCGACGATCGGCCGCGCACTGCGCTTCGTCATGCACAACCTGGGGGGCGGCTGGCCCGGGGCCGTCTCCTTCGCGGGTCTGGGCCAGCCGGGCCGCTACACCCTGTGCCTGGCCGAGCGCGAGGACACGCCGTGGCCGCCGCTGCACGTCGAGCTCGGCTACCGCCCCGATCAGAGCGCGGTCACCGTGCTGCGCGCCGAGACCGTGATCAACGTCACCGGCGGCCTCGACGAGCTGGCGAGCGTGATGGGCTCGGCCGCCTCGCTCTTCGGCATTCTCCACGGCGGCAAGCCCGGCGTGATCCTCTCGCCGTTCACCGCGCGGCGCCTGGCCGGCGAGGGCTTCACCCGGGGCCGGGTCCGGCGCGAGCTCTTCGACCGGGGACGGCTCGCCGCGGAGACCTGGCGCCGCTCGTGGATCCACGCCACCGTGCGCGCGAGCGACTGGCCCGAGTGGGTGCGCGCGGCGGCCGAGAGCGGCGCGATCCCGGCGGTGCGCGAGCCGGATGACATCACCCTGATCGTGGCCGGCGCCGATCTGCCGATTCCCCAGCACGCCTACTGCCCGTCGTGGGGCCATCCGCCCTGCCGGGTCACGCGCGAGATTGTATCCGGCTAGGTGCCCTTGACGCCGCGCCCCCCGGAGGCGCAGCATGGTCTCCGTCCGGAGACCCTCTCAATGACCAGCCCCTTCGTGCCCGGCCCGGCGGTGCGCATCGCCGGGGCCCCGGGCGGTCCGCTCGCCGGCCTGACGTTCGCCGCCAAGGACCTGTTCGACGTCGCCGGGCATCCGACCGGCGGGGGCAATCCGGACTGGGCGCGGGCGCATCCCGTCCCCACGCGTCACGCCTGGGCCGTGCAGCGCCTGCTCGACGCCGGAGCGAGCCTGATCGGCAAGACCGTGACCGACGAGGTCTCGCTCGGCATCCTCGGCGAGAATCCGTTCGACGGCACGCCGCTCAACCCGAAGGGTCCCGACCGCGTGCCCGGGGGCTCCTCGTCGGGCTCGGCCTCGGCGGTGGCCCAGGGGCTCTGCGACACCGCGCTCGGCACCGACACCGGTGGATCGGTGCGCGTGCCGGCGAGCTTCTGCGGGCTCTACGGCATCCGGCCGACCCACGGCCGGCTCGATCTGGGCGGCATGATGCGCCAGGCGCCCAGCTCCGACACCACCGGGTGGTTCGCCCGCGACGCCGACACGTTCGCGCGCGTCTCCGAGGTGCTGCTGGGGGAGCCGGTGGCGGCGGACCTGCCGACGCGCCTCGTCGTGGCGACCGACGCCTTCGGTCTCGCGGACGACGAGACCGCGGCGGCGCTGCGGCCGATGGTGTGCCGGCTGTCGGCCCTGGTGCGCGACATGCGCGAGGAGCTCCTGGCCCCGCCCGGCCTGTCGGTCTGGGCCCGCGCGCAGCGCACGCTGCAATCCTACGAGGCGTGGGTGACCTTCAAGGACTGGATCGATCGCGAGAATCCGCGCATGGCCTGGAGCGTCGCGCGCAACCTGGCGCTGGCCACCACGATCTCGGAGCCGGAGCGGGAGTGGGCGGCGCTGACCCGCGCCGAGGCCCGCGGCCGCCTCGCCTGGCTCCTGCGGCCCGGCACCATCCTGTGCCTGCCGACGACCCCGTTTCCCGCGCCTCGCAAGGGCCTGCCGCTGCCGATCCTCTCCCCGCTGCGCGCGCGCATCACCTGCCTGGCCGCGCACGGAGGCCTGACCGGGGTGCCGCAGGTGAGCGTTCCCGGCGCGCACGTGGCCGGGCTGCCGGTCGGCCTGTCCATCCTGGGCGCGCGCGGCACCGACGCCACGCTGGTGGCGGTCGCGAAGGCCATGGACTGCGGCCGATGATCGACGTGACGCCCAACCTGCCTGACGTGGTGGCCGAGGTGCGCGAGCTCTTCGAGCGCTACGAGCAGGCGCTCGTCGACAAGGACGTCGACGTCCTCGACGCCACCTTCTGGGAGAGCCCGCACACCGTCCGGTACGCGCTGCACGAGAACGGGTACGGCTTCACCGAGATCCACGCCCACCGGGTGGCGCGCCCGCCGGGCCCTGGCATCAAGGAGCGGCGCACCCGCCTCGAGATCCTCACCCTCGGGCGCGACCTCGCCACCGTGAACCTCGAGTTCAAGGTGCGCGGCCGCGACCTGATCGGCCGGCAGAGCCAGACCTGGGTGCGGTTCCCCGCCGCCGGCTGGAAGGTGATCGCCGCTCACGTCTCCACCATGAACGAGGGCCCGCTCTGGCCATGACGACTCCGGCGCCGTCCACCCGCGCCCTGGCCGCCGACGTCGATCCGGTGCGGTTCGAGGTCATCCGCAACGCGCTCCTCGCGATCACCGAGGAGATGGGGGCGACGCTCCGGCGCGCCGCCTACTCCACCAACATCAAGACCCGCGGCGATTTCTCGTGCGCGTTCTTCGATCGCGACCTGCGTACCATCGCCCAGGCCTTCGCCCAGCCGTCGCATCTGGGCTCGCTCGCCCACATCGTGCCGCGGGCCATCGCGACCTACGGGGCCGACCGCCTCGCCCCCGGCGACGGCATCCTCATCAACGACCCGTACCTGGGCGGCGTGCACCTGAACGACATCACGCTCATCACGCCCGTGTTCCACGAGGGGGCGCTCTTCGGCTTCGTGGCCAACATCGCGCACCACGTCGACGTGGGGGGCGGCGCCCCGGGCAGCATCGGAGTGTCGAGCGAGATCTACCAGGAGGGGCTGGTCATCCCGCCGGTGCGGTTCGTGAAGGGCGGCCAGATCGACCGCGACCTCTTCGCGATGATCCGCTCGAACTTCCGCGGTACCCGCGAGATCTCGGGCGACTTCCGCGCCCAGACCGCGGCCAACCGCCTGGGGGCGCAGCGGATCGAGGCCCTCGCCGCCCAGCACGGCGCCGCCGCCCTGACCCACTACCTCGACGAGCTGCTGCGCTACACCGAGCGGCGCACCCGGGTCGCCTTCGCGGAGTTCCCGGACGGCCGCTTCACCGCCGACATGCTCATGGACGGCGACGGGGTCACCGACCAGCCGGTGCGGCTCGAGGCGACGGTCACCATCGAGCGGGGTCGCCTGTCGGTGGATCTCACCGGCTGCGACGACCAGCGCAAGTCCCCGACCAACGCCACGTCGTCGCAGACCTACTCCGGCGTCGTCTACGTGCTCAAGTGCCTGATCGATCCGGACATCCCGGTCAACGACGGCTTCTACCGCCTGATCGACATCCGGAGCCGGCCCGGCTCGGTCGTCCACGCCCAGCATCCCGCCGCGGTGGCCGCGGGCTGGGAGATCGCGATGCAGCTCTGCGATCTCCTGTTCAAGGCGCTGGCCCCCGCGCTGCCCGATCGCGTGGTCGCGGGCACCAAGGGCTGCGTGTGCAACATCGCCTTCGGCGGGGTGAGCCCGGGCAGCGGGGAGTACTTCACCTACTACGAGACCATCGCGGGCGGCTACGGGGCCACGCTGACCACCGACGGCATGGACGCGGTGCAGGCGCACTTCCAGAACACCGAGAACGCGCCGGTCGAGGAGACGGAGGCCAACTACCCGGTGCGCATCCTGCGCTACGCCCTGATCGAGAACTCGGAGGGCGGGGGCCGCCACCGCGGCGGCCTCGGGGTGCGGCGCGACTACGCGTTCCCCGGGCACGCGCCGAGCTTCTCGATCCTCTCCGACAAGGCGCGCTACGCCCCGTGGGGCCTCTTCGGCGGCGCGGCGGCGCGGCCCGCGCGGTACATCCTGAACCCGGACACGCCGGGCGCGCGCGAGCTGCCCTCCAAGATCACGTTTCAGCTCGGGCCGGGCGACGTGGTGAGCGTGCAGACCCCCGGCGGTGGTGGGACCGAGGCGCCGCTCGAGCGGGACCCGACGCGGGTGGCCGCCGACGTGGCCCAGGGCAAGATCTCGGCGGAGCGTGCCCGCGCCGTCTACGGCGTGGTCGTGGACGCGGCCACCCAGGCCCTCGACGCGGCGGCCACTACCGCCGTGCGAGCGGGGCTTCGGCCGTGACTAGGTGGCGCGTGGGCATCGACATCGGCGGCACCTTCACCGACGCCGCGCTCGTGGACGGCGAGACCGGCCAGGTCCGCGTGGTGAAGGTGCTCACCACACCGGAGGATCCGGCCCTGGGCTTCATGGCCGCGCTCGAGCGGGGTCTCGCGGAATGCGGGGCCGGAGGCCGCGACGTCGCCGCGGTGGTGCACGCCACCACGGTGGCGACCAACGCCATCATCGAGGGCAAGATCGCGCGCGTGGGCATGCTCGTGACACGCGGCTTCCGCGACATCCTGGAGATCGGGCGACAGATCCGCTCGCGGCTCTACGACGTGCACCTCCAGAAGCCCGCCCCCCTGGTCCCGCGCCGCTGGAGCCTCGAGGTCGGCGAGCGCCTCGACGCCGACGGCGCGGTGCTCGAGCCGCTCGACGAGGGTGCGGTACGCGCGGCGGTGCGCCGGCTGCGGGCCGAGGCGGTCGAGGCGGTGGTGATCTGCTTTCTCCACTCCTACCTGAATCCGGCCCACGAGCGCGCCGCCGCCGCGATCGTGCGGAAGGAGATGCCGGAGGCCTGGCTGTCGGTCTCCTCCGAGGTGTGCCCCGAGTTCCGCGAGTACCTGCGGGGCAGCACCGCGGCGGTGAACGCGGCGGTCATGCCCATCGTCTCGCGCTACGTGGACGCGCTCGAGTCGCGGCTCGCCGCCCTCGGCGCCACCGCGCCGTTCTACGTGATGCAGTCCAACGGCGGCGTCATGACGTCGGCCTCGGCCAAGGAGCGCCCGGTCTACATGGTCGAGTCCGGGCCGGCCGCGGGAGTCATCGCGGCCGCGGCGGTGGCCGCGCCGTACCGTTACGCCAACGTGCTCTCGTTCGACATGGGCGGCACCACCGCCAAGGTCGGGCTGATCCAGGACGGGCG
>JBGQHJ010000115.1:0-15980 GCA_041497895.1 Methylomirabilia bacterium
ATCCCGATCCATCGGGATCGGCCGCCCCTGCGGCGCGTGGGCCGCCGCATCACCCTCGAGTTCGTCCAGCAACCCGCATCTCGGGCAGTCCTCGACCGCATCGCCCGCCGCATCCGCGGCCATCTCGTGGGCGCACGAACGCCCGCGGGTGAGAACCCGCTGTGACAAGGCAGACCCCAGGCAGGGGCGGAGGAGACTTCGATGACACAGGATCTCGTGACGTACGCCGTCGATGGCGCGATTGGCATCGTGACGCTCAACCGTGGAGACAAGCTCAACGCGATCAGCCCCGAGCTCAAGCGGAGGCTCATCGAGCGTCTGCACGAGGCTGACCGCGATCCGGCCACGAGCGTGGTGGTGCTGCGGGCCGAGGGGCGGTCGTTCTCTGCCGGATACGACATCAGCCCCAATCCCGCGCGCGCGGCGCGCAAGGGCAACGCGCTGGCCTGGCACGAGTCGCTTACCGACGATGTCGCCCTGGAGATGACACCGTGGGACATGCGCAAGCCCGTGATCGCCTCAGTGCAGGGCCACTGTCTCGGCGGCGCCTGCGAACTCGTGATGATGTGCGACATCACGATCGCGGCCGACGACGCGCAGTTCGGTGAGCCGGAGATCCGGTTCTCCAACGTGGGGCCCGCGCTGATCATGCCGTTCATCATCGGCTTCAAGCGCGCTCGGGAGATCCTCTACCTGGGCGACCCGATCGACGCGCAGACCGCGCTCGCGTACGGGATGGTGAACCGGGTGGTGCCGCGCGCCGACCTCGAGGCCGCGACGCTCAAGTTCGCCCGCCGCATGGCGCTCATGTCGCCGGAGGCCCTGATGGCCACCAAGCTCGCCATCAACCGCGGCGCCGACGCGGCCGGCTTCCGCAACGCGATCCGGAGCGGCCTCGACGTGCTGGCCGGGCTCTACGCCGCGCGCACCGAGGTCGGCACGAAGTTCGACGAGCTCCGTGAGAAGGACGGGCTCGGCGCCGCGCTTCGGTGGCGAGCGGAGCAGTTCAAGGAGTAGCCGGGGTGGACCGGCGCGCATTCATCGGCACGGGGGCGGGTAGCCACCTGACGCGCTGAGTCGATCGGGGAATGATCGCGGCCCCCGGCCCGTCTCATGATCCAAGGAGGTGCGCATCATGCGCTATCTGAGGATCGCGTTGCTGCTGTTGGCGGTCACGGTTGGAACTCAAGCTTGCATCGTCCCGGTGCCGGTCGGCCCCGGCTGGCCCCATCACCACGGCTGGCGCTAGGCAGACGGTGTGAGCCGGTAATTACGCCCGAGGGGGAGGGGCTGCCCTCCAGCGGTCGCCCCCCTCGGGCTCGTTCACGGTCGGAAGCGGTTTCCCATCAAGCTCGGCGCGTCGGTCCGACCCGCGTGACAGGACACGCAGACATAGCGCGCCCCCGCCAGCTTGTCACCCACGCGGTCGGGGGCGAGGCGGAAGTCGGTGTAGTGGCTCGCCGGGATGGGCGTCGGCTCGCCCGGCTTCTTCTCCTTCACCCGATGGCAGTCGAGGCAGGCGTTCTGGGTGAGCGTGATGGGAAGGAAGTCGGCCACCGCGTGCGGGGGCTGGGGCGGCGCGATGAGGTAGGGACGCGGCACGAGGGGGCCCTCGCCGGGGGCGCGCTCGTTGGGTTTCACCGCCGGTGGGGTTGGCACGTCGAACACGCTGCCCTTCGAGAGGCCGAGCTCGGTGTCCGCGATCGGCGCGCTCGTGCAGCCGGCCGCCAGCACGGCGACGAGAGACAGGACGACGGTGGTCTTCATGGCTCCACCCTCGCTCACGCCTTCGTGACCTTGACCGCGCACTTCTTGAAGTCCGTCTGCTTGGAGATCGGGCAGGTCGCGTCGAGGGTCACCTTGTTGATGAAGACGCCCTCGTCGAACCACGGCACGAACACGAGACCGCGCGGCATGCGGTTGCGGCCGCCGGTCTCGACGCGGGCCTTGACCTTGCCGCGCCGGGACTCGATCCATGCGAGGTCGTCCTGCTGGAGGTCCCGCGCCTCGGCGTCCTTGGGATGGATGAACACGAGGGCCTCCGGCACCGCGCTGTGCAGCGCCGGCACCCGGCGCGTCATGCTGCCCGAGTGCCAGTGCTCGAGCACGCGGCCGGTGCAGAGCCAGAGATCGAAGACCGCGTCGGGGCTCTCGGCCGGGGCCGCGTACGGCCGATAGAAGATCTTGGCCTTGCCGGCGAGTGAGATCGGCTCGGGCTTCGTGACCCGGTCCAGATCGCCCGAGGGCAGGGCCTTCATGGCGTCTCCGTAGAAGTCGATGCCGCTGCCCTTGCGCGCGTAGGGGTCGTACTGCTCGTTGAAGCGCCAGGGGGTCTCCTTGCCGTTCACCACCGGCCAGCGCAGGCCGCGCGTGTCGTCGCGGAAGTAGACGTCGAAGGGCGCGAGGTCGTGGCCGTGGCCTCGACCGAAGCGCGCGTAGTCCTCGAAGAGGGCCTTCTCCGGAAACCAGTCGATGCCGGCGTGGGTGACGGTGTGGTTGTCGTGTCCCTGCGCGACCGGGTCGGGCCACTTGAACCGCCGGTTCTCCGAGGTGGCGAAGAGGACGTCGTAGAGGGTGTGCGCGCGCCGGTAGCCCATCCGCTCGGCCTCCGGAAGGACGTCCGGCAGGGCGCCGTCGTCGAAGCCCGCGGCCTTGAGGCCGGGCACCGGCTGCCGGCCCCAGACGTCGGCGAGCGTGAAGCGCTTCGAGAACTCCATCATCTGCCACACGTCGCTGCGCGCGTCGCCCGGCGGGGCCACCTGCTCGCGCCACAGCTGGGTGCGCCGCTCCGAGTTGCCGTAGCCGCCCCACTTCTCGAAGATCATGGCCGAGGGGAGGATGAGGTCCGCCACCTTGCACGAGAGCGTCGGGTAGGCGTCGGAGACGACGATGAAGGAGTCGTTCTCTCGCGCGGCGTGGATCCAGTGGTTGGCGTTGGCGGTGGACTGGAAGGGATTGGTGACCTGCACCCACAGCCACTTCACCTTGCCGTCCTCGAGGTCCCGCATCATCTCGGTGATGTGGCTGCCCACCTTGGGGTTGAGGGTGTTCGCGGGCAGCTTCCAGAGCTTCTCGGAGACGGTCCGGTGCGCCGGGTTGTCGACCATCATGTCCGCCGGCAGACGGTGCGAAAACGTCCCGACCTCGCGCGCGGTGCCGCAGGCCGACGGTTGCCCGGTGAGCGAGAAGGCGCCGTTGCCGGGCTTGGCCTGCTTGCCGGTGAGCAGGTGGACCATGTAGGCCTGCTCGTTCACCCACGTGCCGCGGGTATGCTGGTTGAAGCCCATGGTCCAGTACGAGACCACCTTGCGACTCGCGCTCGCGTACTGGTCGGCGAGCGCCGCGAGCTTGGCCTTGTAGGCCTCGAGCGGCTCGTCGCGATCGCCGCGGGAGAGCTCGGCCACGAAGTCGAGGGTGTAGGGCTCGAGCGCCTTCTTGAAGTCCTCGAACGAGATGAGCCAGTGGGCGCCCGCCCGCGCGGCGGCCTCCTGTCGGCGCTCGTGGCGGGCCGACGGGTCGAGCCGTCGCGCGATCGCCTCCTCGCGGGTCAGCACCACTACCCGCTCGCGCCCCTGGGTGTCCTGCTCCGCCGGGTAGGCGAAGGCTCCGGTGTCGCGCATGCCGTAGCCGATGTCCATGGGACCGGCGGCGAAGACGCAGTGCCGCTCGACGAAGGTCTGGTCCACCGCGTTGCGGGCGACGATCTCGCGCGCGATGTAGTTCCAGATGGCGAGGTCGGTGTTCGGCTTGAAGACGATCTCGACGTCGGCCCCGTCCGACGACCGGTTCGCGTACACGGTCAGGTTGAAGACGCGGTACTCGGGCCCGCGCAGGCGCCGGTCGATGATGCGGGCCCAGAGCATGGGATGCATCTCCGCCATGTTGGCGCCCCACAGCACGACCGTGTCGGTCAGCTCGATGTCGTCGTAGCAGCCGGCGGGCTCGTCGATGCCGAACGTTTGCATGAAGCCGGCCACCGCCGAGGCCATGCAGTGCCTCGCGTTGGGATCGAGGTTGTTGGAGCGCCAGCCGGCCTTGGCTAGCTTCACCGCCGCGTAGCCTTCCGGGATGGTGTACTGGCCCGAGCCCATGATCGCGACGCCGGTCGGCCCCAGCTCGCGGTGGACGCGCTTCCACTCGCGCTCCATCACGTCGAACGCCTCCGTCCAGCTCACGGGCACGAAGTCGCCCTTCTTGTCGAAGCGGCCGTCCTTCATCCGGAGCAGTGGGCGGGTGAGGCGGTCGGCTCCGTACTGGATCTGCGGCAGGGCGTAGCCCTTGACGCACAGGAGGCCGCGGTTCACCGGGCTGGCCGGGTCACCCTTGACCGCGACCACGCGCCCGCGGGCCGTCGCGATCTGGATGCCGCAGCCCACCCCGCAGAAGCGACAGACGCCACGATCCCAGTGCCAGTCCTTCGGCTCCTCGGCCCCGAAGATCGGGAGCGGGACGCCGGCCGCGCCCACTGCCGCGGTGGTGAAGCCGGCCTTGAGAAGCTGTCGGCGTGTCGGCGTCCAGGTCATCCGCGCCTCCTGCCCGGTCCGGAATTGGTCGGCGGTGTCACGGGCGACACTAGCACGAAAGGTGCGCGGGGTGTTCTCTCCAGGCCAGGCCGGTGCGAGAATGCCCCGATCGGTGAGATCACCGCATCAGGAAAGGACGCGACCATGCCCAGCTTTCAACACCACGGCGCCACCATCTACTACGAGGAGTTCGGCCAGGGGTTCCCGATCCTCACGTTCGCGCCGGCGGGCCTCCAGTCGACCATCGAGGTCTGGAGTCGACCGGCCGCGCCCATCAATCCCACGACCGAGCTCGCGGGGGCGTTCCGGGTGATCGCGATGGATCAGCGGAATGCCGGGGGTCGGTCCCGGGGCCCGATCAGCGCGGAGGACGGGTGGCCCACGTACACCGGCGATCACCTCGCGCTGCTCGATCACCTGCGGATCGAGCGGTGCCACCTCTACGGTCAATGCATCGGGGGGTCCTTCATCCTGAGCCTGCTGAAGGCCCAGCCCGAGCGCGTGGCCGCCGCGGTGCTCGCCCAGCCGATCGGCCGGGTGGGCGCGATGCCGGCCGGCCGCTCCGCGCGGTTCGAGGCGTGGGCCGAGACGCTCAAGGACCACCCCGAGGCGACGCCCGAGGTGCTGGACGCTCTCTACCGGAACCTGTACGGGCTTGGATTCGTCTACTGCGTGGACCGGACGTTCGTCTCGGCGTGCGCGACCCCGTGCTTGATCCTGGCCGGTAACGACGAGGCCCATCCGTTGGCGATCTCCGAGGAGCTGGCGCGGCTGCTCCCGAAGTGCGATCTGGTCCGGGAATGGAAGACCGAGCCCGCCCTGACCGCGGCGCGCACGCGGGTCAAGGAGTTCCTGGCGAAGCACACGCCGACGTCATAGCGTCAGGCGCGTGGCTCCTTGGGCATGACGATCCAGAGCACCAGGTAGCAGAGGATGCCGGGGAACGCGACGGACACGATCGAGACGACCACGTAGAGCACCCGCACCACGGATCCACGAGCCCACGATGACGGCATGGAGGCGGACATGACGCGAGGATGGTTGGTATTGGTGGCGGTCGTCGCATGGTGGTGGCCGTCCCTGGCTGCGGCTCAAGAGCGTCCGTACGAGTGGGGATCGGGCATGCACCCGATGTGGGGAGTCTGGGGAATGTGGGGCGTCGGGATGATGCTGCTGATGCTCGTCTTCTGGGGCGTGGTCATCGTCGGCTTCATCCTGCTCATCCGGTGGCTGGCGAGCCAGGGCCGGGAGCCGCGCTCGCCCGACGTCGCGCTCGACATCCTCCGGCAGCGCTACGCGCGGGGTGACATCTCCAAGGAGGAGTTCGAGGCGAAGAAGCGCGATCTCTCGTGAACCGATAGCCCGGCGCGTCCGGGCTCTGCTCAGCCGCGACGCGGCAGGCTCTGGCCCTTGACCGGGTTCGCGATCGCCTCTTCCAGGGTCTTCGCGGGTCGCCACTCGGCGGCCGGGCGGACGGCGCCCTCGGTGCCGACCTGGTCGATGTTCCAGTAGATCTCGAGGTTGTTGCCGTCGGGGTCCTTGAACTCGATGGCGATCTGGCAGCCGGCGCGGCGCCGGCCCTCGAAGTGGATCGGGACCGCCCGGTCGGCGAGCCACTCGCGGGCCCGGAAGACCTCGTCGACCGAGCCCACCTCGAAGGCGAAGTGGTTGAGGCTGGTGCGCTCGCTCTTCGCGGCGCCTCCGACGAGGGCGACGCCGTGGTGGTCGGTGTTGACGCGGAGGAAGACCATGCCGCCGGGCACCATGGTGTCGGGGTAGCGGTCGCTCACCTCGAGGCCGAGGATGCCGGTGTAGAAGGCCACCGCGCGCTCGAGGTCCGTCACGTTGAGCACGACGTGGCCGATCTTGCGGAGCTGGAATTGCATCGCGCGTCAGTATACCGCGGGAACCGGGCCGCGCAGCGGGGCGCGGGGGACCGGGATCGGCGCCCCGCTCTCCCAGAGCGCGGCGAGGACGCGGCGTCGCTCCAGGTCGAGCCGCCCGAGGGCCTCCACCGCCGAGGGAGCCTCGGCCGCACAGCCCGGGAGCTCGGGGTGCTCGGCGCGCCGTATCCACCCTCCGTCGCGCTCGACCGTCTCCAGGACGAGCAGGTAGGGCACCGCCTCGTAGTAGTCGAGCCCGGGCCGCGTGTCGCTCTCCGCGCTCACACGAAGGGGATCCAGGCGATCGGCACGCCCGCGTCGGACTGCCGCGCCTTCTCGGTGGCCGCGATCCAGCTCGCGCCGTCCGGCAGCAGGGCGGAGGCCGGCCGCACCCGGCAGAGCTTCGGGTCGTCGACGTTCGGGGGCACGGTGTTCTGATCGCGCAGGGCCCGGGCCGCGTCGATCAGGCGGCGCCGGACGTGGATCACCATGGCGTCGGTCGTGCCCAGGTGCTCCTGGGTCCGGTCGTAGATCGGCCCCATGGTCTCGGTCATCGCGCGATCCTGCAGGTTGACCAGGAACGGGATGCCGATGGTCAGCTCCTTCTGCAGCTCGTAGTCGACCAGGTAGTCGTTGTGGAGATTCGCCCGGGTGTAGAAGCGCCGGTACGGATCGCCGTCCGCCTCGACGTAGCCGCCCCACGTCGCGAACGGATCGCGCACCTGCCGCCGCTCCTCCTCGGTGACCGGCCGATCGAGGCGCGCGCGCATCACGAACTGGAGGTTGTGGTGGTCGTCGAGGGGGATCCACGCCCGGGCGGACACGATGTGGGGGTCGCTGGCCGCGATCATCGAGTAGAACGGGAGGATGAACTGGGTGACGCGGTGCCAGTAGAGCCCGTCGGTGTCGGCCCGGCGGCGGGCCGAGTAGCACGCCCCGTAGTCGGTCGGCAGGATCTCGAGACGCGGCCGCTTGTCGCGGTGATAGGTCCCGCGTTGCTTGGTGTCGGGGCTGCGCTTGGCGTGGACGAAGTCGATGTGGGAGGAGTCGATGTCGCCCTCCAGGGCCTGCACCCAGTTGCACTCCTCCAGCATCATCAGCGGCGGGTAGACGTGGTCCGCCGGGAGGGTGTTGATCTCGAAGGCGGGCAGGGCCGGGGGAGTCTCGCGCGGCCCCAGGTAGGTCCAGATCACGCCGTTGACGTCGCGGCACGGGTAGGCCCGGGCGCGGATCCGGTCCTTGAAGGTGCTTTCCTCGGGCTCGTTGGGCATGTCGACGCAGCGGCCGGCCACGTCGAACTTCCAGCCGTGGTACGAGCAGCGCAGGCCGCACTCCTCGTTGCGTCCGAAGAAGAGCGAGGCCCCGCGATGCGGGCAGTTGGCCGCGATCAGCCCCACGTCGCCCCGCGAGTCGCGGAACGCGATCAGGTCCTCGCCGAGCAGGCGCACCTTCTTCGGCGGGCCATCCGGCGCGGGCAGCTCGCTCGAGGGCAGGCAGGGCATCCAGTAGTGGCGGAGCAGGTCGCCCATCGGGGTGCCGCGGCCGACCCGGCACAGGAGCTCGTTGTCCTCTCTCGAGAGCATCGGGGGTCCTCCTCTCAGCGCCAGACTGCGAACGCCATGCCGACGCCGGATCCCGCCTCGGACCGGTAGGAGGGCACGTAGTCCACGACCTGCATGTCCAGGTGCTCGAGCGCGCCCCCGGCGGCCAGCCAGTTCCGGATCTCGGAGCTGCCGGATTCGAGCTGGGCGGCGGGCAGCGCCGCGATGCCGTCGGCGTCCTTCTTGGCGAGCAGGGAGAGGACGTGGCGGTCCAGCGCCTCGTCGACGAAGAAGTGGCTGAGCCCGCCGGAGGCGACGATGCCGACGCGCTTGGCCGGGAGCCACGCCTCGATCGCGGCGCGCAGGGCCCGCCCGAGCCGATAGCAGCGTCCGGGGGTCGGCTGGTTCGGGGGGAAGTAGGTGTTCAGCATCACCGGCACGATGGGGACGACGCGGTCGCCCATGAGACGCTGATGGACGAAGCCCCAGGCATGCCCGAAGGGAGCGTGGCGCGGCTGCACGCGCACGTGGGCCACGTCGAACTCGTGGTCGCGGGTCAGGGTCTCGACGAGGTGCCGGCCGAGGGCGGCGTCGACCGGGAAGGCGCGGTTGGTGCCGTCGCCGTAGTACCCCCAGTAGGAGAGCCGGCGGAGGGGCAGGAGGCCCTCGCGCGGCGGCGGCAGGCTCTCCACCGAGTCCCCCCAGTAGATGCAGAGAGCCGGCTGGCTGTCCGCGCTGAACCACTCGCCCTGATCGTCGCCGATCACCACGAGGGCGTCGGGGGCCTCGTTCGCGAGGACGTCGGCCAGGTGCCGGATGGCGGCCTGGGTGGCCTCGTGCCGCGCCCGGGTCACGTCCTCGCGCAGCTCGCGAGCGACCCGGGACGCATTCCGCCGCGCCATGGCCCCGAACTCGGGGAGGCGCGCGCGGTCGAGGTCGGCGAGCCCGGCGAACGCCTCGTGAGGCGTGCTCAACATCGGGCTGTGCGAGCTGCCGATACCGAGGGTCACTTCGGCCATGCGATCTCGACCGCCCGCATTGTAGCAGAGGGTCCGCGGCGGGCGGCAGGGTCGCGAGGCAACGCCGGCCGATCTCGGATGGGACCGATGGGGGGCTTCTGGTGGATCTTCCCCGTGATGGGACTGCTGGTCTGCCTGTTCTTCGTGATCGCCATGACACGGATGAGGGGGTGGGGCGGCCCATTCATGTGCATGGGACCGCGCCACCACGACGGTGACGAGACGGCGCAGCTTCGCCGCGAGGTCGAGGCGCTGCGGGCGGAAGTCAGGAAGCAGACGGCACGCTGACCGGGGGGTCTGGGCGGCGCGCGTCTATGCCGGCAGCTTGTAGAGCCGCGCGCAGTTGTCCCAGAGGATCTTGGCCTTGGTCTTGTCGCCCACGCCCTCGAGGCGGACGAACTCCTCGATGGCAACCGGGAAGAGGCCGTCGGAGTGAGGGTAGTCGGTGGAGACGACGATGTTGTCGTCGCCGATGGCCTCCACCACCTGGCGCAGGGGCTTCTCGTCCGCGTCGGTGGCGATGTAGCACTGACGGAAGAAGTACTGGCTCGGGAGCTGGGAGATCTGTACCTCGGACCCCGGCCCGAACTTCTCCCAGGCTTCGTCGAGCCGCCAGAGGTACCAGGGGAGCCAGCCGCAGGTGCCCTCGAGGAACGCGCAGCGCAGCCCCGGATGGCGCTCCAGCACCCCGCCCGCGGCCATGCTGCCGAAGGCCATCATGAGCTCGATCGGATTGCGGCCCGCCACGCCGATCACGCGGCCGTTCGGGGTGTCGACGTAGCGCCGGGCGATGTCGTCGCGCAGAGAGGACTGGCCGGTCGGGTGGAAGCCGACAGGCACCCCGAGCTCCTCGATCGCGGTCCACAGGGGCTCCATCTCGGGATCGTGGACGTGGCGGCCGTGGATCGGATTCGGGGTGCCGATCACCGCGACGGCCCCGAGCTCGCGCACCGCGCGCCGCGCCTCTGCCACCGCGGAGGGCACGTCGTGGAAGGCGAGCTGGGCGGCGAACTTCAGGCGGTTGGGGTCCCGGGCGCAGAAATCGCGGGTCCAGTTGTTGTGGGCCCGCGCCAGCGCGGCGGCCACCTGCGGATCGAGGTCGTCGTGCATGAGCACCTGGCGACCGCGGGTGCCGTAGATGACCGCGACGTCGATGCCCTCGATGTCCATGGCCTCCAGATGCGTGGCCGCGTCGTAGCCCCGCGCGTGCGCGACCGCGTAGTGGGGGTGGCGGGCGAAGGCGCGCTCCTGCAGGCTCTTGCCGACCACCGCGGTACGGGGGCGCTTGGAGAACTCGGCGATCTCGATATCGCCGATCCGGATGACCGGCTGGTTCGGGGCGCGGTCGGTGCTGCGGAGGAACTGGGGCGCGAACTTCTTGAACGGCTCCTCGAGGTACTCGGCCCAGAGGCCGTCCGGCTCCATGGTGTGCAGGTCGCTGTCGAGGACCCGGAAGCCGTTCTTCATCGCCGCCTCCTTGAGGTCGTCCCGCGTTACCGGGCCGGGCCGTACGCGCGCGCCAGGTACTCGGTGATGGTCCTGGCGTCGGCCTCGCTCACCGGCGCGCCGAACACCTTGATCATCTTCGTGACGACGCCCTCCCACTGCTTGGCGTCGCCCCGGGGCTGCATGACGATGTAGTCCGTCGAGTGGCAGAACTGGCACTGGGTCTGGGTCACGTCACTGCCCGGCGCCGGCGTCAGGTGTCCGTACGCGTGATCGGGTGGGAGGGTGATCCGTTTCTCCTGGGCCGAGGCGGTGGCCACCAGGAGGACGACCAGGAGGCCCGCGAGGGGTGTCTTCACGGTGCCGCCTAGCCGACCTGCAGATCGACGTGCTCGATCACGTTGCGGAGGTAGCCGGCGGGGTTCCAGAGCGGGGTCGCGCCCTGCGACTCGCCGATGGCGTTGAACGCGCGGACCATCAAGCGGTGACTGCCCGCGCTCGGCGGCGTCCAGGTCGCCGCCCATTCGCGGAAGGAATAGCGGCCGAGGTCCGTCCCGAGCTGGGTCCGGTACCAGGTGGCTCCGCGGTCGGCCGAGAGCTGCACCTCGGTGATGCCCGTGCCGGCGTCGAAGGCGATGCCCTTGACCGCGACCGGCTGCCCCACCTGGAGCCGCGCTCCGGCCGACGGGGTGGCGATGAAGGAGCGAACCGTCATGCGGTTGATCGGGACGGTTCGCGCCGGCGCGGTGCCCGGCTCGATGCAGCCGCACGCGGTGTCGGGGATGCGGTACGCCGGCTTCATCCAGAACTTCTCGAAGACGCTGTCGACGACCTCGATCTCGGACAGGTTCTTGACCCAGTACGTCGCGTACCAGCCCGGCACGATGAGCCGGGCCGGGAAGCCGTTGAGCATCGGCAGGGGCTGGCCGTTCATCTGGTAGGCGACGATGACGTCCGGGTCCTCGGTGATGCGGGTGAGATCGAGGCTCTTGACGAAGTCCGGGACCGTCGGGAACGCGGGCTTGTCGAGCCCGTCGAAGGTCACCTGCACCGCGCCCTGCCGGACGCCGGCCATGGCGAGGACGTCGCGCAGGCGCGCGCCGACCCACTCCGCATTGCCCATGGCCCCGTCGCCCCACTGGCCCCCCAGGACGCGGGGCGCGAAGCGGCCGCGGCTGTTGCCCGAGCACTGGTTGACCGCCACGACCCGGGCCGGCGGGAACTTGGTCTTGAGGTCGGCCATGCTGAGATCGAGGGGACGGTCCACGCGTCCGTGCACCTTGAGCCGCCACGTCGCCAGGTCCACGCTCGTCGGGACCGGGAAGATGTGGTAGCGGACGAAGAACGCCTCGTTGGGGGTGATGGCCCGGTCGAAGTACGCCATCGGGGTCTCGAGCTGGGGCGGACGCGCGGTCAGCAGGATGAGGTCCGTCTTCTCCGGGTAGCGGACGAGGGGCCGGCCGGCGAGGATCGGATCGTCCGCGGCCCCGACCGGGCGCGCGAGGGTGCCGGAGCCGGCCAGCAGCAGGGCGCCGGCCCGACCGGTGGTGGCGAGGAACTGGCGTCGGTCCATGCCGTGCACTTACGCCCTCGCCGCCCCGCTGTCAAGGCGGAGTTGACCGGCTCCGGACCATCTGGCACGCTACACGCGATGAGCTCGATCGGGCGCGCCGTCGTCGTGGGTTTCGTCGCGGGCTGGCTGGCCGCCTGCAGCACCGCGCCGCCCACCGCGGGAGACCGCACCGCGATGCTCGAGCAGGCCACCGCCACGATGAAAGACATGGATCGCGAGGACCCGGGCGTGGAGGCCTTCGCCCGGAAGGGGTACGGTTACGCGCTGTTCCCCGAAGTCGCCAAGGGGGGGCTGGTGTTCGGCGGCGCCTACGGCCGCGGTGTCGTCTACGAGCAGGGCCAGGTCGTCGGGTACGCCGACCTCACGCAGGGATCGTTCGGGCTGCAGGCCGGGGGCCAGAGCTACACCGAGCTGATCGTCTTCGAGGACAAGGCGGCCCTCGACCGCTTCAAGTCCGGGCCGATCGATGTCGCGGCCGATGCCACCGCGGTCATCCTCACGACCGGAGCCGCCGCGAGCGCCCGATTCGTCGACGGGGTCGCGGTCATCGTGCGCCCGCTGGCCGGCGCGATGGCGGAGGCCTCGGTGGGGGCGCAGCAGTTCAAGTTCATCCCGAAGTGACCCGGTGCCGCCGAAGGACGTCGCGGTCTTTCTGCGCGCCAACCCGGTGTTCGCCGGCATTCCCTCGCGCGAGATCGACGCGGTGGCGGCCCTCGTCACCGAGGAGCCGCATCGCGCCCGCGGCTACGTCTTCATGGAGGGCGACGCCCCGCGCTGGTTCTACGTCGTGAGATCCGGCCACGTGAAGATCATCCGGCAGTCGAAGGCCGGCAAGGACGTGGTCCTCGAGCTCCTGGGCGCCGGCGAGGTCTTCGGCGGGGTGGCGGTGATCGAGAAGCGCCCCTATCCCGCGTCCGCGCAGGCGACCGAGCCGACGGTCGTGCTCAAGATCCCGGCGGATTCGGTGATCGCCCTGGCCGATCGGCACCCCGGCTTCATCAAGGAGATGGCGTTGATGATCGGCCGGCGGCTCCGCGCCGCTCACGACTCCGTCAAGTCGCTCGCGGTGGATCCGGTGGAGGCCCGCCTGGCCGGGACCCTGCTCCGCCTGGCCGAGCGCGAGGGGACGCGGGGGAAGGACGGCGTGACGCTGCCCTTCCAGCTGACGCGGCAGAGCCTGGCCGACATGAGCGGCACCACCGTCGAGACGACCATCCGGGTCGTCAGCCGCTGGCTCAAGGACGGCCTGCTCGCCGATGACGGTGGACGCCTCGTGGTCGGCGACCTCGAAGACCTCCGCGCGCTGGCCGAGGGCCCCGCCGAGTAGACGCGACGTCTTCTATGACGCCGGTCATAGGAGCGCGCGCCGGGGCCCAGTAGCATGAGCGCAGGAGGATTCATCGACATGGCTCACGCATGCGGCTGCCAGCACGGCTCGTCCGGGGACTGCGGCGACGCCCTCGCACCGATCCGGTCCGAGGAGACGGTGGGAGAGATCGTCCAGCGCATTCCCGGTGCGCTCCAGATCATGAAAGAGATGGGGATCAACCACTGCTGCGGGGCCGGGCTCACCCTCGTCGAGGCGGCGGCTTCGGTGGGGATGCCGGTGGACACCGTGCTGGCCGCACTGAGCGAGGGGCAAAAGGCGCCGGCGTGAGCGCGGGCGAGGCGCCGATGGCCCCGCGGCTCGCGGCGGTCCCGGAATCGCACCGGGTGCACCTCGACGTGCGGGAGGGCCTCCGTCGGGGCGAGGAGCCGTTCGCCCGCATCATGGCCGCGATCAAGACCCTCGCCCCCGACCACGTCCTGGTGCTGCGCGCTCCGTTCGAGCCGGCTCCGCTCTACGACGTCCTCGGCAAGCGGGGGTTCGCCCACTGGACGGAGCGCCACGCTCCCGATGACTGGTCGGTGTGGTTCTACCGCGAGGCCGGCCGGCGCACCGTGCTCGACGTGCGCGACCTCGAGCCGCCGCAGCCGATGGTGCGCGTGCTCGAGGCGGCCGAGCGGCTCGGCCCCGGTGACGAGCTGGAGGTGCGCCACGAGCGCCGGCCGGTGTTCCTCTACCCGCAGCTCGACGAGCGCGGCTTCGCTCACGAGACCGACGAGCCCGAGCCGGGAGTGGTGCGCATCCGCGTCCGGAGGCGCGGGGCCTGACCATGGCATCGCCTCCGGCCGCCCGGAGCGGTCCCTCGCCGCTCGTCCCCCTCGGCTACCTGACGTGCGCCGCGGTGGCCTTCGTGGCCGCAGCCATGGGGATCGGGTGGCTCGCGCCGGACCTCGCCGGCCACTACTATCACCCGCGCGTGTTGGCCCTCACGCACACGGTGACGCTCGGCTGGATCACGCTCGCGATCATGGGCGCCAGCTATCAGCTGATCCCGATCGTGCTGGAGCGCCCGGTCTGGAGCGAGCGGCTGGCCCGGTGGCAGCTCGGCATCCTGGTGGTCGCGGTGCCGGGCATGGTCGTCCACTTCTATCTCGGCACCTGGCCGGGGCTGGCCGCCGCGGCGGGGTTGCTGTCCGTCGGCATCGGCCTGCACCTGCTCAACGTCGGGCTCAGCCTGCGCGGCTTCACCCGGTGGACGTTCACCGCGCGCATGGTGATGCTCGGATACAGCGGGCTGGCGCTGACCACGCTCTTCGGCCTCGCCCTGGCGACCAACCGGGTGTTTCCGTTCCTCCCTGGCGAGTTCTTCCCGACCCTGCACGCCCACGTGCACCTGGCCCTACTCGGGTGGATCACGCCGATGATCTTCGGCGTGGCCGCCCGAGTGTATCCGATGTTTCTCCTCGGCCCCGTGCCGGGCCGCTGGTCCTGCCGTCTCCAGCTCTGGGGTCTGGTCCTCGGACTGCCGTCGGTCTTGCTGGGGCTCATAGGCGCTCCCGCGTTCCTGGTGCCTGGTGCGCTGGCCGTTGCCACCGCGGCGGGGAGCCACGCCTGGTGGGTGCACGAACTGACCCGCGGCCGGAAGCGGCCGGCGCTCGACTGGGGGCTTCGGTTCACTCTGACCGCGACGGTCTTCATTCTGCCCGCCGCCATCCTCGGCCTCTCGCTGGCCGCCGATCTCCTGTCCGGGCCTCGCGTGGCCCTGGCCTACGCCGTCCTCGTCCTGGGTGGCTGGGTCTCACTGACCATCGTCGGCATGATGCTCAAGATCGTGCCGTTCCTCGTCTGGTATCGGGCGTTCAGTCCGCGCGCCGGTCGTGAGCGCGTGCCGACCCTGGCCGACCTCTCCTGGCCGTGGGTCGAAGGCACGGCGTACGCGCTCCTCACCGGAGGGGTCGGGCTGCTGGCCGCCGCCGCGCTCCTCGGTGATGTGGCGGCGATCCACGCGGGCGCCGCGGTGCTGGCGCTCGGCGCTCTGGCGTTCGCGCTCGTGCTGGTCCGGATCCTCGGGCATCTGTCCCCGAGGTTCCAGAAGACACCGGCCGCACTCGTCGTATGACCGTCAGTCGGGAGCAGGTCACCGAGGCGTTGCGCGAGGTCTTCGATCCCGAGCTCGGCCTGTCGATCGTGGACCTGGGGTTGATCTACGGCGTCGAGATCGACGCCGACCGCGTGCGTGTGGAGATGACGTTGACGACGCAGGGCTGCCCCCTCCGTGACTCCATGACCGAGTGGGTCCGGCAGGCTGTCGGGAAGGTTCCCGGGGTGGTAGACGTGGCGGTGGCTCTCACCTTCGAGCCCCCCTGGACACCAGACCGGATGGGGCAGGGCGTCCAGCTCTAGTCCCCCGCGTGACCGCCCCGCCCCACTGAGGCGCGGCTGCCCCGAAATCCCGCCTATCGGTTTTATGCCCCGGGTCGGCTCGGCGCCTTCGGGCACCTGCCTTGCACTCATCGAGAGCAAACACTCAGTCACGGCGGACACGTGATGAGGGGCAAACTGGTGCTCGGGGCAGGAAGGGCGATGGCCGTGCTGCTGATCGGCGGCGCGGCGGGCTGGCAGAATCAGGCGCGCGCGAAGGTGTCCGAGGTCGCGACGCTGCCGGAGG
>JBGQHJ010000116.1:0-15506 GCA_041497895.1 Methylomirabilia bacterium
AGATTCAGGCCCCGCGTAGCCAGAGCATCCAGGCTCCTCGTAGCCAGGAGATTCAGGCCCCGCGTAGCCAGGAGATTCAGGCCCCGCGTAGCCAGGAGATCCAGGCCCCGCGTAGCCAGGAGATCCAGGCTCCTCGTAGCCAGGAGATTCAGGCTCCTCGTAGCCAGGAGATTCAGGCCCCGCGCAGCCAGGAGATTCAGGCTCCTCGTAGCCAGGAGATCCAGGCGCCGCGCAGCCAGGAGATTCAGGCTCCTCGCGGTCAGGACCTGCAGGCGCCGCGTAGCCAGGAGATTCAGGCTCCTCGTAGCCAGAGCATCCAGGCTCCTCGGGGCCAGGAGATACAGGCTCCCCGGACTCAGGACATCCAGGCTCCGCGTGGCCAGGACATCCAGGCGCCCCGCTCGGCCGACTTCAAGAAGGCGTCGACCCTCGTGAGCGAGGCGGAGGCGGCGTGCAAGGCGGGGAAGTCGTCCGTCGCGGCCGACAAGGCCAAGGCGGCGATGGAGCTGCTCAAGAAGTAAGTAGCATTCGAAGAGCAACCACGGCCCCGGGGTGCTCCCCCGGGGCCGTTTCTTTTCTGGGGATCACACGAGTCGCGCCCGTACCCGCGAGGACGCGAAGTCGACCAGCATCACGAGCACGACGAGAACGAGCAGGACCGAGGCCGCCGCCGGATAGTTCAGGAGCCTCAGGTACGTCTGCACGTAGAAGCCGATACCCCCCGCCCCCACGAAGCCCAGGACCGCCGCGGCTCGGATATTGGTCTCGAAGCGGTAGAGCGTGAACGAGAGGAACTGGGGTACCAGCTGCGGCAGCACGCCCCAGCGCAGCACCTGGAGCGATGTAGCTCCGGTGGCCCGGACCGCCTCCACCGGACCGGGCTCGATGGCCTCGATGGCCTCCGAGTAGAGCTTGGCGAGCACCGTGGCGGTGTAGACGATCACCGCGAGCACGCCCGGAAACGGTCCGAGCCCCACCGCGGCCACGAAGAAGAGCGCGTAGACCAGCGTGTCCACCGCGCGGAACGCGTTGAGCAGCAGGCGGGAGGTGTAGAAGAGCCACCGTGGCGCCGCGTTACGGGCCGCCGCGAAGCCTACCGGGAGGGCCAGCACCGCGGCCACCACCGTGCCGACGATCGCGATCTGTATCGTCTGGATCGCGCCACGGACCGCGTTGCCCAGCACCGATGGATCCGGCGGCACCATCCGGCGCAGGAAGTCCCACATGAACGGCAGGCCCTCGACCATGCGCCCCACCGAGACCTCGGTGGCCACCGCGGACCAGATGAACACCGCCACGATCGCGGCCCAGCCCGCCCAGCGGCCGCGGTGGCTCACGCCGCGCCGCCGGCCACACCCGGGCCGAAGATGCGTGTCGTGGCCGCGTCGTCCAGCGAGTCGGGCGGGCCGTCGTGCACCACGCGGCCCCGGTGAAGCCCGATGATGCGCTGCCCGTACGCCTGCGCCAGCTCGAGCACATGGAGCGACGCGATCACCGTGATCCCGTCTTCGTGATTGATCCGGCGCAGCAGCTCCATGACGGTGTGGGCCAGCGAGGGATCGAGGCTCGCCATCGGCTCGTCCGCCAGGATCACCGCGGGCGCCTGGACCAGGGCGCGCGCGATGGCCACCCGCTGTTGCTGGCCGCCCGAGAGCGTGTCGATGCGGCGGGTGTCCAGGCCGCCGAGGCCGACCCGCGCGAGCGTCGCGCGGGCGCGAGCCAGGTCGGCCGGGTCGAACCAGCCGACGAGGGAGCGCCATCGCGGGGAATGGGAAAGCCGACCGAGCACGGTGTTCTCGAGGACGGAGAGACGGCGCAGGAGGTTGAACTGCTGGAAGACGAATCCGATCCCGGCCCGGACGCGGCGCAGGGTCTCCGGGGTCGCCCCGGTCACCGCGACGCCGCCGACCTCGACCCGGCCTGCGGTGGGCGTCACGAGGCCGTTGAGGCACCGGAGGAGCGTGGACTTTCCCGCCCCGCTCGGCCCGATCAGGGCCACGAATTCCCCCGGGCCGATGTCGAGATCCACGTCGTCCAGCGCCCGCGAGCCGCCCGGATAGTCCTTGCAGAGGCCTCGCACCCGGATCAACGGCGGCCGGCCGTGAAGTGGAAGTGGATGTGATAGACGACCTGCCCGCCCTCCGGCCCCGTATTGCAGGAGAGGCGGTAGCCGCGCTCGCCGTAGCCGGTGCGCTCGCCCAGGAGGCGCGCGACGTGGACGCAGCGCCCGATCAGCGGGGCATCGCCCGGCTCGAGGCGCGCGATGGATTCGATGTGACGCTTCGGGATGATCAGGAGATGGAGCGGCGCTTTCGGATAGAGATCGCGGAATGCGAGGACCTGGTCGTCCTCGTACTCGATCTCGGCCGGGCTCTCCTTGGCGGCGATGCGACAGAAGGCGCAGGGCTCGGTCACGGCTCCTCCCGGCTCGTGTATACTGCTCGACGCAAAGGAGAATGACATGGGCACCTGCCCCAAGTGCAAGCTTCGGATCCGGAAGAACGGCAATCACGTCAAGCTGGGGTCGGTCTGGGTCCACAAGATGTGCCCGCCGAAGCCCGCCGCGTCCGCCAAGCGCGCCTAGACTTTCCCGCCTCCGCTTCCCCGCTCCCCTTCGTCAGTCGCCGTATCAGCCAGCCGAGCTTGCGTGCCCCGTGAGGGTACGCGTCGGCCGCCCGGGCGATCGGCCGGCGACGTCGGCGATGGCCTCGGTGACGCCTGTCCTGGTCACAGGAGCCTGCCGGAATCTGTCACCTCGGCCGGAGTCGGCCGTGATCCAGACCGAGCCGCCGGGTCTCAAGCTACTGAATACATTGTCTTGCCGCGGCGCTCCAAGGTCAGAGTCCGGGGCTGATTTGGACGGCGCGGGCGTGGCCCGACTCTTGTATCACCCGAACCTTAAGTCTGTAAGAACGTCCTAATCTCTTTTGCAGGAGGAGCGAGGCTTATGCACAGTTCAACCGAAGTTCAGACACAGCGCGCTCGGCGTCGCCAGCGCGGCTTCACGCTCATCGAGTTGATGATCGTGGTGGCCATCATCGGCATTCTCGCCGCGATCGCCATCCCGCTGTACGCCAACGTGCAGGCGCGCGCGCGTCTCGCGAAGGCCCAGGCCGATGCGCGGGCGCTCGCGTCCGCGGTCAGCATCTACTCGGCGCACACCGGTACGCTTCCCACCGCGCTCACCGACCTCACGTCGGCCGTGACCAACTCGCAGGGTCAGGTGGGCGGTCCGTTCATGGCCAGCGTCCCGGCGGGTCCGGCCGGCTGGGGTACCTACGTCTACACTCCGGTGGCGACGGCCGGTACGTTCACGATTACCAACACGGGTGACAGCACCAGCGTCAGCGTACCGTAACGCGACGCTGCTAAGACCAACGGCCGGGGCTCGATGCCCCGGCCGTTTTACTTTTCGGACCTTGCCCCGGCAATCGACGACGCGTGCCGGCCGCGTGCGGAATTCATGGTGGAGGGTAAGGGATTCGAACCCTCGACCTCGGCGTTGCGAACGCCGCGCTCTCCCAACTGAGCTAACCCCCCGTCGGATCGATCCATTGTACTCGGCCGGGCTCCGGGCGACAAGCCGGACGACGGCCCTGGCCGGCTCTCAGCTCTTGGGCGGAGGCGCCTCTCCCCCGAAGGCCCGCAGGAGCGGAGTGAAGAGATCCAGCGGCAGCGGGAAGAACGTCGTCGTGTTCCGCTCGGAGGCCACCTCCCGCATGGTCTGCAGGTAGCGGAGCTGCACCGCGATCGGGAAGCGCATGAGGACCTCGGCGGCCTCGCCCAGCTTGGCCGCGGCCTGGAACTCGCCCTCGGCGTTGATCACCTTGGCGCGCCGCTCGCGCTCGGCCTCGGCCTGCTTGGACATGGCGCGCTGCATGTCCTGGGGCAGGTCCACGTTCTTCACCTCCACCGCCGCCACCTTCACGCCCCACGGACTGGTGTGCTGGTCGATGATCCGGGTCAGCTCCTCGTTGATCTTCTCGCGGCTCGCCAGGAGATCGTCCATCTGCTGCTGGCCCAGCACGCTGCGGAGCGTGGTCTGGGCCATCTGGGAGGTCGCGTAGAGATAGTCCTCGACGCTGATCACCGCCTTGGCCGCGTCCAGCACCCGGAAGAAGATCACCGCGTTCACTTTCATCGACACGTTGTCGCGCGTGATCACGTCCTGCGGCGGCACGTCCATGGTGATCGTGCGCAGGCTCACCTTGACCATCTTGTCGATGAACGGGATGAGGAGCACCAGGCCCGGGCCCGAGCCTTCCCCGCCCGGGTTGAAGATCGCGTTGGTCCGGCGGCCGAAGCGGAAGATGACCGCCCGCTCGTACTCGCGCAGGATCCGGAACGAGGAGAAGAAGATGTAGAGCAGGATCACCACCACCGGGATGATGCCGAAGAGGAGCTGGAAGCCTTCCATGGGCAATCTCCTGGGGTCCTAGGGTCGTCGGGTGGAGCGAGTAACCGTGAGGGTGAGCCCGTCGATGGCGGTGACCTGGACCGGCTCCCCCGCCCCCACTCCGGTGTCCGGGCTCACCGCCCGCCAGAGCTCGCCGTCGATGAGCACCTGCCCGTCGGGCTGGAGCGGGCTCCGGGTCACGCCGAGCCGTCCCACCATCGCGGAGGATCCGGTCACGGAGGGGCGGTAGAGGGCGCGGATGCCCATGGACACCGCGAAGAACACGAGGCCCGCGGTGGTGCCCACGGTGGGGACGATCACGTACCACGAGAGCCGGATGCCGGTGACGTCGGGGGAGTCGTAGAGCATGATCGAGCCGAGGAGCATCGAGATCACCCCGCCGATCGCGAGGACGCCGTGGCTCACCACCTTGATCTCCACGATCAGCAGCACCACCCCGAACAGCAGCAGGAGCAGGCCCGCCCAGTTGACGGGCAGGCTCTGGAACGCGAAGAAGGCCAGGATCAGGCAGATGCCGCCGATGATTCCCGGCAGGATGGACCCCGGGTTCGACAGCTCGAAGAAGATGCCAAGCATGCCCCCCATCATGAGCAGGTAGGCGATATTCGGGTCCGAGATCAGCGCCAGGAAGCGGTCGCGGAAGCGCACCTCGATGACGTTCACCGGGGCGTCCCGGGTAACCAGGGTCACCGGCCCCTTCGAGGTCTTCACCGTGCGGCCGTCGATCTTGGCGAGGAGATCGGGCACGCTGTCGGCGATCAGGTCCACGACCTTGAGCTTCACCGCCTCGCGTTCGGTGGCCGAGACGGAGGCGCGCACCGCCTTCTCGGCCCACTCCGCGTTGCGCCCGCGCTCGGTCGCGATGGTGCGGGCGAAGGCGGCCGCGTCGTTCTCCACCTTCTTGCTCATCTCCTTGTCCATGCCCCCGCCCACCGCCACCGGATGGGCCGCGCCGATATTGGTGGCCGGGGCCATGGCCGCCACGTGGGCCGCCATCGTGATGAAGACGCCCGCCGACGCGGCGCGGGCGCCGGTGGGCGACACGTAGACGATCACCGGGATCGGCGAGCCGAGGATGGTCTGCACCATCGAGCGCATCGACCGCTCGAGCCCGCCCGGCGTGTTGAGCTGGACGATCAGGGCCTGGGCCCCGTCCCTCTGGGCGCGGTCGATCGCGGTGATGAGCAGCCGCACCGTGACCGGGGTGATGGCCGAGTCCATCTCGATCGAGGCGACGGGCTGGGCGGCGCGGGCCGGACCGGCGGCCGAGAGAAGCGCGATGATGCTCGGCAAGACGACGAGCAGGCCGAGGAGAGGCCGACGTGGGGCCGATCTCACGCCGTCATCTTAGCACTAGCGGCGGGCTTCCCACCGCCGCTCTACCGGCCGAGGGCCACCACCGAGAGGAGCTCGAAGAGCAGGTTCGCGGCGAGGACGCCGGTGATGGCGCCCGGCCCGTCGTAGGGCGGCGAGACCTCGACGATGTCGCCCCCGGCCAGCTCGAGCCCGCGCAGGCCGCGCACGAGCCCCAGCGCCTCGTACGAGGTGAGGCCACCCGCCTCGGGCGTGCCGGTGCCGGGCGCGTACGCCGGATCCGCCGCGTCGACGTCGAACGAGCAGTAGACCGGCCCCCCGGCCAAGCGGCGCAGGCGCTCCACCACCGGGGCCACGCCCCCCTCCTTCACGTCCTCGATCCGGATGACCTCGAACCCGTGCTCCCGGTGGAAATCGAAATCCTCGGGTCCGTAGAGCGGGCCGCGGATGCCGACCTGGATCGAGCGCCGGCCGTCGATCAGCCCCTCCTCGATCGCCCGGCGAAAGGTGCTGCCGTGGTAGTACGGCAGCCCGAAGTAGCGGTCCCAGGTGTCGGGGTGCGCGTCGAAGTGCACGAGCCCCAGCCGCCCGTGCCGCCGGGCGAGCGCGCGCAGGACCGCGAGCGTCACGGTGTGATCGCCCCCCACGCACAGCGGCACCGCGCGCGCCTCCACCACCGGGGCGAGCGTCCGCTCGATGGCGGCGAAGGTGCCCTCGATCGAGACCGGGACCACGTCGACGTCGCCGCAGTCGGCGACCCGGAGCCGCTCGAAGGGATGCACGCGCAGCGCCGAGTTCCACGGCCGGATCAGCGAGGACTGCTCGCGCACGTGCCGCGGCCCCATCCGGGCGCCCGAGCGATACGAGCAGCCGCCGTCGAACGGGATGCCGCAGAGGGCCACGTCGAGGCCGGCGGGCGATTCGACGTGGGGCAGCCGCATGAACGTCGCCGGCTGGGCGAAGCGGGGGGACGCGAAGCCGTCGCGAGGCCGCGGCCAGTCGGTCATTCGGGCTAGAGCTCCCCGCGGATCCCCGCCACTCCGTCCGCGAGGCGCTGCACGTCCAGGGCGGTGCTGTAGACCGAGAAGCTCGCCCGCAGCGTGCCCACGATGCCGAGCCGCTTCATGAGCGGCTGGGCGCAGTGATGCCCGGCCCGCACCGCGATGCCGTGCAGGTCGAGCGCGGCCGCGCCGTCGTGCGGATGGATGCCCTCGACGTTGAACGCGACGACCGCGCCCTTCATTTCGGGGTTGGCGGGCCCGTAGAGGGAGACGCCGGGAATCCGGCCCAGGGCCTCCATGGCGAGGGCGGTCAGCGCCTGCTCGTGGGCGCCCACCTGGGCCATGCCGAGCTTGCCCAGGTACTCGACCGCGGCGTGCAGACCGACCGCGCCCGCGATCGGGGGCGTGCCGGGCTCGAAGCGCCACGGTAGGTCGTTCCACTGCGCGTGGTCGAGCCAGACCTCCTTGATCATCTCGCCGCCGCCCCACGCGGGCTCGAGCCGCTCGAGCACCTCGCGGCTGCCGTGGAGGACGCCGATGCCGGTGGGCCCGAGCATCTTGTGTCCGGAGAACGCGTAGAAGTCCGCCCCGAGCGCGGTCACGTCGACCGGCAGATGCGGGACCGCCTGCGCGCCGTCCAGCAGCACCAGAGCCCCCACCCGGTGCGCCTGCTCGACCATGCGGGCCACCGGGTTGATGGTCCCGAGCACGTTCGACACGTGGGCCAGCGCCACCACGCGGGTGCGCGGTGACAGGAGCTGGGCGTACGCGTCCAGGTCGAGGTAGCCGTCGGGGAGCACCGGGACCGCCCGCAGCACGGTGCCGCGGTCGCGGCACACCATCTGCCACGGGATCAGGTTGGAGTGGTGCTCGAGCTCGGTGACGAGGATCTCGTCGCCCGGGGCCAGCGTGCGCCCCACCGCCTGGGCCACGAGGTTGATCGACTCGGTGGTCCCGCGCGTGAAGACGATCTCCTCGCGCCCGCGGGCTCCGATGAACGCGCGGACCGCGTCGCGCGCGCCCTCGTAGAGCTCGGTCGCCTCCTCGCCCAGCGTGTGGATCGAGCGGTGCACGTTGGCGTGGCTCGTCTCGTAGTAGCGCTGGACCGCCTCGATCACCGCGGCCGGCTTCTGGCTCGACGCGGCCGAGTCGAGATACACGAGCGGATGCCCGTTCACGACCCGCGAGAGGATGGGGAAGTCCTGCCGGCAGCGCTCGCCCAGGTTCATGGTGTCGCCTCCTTCGCGAGCGCGCCCTGCAGGACCGTGAGCGGCAGCGCCACGCACTTCATCCGCGACGGGCGGATGTCGGAATCGAGACGCTCGAGGATGCTCTCCGGGGTCAGCTCCCGCACCCGCGCGGCCGGCTGGCCGGTCACCATCTCGAGCAGCACGTCCGCCGACGCGGCCGAGATCGCGCAGCAATCGCCGGTCCACCGCCCCTCCACCAGCCGCCCGTCGGCCAGGCGCGCCTGGACCCGCACCCGGTCTCCGCAGAGCGGGTTCACGTCCTCGCCGGACACGTCCGGCCGCTCGATGGTGCCGCGGTACCGGGGCCGGCGGAACCGGTCGCGAATGACCGTGCTGTAGAGCGCCATGTCACTCGGACAGCTCCCCGCGCGCGCCGCTCTTGCGATACGGAGGGAAGCGGTAGGCGCTGTCGTGCGACAGGAGCCCACCGTGGCCGAGCGCGGCCACCTCGGGCGCCCCCGCCGGCTCGCCGGCCAGGATGCGCGGCAGGATCAGGTCGAACGTGGTGGCCTGCGAGAACATCCCGCAGGCGGGCATGCCGAGCACGGGATGGCCGCGCAGGTCCGCGATCCAGAGCAGGCTGCCCGGATGGGCCGGCGCCCCGTGGCGGATCATCCGGCCGCCCAGCCGCTCGAGGCCGGCGAAGACCGGATCGAGTGGATCGAGCGAACCCGCGCCGGCCGCGATCAGGATGTCGGCGCCCGCCGCGAGCAGGGCCTCCATCTCGTCCGCGACCGCGGCGGCGTCCCCCGCCGCGTAGCGTACCGGCAAGAGCCGCGACCCGAACCAGTCCACCTTCTCGGTGAGCGAGGACTCGAAGCGCTGGCGCTGGGGCGGAGCCAGGCTCTCGCGGCTCAGCGCGGCCAGTACACGTGGCTGGAAGGGCTTCACCGACACCAGGCCTCCCGCGCTCCAGGCGCGCGACTCGGCGTCCTTCACGAGCCGCTCCGGGATGGCCAGCGGCGTGATCTTGGCCTTGGCCACCGCCTCGCCCGCCTCCACCGGCTGCAGGTCGTAGAGGGTGAAGACCGACATGCCCTCGAGGCCGTTCACCGCCGCGAGCGCGGCCCCGTTGACGCGGACCAGGCCCCGCCGCTCGGCCGTGAGCGTCCACTGCCCGCCGGTGTAGCCCTTGACCTCGACGTGGGCTCCGCACGCCGCGGCGGCGAGGCGCGAGCCGGCCGGTTCCTCGTGCACGTCGCCCGGCTCGAGCTCGAGGACGTGCACCTCCGACCACGGCAGCGCGAGCAGGCGGGCCGCCGCGGCCGCGTCGAGCATCTGGCCCTTGGCGATGGCCACCCGACGCGTCTCGTCGCGCACGTCGTGGCAGGCGATACGGCCCGTGAGGGCCGCGGCGGTGGCCGCCTCGTGCTTGATGGCGATGGCTTTCATGACCTGGCTACTTGAGGCCTCGGCGGACCTTCTCGGAGATGGGCATGCCGGTGGCGTTGCGCTGGGCGGCCAGCGCCTCGGCGAGGATGCTGAGCGCGATCTCGGGGGCGGACTGGGCACCGAGGTCGAGGCCGATCGGCACCCGCACCCGCGCGAGGGCCTCCTCGCTCACCCCGTCCTCGCGCAGCAGGTTCAGGATCGCGGCCCCGCGCCGGGTGCTGCCGAGCAGCCCGATGTAGCCGACCGGCGTGCCGAGCGCGTGCCGCAGCACGGGCAGGTCGTACTTGTAGTCGTGGGCCACCAGCACCAGCGCGGTGGTGGGAATAAGCGGGACCTGCTGCACCAACTCGGAGGGCACCCCGATCCGCAGGTCGTCCACGTGGGGGAAGCGCTCCCGCGTCGCGAACCGAGGTCGCCCGTCCACCACCACGGTGCGGAAGCCCAGCTCCTTGGCCATGGATGTCAACGGCATCGCCACGTGGCTGGCGCCCACCACCAGCAGGATGGCGGGCGGGGTGAAGACCTCCGCGAAGGCCCGCACGTTCTCGAGGAACAGCGTGCGCGACTTCCCCGCGTCCAGCGCCTGGCGTGCCTCCGCCGCGAAGCGCTCGTCGAGGAAGACGTCGCCCAGGCTGCCCGCGCGGCCGCCGTGATCCAGGAGCAGGAGCTTGGCCCCGTTGTGGGGCGGATCGAGCCGCGTGACGATGGCGGCGCGCCCGCCGGTCTCGGCGTGAGCCCGCGCTTTCTCGTAGAAGGCCAGCGTGGTGTCGTCGGCCCGGCCGAAGGTCAGCGGCTCCACGAAGACCTCGATGGTCCCGCCGCAGGTGAGCCCGATCTCCCACGCCTCCTCGTCGCCCAGGTTCAGCTCGAGGAGGCGCGGCGCGTTCGTGCCCAGGACGTCGGCGGACTCCTCGATCACCTGCGCGTCCACGCAGCCGCCGATGGTCACCGAGCCGAGGACGCGGCCGCCCTCGCCCACCAGCATCTTGGCGCCTTCCTTCCGGGGCGTGGTGCCGCGGGTGTTCACGAGGGTGGCCACCGCCACCTTGGACTCGTTCTGCTTGAGCTGGTTCAGATGATCGAAGAGCTCGTCGCCCATTGGTGTCACCTCAGATTGAGATGCCCGGCGAGGTCGCGCAGGCTTGCCAGGTTGTGCGCCGCCGCGAAGTGGTCCACGAGCGGAAGCGCCGCCGCCATGCCGCGCGTCAGGGGCTCGTACGAGGGGTTGCCCAGCAGCGGATTGAGCCAGATCAGCCGGCCCGCCTTGCGCTTGATCGTGAGCATCTCGTTCGCCAGGACCTCCGGCTCGCCGGTGTCCCAGCCGTCCGAGAGCAGGAGCACGATCGTGCGGCGGTCCACCAGGTTCCCCCACCGGGCGTTGAACTCCTGCAGCGACTCGCCGATCCGGGTGCCGCCGGAGAAGTCCCGCACCTCGGCCAGCCGGGCCAGGGCCGTGCGATACGACGCACCCTTGAGATGCTCGGTGACCCGGGTCAGTCGCGTGGAGAACGTGAAGGTCTCGACCCGGCCGAAGACGTTCTGGAGCGCGTAGAGGAACTGGAGGAGGAACCGGCTGTAGAGGTCCATGGAGCCGGATACGTCACAGAGCAGGACCAGCCGGACTTTGCGCCTCCGGCGCTCCCTCCTGCGCAGCTCGATGATCTCGCCCTTCATGAGGTTGGCCCGGATGCTCCGGCGGATGTCGATGACGCCACCTCGCCGGGTCGGGCGCTTGCGACGGCTGATCCGCCGGGCGAGGCGCTTGGCGATCAGGATGGTCAGCCGCGCGACCTCGTCCAGGTCCTCAACCGGAAAGGACGAAAAGTCCTGATCCATGAGGATTTCCTTCTCGCTCACCCCGGGAACCTCGAGCGGCTCGCCGTCGTCGTCCCCCTGCTCCTCCCAGCCCTCCAGCGCGACCGAGACCTTCTTCTGGGCCTCGGCCCCGCTGTCGCCCGCATGCTCCTCGGGGATGGCCGGGTTGGCGGGTCCGGTGAGCCCCTCCAGCTCCTGCCCTTCCTCGGCCTGGAACCGCCAGAAGGTCTCGAAGCAGCGGTCGAAGATGGGGAACTCCTCGTGCCGCGCCACCAGCGTGGTGCGCAGTGCCAGGTAGACGTCCTGGCGGTCGAGCAGGTCCACCGCGTCCAGCGCGCGCACCCCGTCCATCACCTCGGTGATGGTCAGCGGCATGCCGGACGCCCGCAGCATCTGCCCGAAGCGCAGGACCGCGGTGGTGAGGTCCCGAGGGCCGGCCACCCTACCCCTCGGCGGCCACGAAGCGCTTGAGGCCGCTCGCGTGAAGCTCGCGCTTGAAGCGCTTGACGTCGTCGGCGTCCTTGAGCACGCAGCCGAGAGTCTCGAGGACCAGCTCCTGGTCGACGTGGTCGGCGTGCAGCGAGGCCAGGGCCTGGGCCCAGTCGAGGGTCTCGGCCACCCCCGGCACCTTGGCGAGCCGGATGGTGCGCAGGCTCTCCATGAAGCGCGAGATCTGGCGGGCCAGGGCCTCGTTGACCCCCGGCACCTTGCGCATCACGATCCGGACCTCCTTGTCGAAGCCGGGGAAGTCCACCCAGAGGTAGAGGCAGCGGCGCCGGAGCGCGTCGGAGAGCTCGCGCACCCGGTTGGAGGTGAGGATCACGTAGGGCGGGTGCGTCGCCTTGATGGTCCCGATCTCCGGGATCGTCACCTGGAACTCCGAGAGGACCTCCAGGAGAAACGCCTCGAACTCCTCGTCGGCCCGGTCGACCTCGTCGATCAGCAGCACCGGGGGCTTGCCGTCCTGCCCGATCGCCTGCAGCAGCGGCCGGCGGATCAGGAAGGGCTCGGAGAAGATCGTGGCCTCCTTCTCCCGCAGGCTGTGGGTGGTGCTCTCCTCGAGCTTGATGTGCAGCAGCTGCTTGGGATAGTTCCACTCGTAGAGGGCCTGGGCCGCGTCGAGCCCCTCGTAGCACTGCAGCCGGATGAGGTTCGTGTGGAGCATCCGCGACATCACCTTCGCGATCTCGGTCTTGCCCACGCCCGCGTGCCCCTCGATGAGGAGCGGCTTCTTGAGCGTCATCGCCAGGTGCACCGACGTGGCGATGGCGGGGTCGGTGACGTAGTCGGCGCCTTCCATCATCTGCTGGATCTTCTCGATCTCGGCTCTCATGGCCCTCTCAGTCTACACCGCGTGATCGCGGCATTCCCTGCTCCCCGGCCGGCTACTCCGGCGGGTTGGCGGGTCGAAGTGCGCTTCGGATCTTCTCATAGTCGGCCGGGGTATCGACGTCCGGCGGCATGGGCCGGTCCAGGGCCACCCACTCCACGCGCGCCGGGTCCCGGGCGATGACGGGCCGCGCGCCCCGATCGCCTTCGAGGGCCAGGAGCTCGGGGAAGACCGCGCGGTCGAACAGCACCGGGTTCCCCGGGCCATCCTGGTAGCGGGGCGCGACGATGGGACGGCCGCTCGCGCGGTGGGCCGCCAGCAGGGCCGGGATGATGTCCGGCGCCAGGCTGGGTTGGTCGCCCAGCGCGATCACCACCGTGTCCGCCGCCGCGGGCAGCGCGGCGACACCGGCGCGCACCGAGCCCGCCTGCCCCGCCTCGGGCGCCGGATTGACCACGATGCGCACGTCGAGGCCGGTCAGCGCCGCCTCGATCGCGGCCGGGTCCGGCCCCGTGACGACCAGCACCGGATCGAGGCCGGCCGCCCGGACGCCCTCGACCGCGTGCCGGACGATGGGTCGCCCACCCACCGGGAGCAGCAGCTTCGCCTGCCCCATCCGGCGCGAGAGCCCGGCGGCCAGCACCACCGCCGCGATCACGCCCGCGCCCCAAAGAAGAGCCCCGCGGGAGGCCTCCCGCGGGGCTCTGGGTCAGTCGATCGACTCACCGGGTGGTGCGCTACTTCACGGCCGCGGCGGCCGCCTCCATGGCGCGCTTGGCGAACACGCGCAGCAGGTGGCTCTTGTACTCGACCGAGCCCTGCAGGTCGGCCTGCACGTCCACGCCCTCGGCCGCCTTCTCGGCCGCCGCCTGGATAGAAGCGGCGTCGGTCCCCTTGCCGGTGATCGCCGCCTCGACGCCCTTGGCCCGCACCGCCTTGGTGCCCGCGCCGGTGACGCCCACGCTGGCCTTGCCCACCTTGCCCCCTTCCACGCTCAGCACCGCCGCCACCCCCACCACCGCGAAGCGAGAGGCCGGGTGCGGGAACTTCATGTAGGCGGCGCCGGTCTTGGCCGCGAGCGCGGGCACGCGCACCTCGGTCAGGATCTCGTCATCCGCCAGCGCGGTGGTGAGCAGGCCCTTGAAGAAGTCGTCCGCCTTGATCGTGCGCTTGCCCTTGGGCCCTTCCGCCACCATCTCGGCGCCGAGCGCGATGATCGCGGCCGGGTAGTCCGCCGCCGGGTCGGCGTGGGCGAGGCTGCCACCGATCGTGCCCATGTTGCGCACCATCGGGTCGCCGATCTGGCCCGCCACCGCGGCCAGGACCGGGCACTTCGACTTCACCACCGACGAGGTCTCGACCTGGTAGTGGGTGGTCATCGCCCCGATCACGAGGGTGCCGCCCTCCTCCTTGATGCCGGAGAGCCCGGGGACCTTCCGGAGATCGACCAGGTGCTTGGGCTGGGCCAGGCGCAGCTTCATGGCGGGCAACAGGCTGTGGCCGCCCGCCAGCAGCTTGGCGTCGTCCTTGTGGCGCCCGAGCAGATCCAGCGCCTCCCTCACCGTCCCCGGCGTGTGGTACTCGAACTGGGCTGGGTACATGTCGGCGTCTCCCTTACTTCTTCGATTTGGCGGCCTGGGCGGTCTTCCAGACCCGCTCCGGCGTCAGCGGCATGGCGTCGATGTGGTCCACGCCGAGCCCGGACAGGGCGTCCACCACCGCGTTGACCACCGCCGGCGTCGAGGCGATGGTGCCGGTCTCTCCCGCGCCCTTGACGCCCAGCGGATTGACCGGGGTGGGCGTCTCGGTGCGACCGGTCTCGTAGAAGGGCAGCATGTCGGCCTTGGGCAGCGTGTAGTCCATCAGGCTGCCGCTCAAGAGCTGGCCGGAATCCCGGTCGTACACCGCCTCTTCCCAGAGCGCCTGCGCGACGCCCTGGGCGATCCCGCCGTGCACCATGCCGTCGACGATCATCGGGTTGATGACGTTGCCGACGTCGTCCACCGCGAGGTAGCGGAGGATCTTCACGTGGCCGGTGTCCGGGTCCACCTCGACCACGCAGGCGTGCGCGCCGAAGGGGAAGCAGAAGTTGGAGGGATCGTAGAAGCTCGTCTCCTCGAGCCCGGGCTCGAGCCCCTCCGGGTAGTTGTGTGGCACGTACGCGGTGAGCGCGACCTGGCCGAACGGGATCGCCTTCTGGGGCGACCCCTTGACCACGAAGTTGCCGCCCACGTACTCCATGTCCTTCGGGTTCGCCTCGAGCAGGTGGGCGGCGATCTTCTTGCCCTTCTCCTTGATCTTGTCGAGCGACATCACGATCGCGGTGCCGCCCACCGAGGCCGAGCGGCTGCCGTAGGTGCCCATGCCGAACGGCACCCGGCCGGTGTCGCCGTGGACGATCTCGATGTCGTCCATCGGGATGCCGAGGCTGTCGGCCACGATCTGGGCCATCGTCGTCTCGTGCCCCTGCCCGTGCGAGTGCGACCCGGTGAACACGCTGACCTTGCCGGTCGGATGCACCTGGACCTTGCCCGATTCCCAGAGCCCGGCCTGCGCCCCGAGCGAGCCCACCACCTTGGAGGGCGCGATGCTGCACGCCTCGATGTAGGTCGAGAAGCCGATGCCCATCAGCCGGCCCTGGGCCCGCGCCGCGGCCTGGTCGGTCCGGAACTTCTTGTAGTCGAGCATCCCCAGCAGCTTGTCGAAGGCGGCCGCGTAGTTGCCGCTGTCGTACGAGAGCGCGACCTTGGTCTGGTAGCCGTTGTCGAACTTCGGGATGAAGTTCTTCTTCCGGATATCGGCCGGATCCATCTTAAGCGCGGCCGCGGCGGCGTCCACCATGCGTTCGAGGAGATAGCAGGTTTCCGGCCGGCCGGCCCCACGGTACGCGTCCACCGGGGTGGTGTTGCTGAAGACCCCGGTGACCTCCGCGTGGATGGCCCCCCACTCGTAGACGCCGTTGAGCAGCGTGGCGTACAGATAGGTCG
>JBGQHJ010000117.1:0-15414 GCA_041497895.1 Methylomirabilia bacterium
CGCCGTCCTGCACCGCGACCAGGGCCACGTCGGGCATCGCGACCAGGTGGCGCAGGTACGCCGCGTCGAAGAGGGAGTGCCAGTGGCTGACCTCGATGCCGGCTACGCGAATGGTCATGGTGTCCTCGCTCGGGGGTGCGACTGCCGACTCTAGCACAATCGGCTCGCAACATATGGGGGCGCTCGCGCTCCTCGCGCGGATGTATGGGGGCGGGCACGTGCGCCGACGCCATACATGGGGCCGCGCGTGGCGGGCTGCCGGTTGTATGGGGAATTGACCGATCGCGCGGCCGCGCGCGATGGTGAGCGCATGATGACCACGAGCGATCTGGAAGCGTTCTTCCGCCGGGGCTGGAACCGCCACGACGTCGAGTGTCTGATGGGCTTCATGGCGGAGGAGTGCGTGTTCGAGAGCGCGGCGGGCCCCGACGCCTGCGGCACGCGCAGCGTGGGGCGGGAGCAGGTGCGCCGCGCGTTCGCCCGCGTGTTCGAGGCCTTCCCCGACGTGTGGTTCGAGGCGACGCACCACGTGGTCGTGGGCGACCGCGGGCTGTCGGAGTGGCGCTTCACCGGCACGACCGCCGAGGGGCGGTGGGTGGAGGTGGACGGCTGCGACCTCTTCACGTTCGTGGGCGACAAGATCGCGCGCAAGAGCTCGTTCCTCAAGACGCGCACCGCGTGACGGGCGACCGGCGCGCCGCGGTGCTATGATCCGCCGCGGCATGGCCGAGACCGCGGACGCGATCATCATCGGGGCCGGTATCATGGGCGCGGCCACCGCGTATCACCTCGCGCGGCGGCAGTACGGGCGGGTGGTGGTGCTCGAGCGCGACGGCGTCTGCTCCGGCTCCACCGCGCTGGCGTCCGGCGGCATCCGTCACCAGTACGCCAACCGCATCGGCGTCGAGCTCACCCGGCAGAGCATCGAGGTCTACGAGGGCTTCGCGGCCGAGTTCGGCGCGGATCCCCAGTTCCGCCAGCACGGCTACCTGATCCTCCAGCAGACCGAGGAGGAGCGCCGGGTCTACACGGAGAGCGCGGCGATGCAGCGCGCGATGGGCGTCGACACGCGGGTGCTGACCCCCGACGAGGTGCGCGCGCGGTGGCCGTACCTCCGCGTCGACGACCTGGTGTCCGCGACCTACTCGCCCCGCGACGGCTTCGCCGATCCCTACCTCGTCACCACCGCGATCGCGGCGCGGGCCCGGGACCTGGGCGCGGTCGTCAAGACCGAGCACCCGGTGGTGGGGATCGAGCGTGTCGGCCCGCGGACCACCACGGTGCGGACGCCGCGCGGCGACTGGGAGGCGCCGGTGGTGATCATCGCGGCGGGCTGCTGGTCCGGCCAGGTCGGCCGGCTCGCCGGGGTGGAGATCCCGGTCTTCCCGCGCCGCCGCTGCAAGTTCATCACCGCCCCGCTGCCCGCGGAGCGGATCCCGCTCGAGACGCCGTTCATCATCGATCACCACGAAGGCTTCTCGATCCGTCGCGAGGGCCCCGGCGTCATGGTGGGCTACGGCCGCAAGGGCGAGGCGAGCACCTTCGACACCACCCCGGACTGGGACCTGGTGCCGGGCGTGGCCGAGCGTGCGGTGCGCCGGGTGCCCGCCCTGGAGGACGCCCCGGTGCTGCGCGCCTGGGCCGGGCTCTACGAGATGACGCCCGACCAGATGGGCATCCTGAGCGCGCTGCCGGGCGCCGACGGCCTCTTCGTGGTCGCCGGCTTCAGCGGCCACGGCTTCATGCACGGCCCCATCGCGGGCCAGCTCATGGCCGAGCTGGTCGCCGACGGCCGGGCCCACACCGTCGACGTGGGGCCGCTCGACATCGAGCGCTTCCGCCGCGGCGACACGCCGGTCGAGGTGATGACGTTTGTCTAGCCGCCGGATGGGCGTCTAGCGCTCAGAACGGCGCGCGCTCGCCCTCCGGGATCGGGGTGTCGAACGCGAAGAGCACGCCCGCGATCATGCGGTACTGCCCGGCCAGCACCACCAGCTCCATGAGCCCGCCGATCCCCAGCTCGCCCTGCACCGCGGCCTGGACGTCCGCCGGGATCGACTCGTAGGCGAGTACGTGCTGCACCACCCGGGCCGGCCGGGCGTAACGGGCCGGCAGGGCTCCGAGATCCCCCCGCGTCCGCACCCGCTCGATGACGTCGTCGGCGAGCCCCTCCCGCCGCGCCACCTTCGCGTGGGCGATCCACTCGTAGCCCTGGCCCACCGAGCGCGCGGTGATCAGGATGGCCAGCTCGCGGATGTCGGCGGGCAGCGTGCCGCCGAAGCGGAGGTACTCGCCCAGGTCGCCCACCCGCTCGGCCAGGGCGGGGTGGTGCATGAGCGAGGCGAAGGGGCCGCGCACCGCGCCACGCTTGGCGGTGATCTTGTCGTAGACCTGCTTGGCCGCGGGGGTGAGCGTGTCGAGCGGGTCGGGCAGTCTGGCCATGGGGGCTCCTCCTCCCCGGGGACTATAGACGATCGTCTCCCGGGCCGCCCACCACCTTGACAAGGCGGCGGCCGCGGGGCAGTCTTGGCCCGCCCAATGCCCGGCGCGCTCCCGAGGGAGCGGCCAAGAGAGGGAGGATGCGATGAAGCAGCCCTGGAGACAGCGGGTCCTGAGCTTGGTCGTCGTCGCGGTCGTCATCGGAGCCGTCGTGCTCGCGGGGGCCGGAGTGTTCGTCGCGCGGGCCGCCGACCCCATCAAGATCGGCTTCGGCATGGCGCTGACCGGCGGGCTCTCCGCCAACGGCAAGCCGGCCCTGCTCGCCCTGCAGATCTGGAAGGACGACGTCAACAAGAAGGGCGGCCTCCTCGGGCGGCCGGTGGAGCTGGTGTTCTACGACGACCAGACCAACCCCGCCACCGTGCCCGGCATCTACTCGAAGCTGCTCGACGTGGACAAGGTGGATCTGGTCACCTCCGGCTACGGCACCAACCTCATCGCGCCGCTCATGCCGATCGCCATGGAGCGCAAGCTCATGATCATGGGGATCTTCGGCCTGGCCAACAACGAGAAGTACAAGTACCCGAACTACTTCCAGATCTCGCCCAACGGCCCCGAGCCGGAGACCAGCACCGCGCTCGGCTTCTTCGAGCTGGCCGCCCGGCAGAACCCCAAGCCCCAGACGGTCGCGATCGTGGGAGCCGACGCCGAGTACCCGCAGAACGCGCTGGTGGGGGCGCGCGAGCTGATCAAGAAGTTCGGCTTCAAGACCGTCTACGACAAGACCTATCCGCCCAGCACCACCGACTACACCCCGATCGTCCGCGCGATCAAGGCCACCAACCCCGACGTGGTGTTCGTGGCCTCCTACCCGCCGGACTCGGTGGGCATGGTGCGCGCCGCGCACGAGGTGAGCCTCCAGCCCAAGCTCTTCGGCGGCGGCATGGTCGGCCTGATGTTCACGAGCATCATGACGAGCATGGGGCCGATGCTCAACGGCATCGTGAACTACGACTTCTGGGCGCCGGAGCCGACGTTCCTCTCGATGCCCGGCATCAAGGAGTTCCTGAAGGAGTACCAGGCCCGCGCCGAGAAGGCGGGCGTCGATCCCCTGGGCTACTACCTGCCCCCCTACTCGTACGCGACCGGCCAGGTGCTGGCCCAGGCCATCGAGGCGACCAAGGGTCTCGATCAGCAGAAGCTGGCCGACTACATCCGGGCCACCGAGTTCAGCACGATCGTGGGCAAGGTGAAGTTCGGCAAGAACGGGGAGTGGGCCAAGGGGCGCACCCTGATGGTCCAGTTCCAGAAGATCCAGGGCACCGGGATCGATCAGTTCCGCGGACCGGGCAAGAAGGTCGTGCTCTACCCCGACGAGTTCAAGTCCGGCAACATCATCTATCCGTACTCGGCGGCGAAGAACTAGCGCGAGTCGCTCCCTGTTCTCCTGGGACCTGCTGGCCAACGCGCTGGTCGCCGGACTGCTGCTCGGAGGCTTCTATGCCGCGGTGAGCCTCGGGATCTCGCTCGTCTTCGGGCTGCTCGACATCGCCAACATCGCGCAGCCCGCGTTCCTCATCCTGGGCTCCTACTCGGCCTACGTGCTGAACAGCACGTTCGGGCTCGATCCCATCCTGGCCGGGCTGCTCGTCACCCCGCTCTTCTACCTCCTGGGGGCCGCGGTCTACCGCGTCTACTACAGCAGCTTCGAGCGACGTGGGGAGGAGTCGCTCCGCGGCCTCGTGTTCTTCTTCGGGCTCCTCTTCATCATCGAGGTGAGCCTCAGCCTCAAGTACGGGGTGGACTACCGGCTGGTGGAGGCGTCCTACATCGGCAAGTCGATCGAGCTGGGCAGCGTCGGCATCGCGTACCGCCTGCTCGTGCCCTGCGTGGTGGGGCTCGTCATGACCGCCACCCTCTACCTCTTCCTCGGCCGCACCTTCTACGGGCGCGCCATCATGGCGGTGTCGCAGGACAGCGGGGCCCTGCGGCTGATGGGCGCGAACCCGGTCCGTATCAAGACCATCGCCTTCGGCATCGGCATCGCGGCGGCCAGTCTGGCCGGCGCGCTCCTGATCATGATCGTGCCGGTGGTGCCGTCGAGCGACCGCGACTACAACGGCCGGATGTTCGCGATCACGGTCCTGGGCGGCATGGGCAGCATCGGCGGCACGCTGGTCGCCGCGGTCATCCTGGGCGTGGTCGAGAGCCTGATGGGCACCTTCGCGGGCCCGTCGTGGTCGCTCGCGGTCTCCTTCGGGATCTTGTTGATCGCGCTGGCGGTGCGGCCGGCGGGGCTGTTCGGGCGCTAAGATGCGGCGCACCGGGGTGGCGCTGGTGGTGGGCCTGATCGTCATCGCGGCCGGGATCCTGCTCGCCTCGCTGCGGGTGAACCCGTACCTCTACTTCGCGGGCTACGTGATCCTCCAGTACGTGGTCATCGCCACCGCGTGGAACATCCTGGGTGGCTATGCGGGTTACGTGAACTTCGGCACCCCTGCGTTCTTCGCGCTCGGGGCCTACACCGCGATCGTCCTCATCCAGACCGTGCGGGCGCCGCTGCCGGTGCTGATCGTGGCCGGCGGGCTGGTCTCGGCCCTGCTCGGCCTGGGCATCGGCTACCTCACGCTCCGCCTGCGCGGGGTGTTCTTCTCCATCGCGACGCTGGCGCTGTCCATCGTGCTCCAGACCGTCATCATCAACTGGGAGTTCGTGGGCGGCTCCCGGGGCCTGAGCGTGATCCGCCCGAGCGGGCCGCCCTTCGGCAACTACGTCACGTTCCTGTTCACGGTCATGACCGGGCTGGCGGTGCTGGCGGTGATCACTGCGCGCTTCATCGAGCGCTCGTGGATCGGGCGGGGCCTCGCGGCCCTGCGCGACAACGAGGAGGCCGCCGAGTGCATGGGGGTGCCGACCCTGCGCCTCAAGCTCTTCGCCACCACCGTGAGCGGCTTCCTCCTCGGGGTGGCCGGCGCGCCGTTCCCGTACTACGTGACGTTCGTGGACCCGAACTCGGCCTTCAGCCTCGACTACGCGGTCAACGCGCTCGCGATGCCGATGATCGGGGGGACGACGAGCTGGCTCGGCCCGGTGATCGGCGCGGTGCTGCTCAACTCCGCGCAGCAGTACGCGAGCGTGACGATCTCCTCCGAGTGGAACCTGTTCATCGTGGGCGTGGTGCTGGTGGCCTTCGTGGTGCTGGCCCCCGAGGGCATCCTCGGGCTGGTGCGTCGCCTGCGGGGGCGCTGACCGATGAGCGCCATCCTGGAGATCGAGGGCGTCACCAAGCGCTTCGGCGGCTTCACCGCGCTGAACGGGGTGTCGCTCCACGTGAAGGCGGGCGAGCGGTTCGGGCTCATCGGCCCGAACGGGTCCGGCAAGACCACCCTCATCAACTGCGTGTCCGGCTCGCTCCCCGTCGACAGCGGCCACATCCGCTTCGACGGCCGGGAGATCAGCGGGCTGCCGCCCCACCGGCGGACCCGGCTCGGCATCGTGCGGAGCTTCCAGATCCCCAAGCCGTTCGTCAGCATGACCGTGCTGGAGAACCTCGACATCCCGCTCGAGTACGCCGCGCACGAGCGCGCCGACGCGGCGGACGCGGACGCGATGGAGATCCTGCGCGCGATCGGGCTCGAGTCGAAGGCCCACCTGCGCCCCGCCGGGCTCACCCAGATCGAGATGCGCAAGCTCGAGCTGGCCCGCGCGATGGCGGCGCGGCCGAAGCTGCTCATCTCCGACGAGGCGATGGCCGGGCTCTCGCACGCCGAGGTGGACGACATCCTGGCCATCCTGTTCGGCCTGAGCGAGCGGGGCATCACCATCATCATGATCGAGCACATCATGCGGGCGGTGATGCGCTTCTCCCAGCGCATCGTGGTGCTCGACGCGGGCGAGCTGATCGCGGAGGGCACCCCGGACGAGGTCGTCCGCAACCCCGCGGTGGAGAAGGCCTACCTTGGCGAGTAGGATCGTGGTCGAGAACGTGGACGCCGGCTACGGCGCGGTGCGGGTGCTCCACGGGGTGTCGATCGAGGTGCGGGAAGGGGAGACGGTGGCCCTGCTCGGCACCAACGGCAACGGCAAGAGCACGCTGATCAAGTGCCTGATGGGCATGGTGACGCCCGAGGCCGGGGAGATCTTCCTCGAGACCGACGGAAAGCGGATCGACCTGGTCGGCAAGTCCACCGAGGAGATCGTGGGCCTCGGCATCGCGCTGGTGCCCGAGGGCCGCCGGCTCTTCCCGAAGCTCACGGTGGAGGAGAACCTGCTGCTCGGCGCCTACCGTCCCGCCGCCCGCGCCGACATCGCGGCCAACCTGGGCTTCGCCTTCGAGGCGTTCCCGGTGCTGGCCGGCCGCCGGCGCCAGCTCGCGGGCAGCATGTCGGGCGGCGAGCAGCAGATGCTGGCGGTAGCGCGCGCGCTCATGTCCTCCCCGAAGATTCTCCTGGTCGACGAGCCGTCGGTCGGGCTCGCGCCCATCCTGGTGAGCCGGGTGATCGGCAAGATCCGGGAGCTCAAGGAGCGGCGTCAGCTCACCGTGCTGATGGCGGAGCAGAACTTCAACCAGGCGACCAAGATCGCGGACCGTGGCTACATCATCGTCCACGGCAAGATCGAGTTCGAGGGCCGCAGCACGCGCGAGCTGCGCGAGAACGAGCTCGTCAAGAAGTATTACCTCGGCGTCTAGCCGGGGTCATCTAGCCGGGGTCAGGTCTTACATTACGACATTTCCGCGCGCGGACGGTCTCGCCCGCTGGCGAATGTCGCAATGTAAGACCTGACCCCAGACTTAGCGGTCGGGGTCCGCGGGCATCGGGGGCTGCTCGACCACGCCGATGGTGGCGCCGGTGCCGTGGAGTGCTTGCGCACGCGCCACCGCCTCCTCCACGCTGTCCGCCACGTCCCAGCCGAGATGGCGGGGCACGTGCGCATCGCGCGCCCCGGCCACGATCACCCGGCCCACGCGGCGCAGCCGCTTGAGCGGGTGCGTGGCCAGGATGCCGTGGATCGGGTGGAAGGCGAACCGGTGCCGGTAGGCCTCGATGTGCGCGGGGTGCCGCGCGAACTCCTGCTCGAAGCGCGCGGTGATCTCGTAGGGGTCGCGCGTGCGGGTGAGCACGCGCTCCCACACCTCCGGGTACGACGGGTGATGAACCCGATCCCACGCCTCGCGGACCGCGGCGGCCATGATCACCGTGCAGCCGGGCTTGCCCACCGCCTCGATCATGCCGCCCAGGTAGCCGAGCCCCATCGAGATCAGGGTGAGGATCGGATTGACCTGGGCCCAGATCGCGTAGGGGCTCGAGTCCGGCACCCCGTAGACCAGGATGTCGACCGGCTCGGGCGCGGCGGCCCGCCGGGGCGGGAAGCGGAGCGACTGCACCTCGAGGGCCGCGCGACGGGTCTCGTCCACCCCGCCCGCGAACACCCGCGCGGCGTGGAGCGGATCGGCCAGCAGGGTATCGATCTTGAAGATGCGCCGGCCGAGGCGCCGCTCGACGTGCTGCCCCATCTCGTCGAGCACCGCGTGCATGCGGTTGCGCTGGAGCGACATCGACATGCCGTCCGGGTCGTGCGTCACCCGGATCGAGCGCCAGGTCGAGAGCCCGATGCACACCGACTTCCAGCCGCCGGTGAAGCCGCGGATGTAGTTGGTGTTGACGTAGACCGTGAGGTCGGAGTCGGTGACGAGCCGGCTCACCTCCACCGGATACCCGTGCTCCGCGGTGACGCCCAGGTCGGCGATCTGGTCGGGATCCTCCGCGTCGTGGCACACCAGGCGCGGGCCGAAGTCCCGCACCAGCGGGGCGTCCAGCAGCCGCGTCAGCTCGGCGGGCCGGCACATGCGGTGGAGCGCGTTGGCGCACACGAGCCGCACCTGCGACGCCGACACCCCGGCCGCGACCAGCTCGTCCAGCACCGCGCGGATGGCCACCGGGCGGATCGGCCCGAACGACCCGGTGGTGTGGTCGTCGAACGCGATCGTGACGCGCGCGCCCGGCCGCGCCAGGTCGCGCAGCCGCGGCAGGCCGAGCGGCGCGGCCAGCGCGTCGCGCACCGCGCGGTCGAGGTCGGCGAGCGGAGGGAGCGCGGCGGTCGCCTCGCCGGAGAGCAGGCGGCTGCCCGGCGGCAGAGTGGCGGAGAGCGTGCCATCGGCGTACGGCAGGTCCACGCGCATGCTGCGGGGATGATACCCGGTTTGACCCCCGCCGAGGAGCCCGGGTGCTAGACTGCCGGCCCATGGCACTCCGCCTGGCCGCCGCGTGCCTGATGGGCTGGGCCGCCACCACCAACTACACCAACCACGCGGCGGTGATCCCGCTCCTGATGGCGGAGCTCCACTTCGGGCCCGTCCAGGCCGGCCTGCTCTCGACCGCCTTCTTCGTCACCCTCGCGGTCGCGTGCGTGCCCGCCGGCATGCTGAGCGACCGTCTCGGGCCCACCGGCGTGGGCACCGCCGGGCTCGTCGCGGTGTTCGCGAGCAATCTGGCGCTGGGGTACGCCCGTGACTTCCCGGACCTCCTGCTCATCAAGGTGGTGGGGGGACTCGGCTGCGGGCTGGCCTTCGTCGCGGGCATGCGCTACGCGGCGCTGGTCGTGCCGCCGGCGCGCGTGCACCGGGCGCTGGGGCTCTACGGCGGCTTCGTCCAGCTGGGCGGCGGCACCTCGCTCTACCTGATCCCGCTCCTCGCGAGCCACGTGGGCTGGCGCCGGGCCTTCGTGATCTCCTCCGCGCTGATCGCGCTCGCGACGGTGGGGTGGCTCGCGCTGGCCCCGGGTGTTCGCCCGGCGCTCGCCGGCGCGCCGCTCACCGAGGCGATACGGAGCGCGAAGGTGTGGACCCTCGGGCTCGTGCACACCGCCACCTTCGGCCTCGCGGTGCTGATCGGCATCTGGGTCACCACCTTCCTGGTCCACGACTTCGGCCTGTCGCTGGTGAGCGCGGGCGCCGCCGGCTCCGCGATCCTCGCGCTCGGCATGCTCTCGCGTCCGCTCGGTGGCCTCGTGGTCGATCGGGGCCTGCTCGGCGCCCGCGCGGTCATGCGGCTCACGGTGCTGAGCGGCGCGCTCGGGCTCGCGGCGCTCGCGTGGCCCGGCCGGCCGCTGATGGTGGCCGCCGCCGCCATCGTCGCGCTCGGCGTCGCCTTCAACGCGCCCTACGCCGCGGTCATGCACACCACCGGGGCGGTGCTGCCGCGCGCGCCGGGGGCGGCGGTGGGGCTCGTGAGCGGCGTCGGCGTGCTCGGCATCTCGATCGGGGCCCCCGCGGTGGGCGCGCTCTTCGCCGCGACCGGCGGCTTCTCGCTGCCCTTCGGCGCCCTCGCCGCGTTCTCGCTGCTCGTCCTCTGGGTGCTCGGCTCGCTCTGACCGTGGTGAGGGCTGCCCGGGGAACCGGGTCGCCAGCCTGGGAACTTCGTTGCTCCAGTTGACGAATCTTGCCCCGCCCCGGCCGAAGGCGGCTGGCGCAAGGGCGCGGATTTCCGCTCATGTCTCGGTGGCCCGGCTCTTGCTCTCGTATCGCTCGTCATGAGCTTCGCCTGCAAGAGCGACCAGCGTTGCGAACATCCGCTGAAGGACTGCGCCGCGGTCCAGGGGGAGTACTGCCCCGTCTGCCACCACGGCTCGTCCCTGGCCACCCGGCCGCGCCGGTCCACGCTGGCGGGCCCGCGGAGGGATCAGCGGGGCATGTCCGCCATGCTCCGCGAGATCCGGCAGCGCCGCGGCCGCCGCGACTGACCCGGCGGCCCGCTCAGCCCTTCACCCCGCCCGACCCCCACCCCTGCACGAGGTAGCGCTGCACCGCGGCGAAGAAGCAGACCGTGGGCACCGTGATCATCACCCCCGCGGCCATGATCATCCCCCAGTCCACGATGGTGGCGTTGAACAGGTCGTTGACCCCGACCGGCAGCGTCTTCAGCTCCTCCGAGGTGATCAGCACCAGGGCGAACAGGAAGTCGTTCCAGGCCAGGATGAAGGTGAAGATGGCGGCCGCGATCAACCCGGGCAGTGCCAGCGGCAGCACCACGTACCACACCGTCCGGCCCCGCCCGGCCCCGTCGACCAGCGCCGCCTCCTCCAGCTCGAGCGGGATCGACTGGAAAAACGCCCGCAGCACCCAGAGGCAGAAGGGCAGGCAGAAGGTGGTGTAGGACAGCACCAGGGCCAGGCGCGTGTTCACGATCCCGAGCTGCTTCACCAGGATGTAGAACGGGATGATGATCATGATCGGCGCGAACATGTAGGTGAGCAGGATCAGGCCCGCCACCGCCTCGCGCCCGCGGAAGCGGTAGCGGGTGAGGGAATAGGCCCCCAGCGAGGAGACCGCGAGCGTGAGCAGGACGGTGGCGCCCGCCACCGTCACGCTGTTGCGGAAGAACACCAGGAAGCTCGTGTCCGCGAACAGCCGCTGGAAGTTCTCCAGGGTCGGGTGGAGCGGCACGAAGCGCGGCGGGGTGGCGAAGATCTCCCCGGAGGGCTTGAGCGCGGTGGAGAGCATCCAGAAGAGCGGGAAGGCCGCCGCGAGCAGCAGGACCGCGCCGGCCGCGTAGAGCGCCGCCGCGCGCCTCACGAGAAGACCTCCTCGGTGCGGAACACGCGAAAGTACACCCCGGTCGCGGCCAGCAGCATCGCGAACATGATCACCGCCAGCGCGGCGCCCATGCCGGCCTGCAGGTAGGTGAAGCTGCGCGCGTAGGCGTAGACCGGCAGGGTGCGGATGTAGCGGCTCACCCCGCCTTCGCCGGCCAGCAGCCAGACCGTGTCGAACTTGGTGAACATCCAGATGCTCCGCAGCAGCACGATGACGAAGAGCACGCTCGCGGTCTGGGGCAGGGTCACGTGGAGGAACCGGCGCCAGGCGGAGGCGCCGTCGACGGTGGCCGCCTCGTAGAGCTCGGGAGCGATGGTCTGGAGGCGCGCCAGGTAGGTCACCACCACGAACGGGAAGAACTGCCACACGCTGGTGACGATCAGCGCGGTCATGATGTAGTCGGGACCGAGCCAGGCCACCGGGGCCCGTACCACGCCCGCGCTCGTGAGGAGGTAGTTGACCAGGCCGTAGGAGTCGTTGAGCAGCCACTTCCACAGGATGACCGCCACGATGGTGGGGATCATGTAGGGGAAGAGCACGAACCCGCGCAGGAGGTTGCGCCCCCGGAAGGCCTCGTTCAGCAGCAGCGCCGCGGGCACGCCCACGCCGAGCTGGAGGACCATGGTGGCGCCCGCGTAGACGCTGCCGTAGTAGAAGCTGGTCCAGAACTCGGGGTCGCTCGCGAAGTAGCGGTAGTGCCGGAGGCCGACGAAGCTCTGCACCGGCATGAAGGCGTGCTTGTCGAACAGGCTGAGCCAGACGTTGTAGAGAACCGGGAAGACGACCAGCCCGCCCAGGAGCAGGAGCGACGGGGCGAGGAGGAGCCAGCCGACGAGCGCGCTCTTCCTCACTCGCCCCGCCCGGAACCCCCGGCTACGACCAGCGCTTGTGACCGAGCTGGGCGAGCAGCTCCTCGGCGCGCTTCTGCGCGCGATCGGCCTCCGCCTTCGGGTTCTTGCCCCCCACCATGACCTCCACCACCATGTCGGCCACGATGCTCGAGCCGTCGAGCTCGGCGAGGAACGGCAGCAGGTTGTCCTCCGGCCGCGTGAAGCCCAGCGGCAGGAAGCGGCTGCTCCGGAGGCCGGTCAGCATCACGTCGTGCCAGGCCCTCCACTTCTTGATGCGCTCGTTGGCGAGGTAGGCCGGGTCGCCGAGCATGGACGTGAAGATCGGGGAGAGGTGGATCGGCACCGAGTGGCAGTACTGGAGATAGTGCTCCTTCTTGTAGAAGAGCCGCAGGAACTCGAAGGCCTCGTTCGGGTACTTCGACTGGCTGAAGACCGCCCAGTTCTCCCCGTCGAGCGCGGAGATGCCGACCTTGCCCGACGGCCCGTGCGGCCGCAGCATCGGCATGAAGTGCTCCGGGTCGCGCATGCCCTCGGGGGCGTACTTCTCGATGTAGCCGATCGCGCGCGCGCCGGAGAGATAGCTCATCGCGATCTTGCCGGTGGCGAGCGCGGCCTGGGTGTCGAGGTACTTCTGGCCCGACCAGCCCTGCGACTGGAACTTGTTCAGCTTCTGAAGATAGTCGAGCGTCTCCAGCATCGACTTGCCGTTGAGCTGCGGCCGCCACGTCTTGGCGTCGACCCAGGAGCCGCCGTTGCCGGCCAGCCACTCCGCCGGGTGGATGAAGCCCATGTAGAGCTTCTCGCCCGGCATCTGGAAGGCGTAGCGGCCGCCCTCGGTGAGGGCGGCGGCCAGCTTGAGCATGTCGTCGTAGGTCTCCGGGGTCTTGAGCCCCTTCTTCTCGCGCAGGTCCCGGCGCTCGCAGAAGTAGGTCGCGCCCATCGCGTGGGTGATCCCGTAGTACTTGCCGTCGAAGTACTGGAGCTTCCGGGTCGCCTCGTGGATATCGCTCTCGCCGAGCGCGCGGATCAGCTCGTCCATCGGGCGCAGCAGGTTCTTGGTGTAGAGCGACGCGGTCATGAACGGGTTGAGGTGGGTGAGGTCCGGCGGGCTGCCCGCGGCCAGCGCGGCCAGGAGCTTGGTGTTGAGGTCGCCCCAGCCGAGAGCCTGCTGGCGCACCTTGAAGCCCGGGAACTTCTTCTCGAACTCGGCGATGCTCGTGTCCTGGATGACCTTGACCGTCTGGGGCTCGACCTCGGTGTGCCAGACCTGCAGCTCGCGCACCTGCTGGCCGATCACCGCGGGGGCGTGGCCGAAGGTGGCCGCGCCGACCGCCGCGCCGGTGCCGGCCAGGAAACGACGGCGGGAGATGCGGGACGACGATGTGGGCGTGTGAGCCATGGCGCCGCTCCTTCCGTGGTGCCTCGGTTGGCCTCCGAACGTGCCGGGTCCGCCCCGACCGCCGCCGAGTCTACGCGGGCCCGGCCCGGTGTCAACGTCTTCGTGCCGGGCCGCCTTCCGGGCGGTGGTAGCATGAGGGCGATGTCAATCCAATCGAGCGGAAAGGGGTCCGTCATGACGCGGAAACTTCGCTGGCTGTGGGTCACTCCGGCGTTCCTCATGGTCGTGAGCCTGGGCGCGGGCGCGGCCGTCGCCGCCGACAAGACCAAGGTGGACGACGCGACCAAGCAGGTGGAGCAGGGCGCCAAGCAGATCGGGCAGGGCAGCGTAGGCCCGGGCTTCGTGGGCCTCTTCAAGGGCATCGGCAACACGATCGTGGAGGGCGCGAAGTTCAGCGGCGAGACGATCGGGGAGTTCTTCAGCAAGAAGTCGAGCTAGCCGGGCCGCCCCGGCCCGGCGGGGCTACCGCGGTGGGGCGCCACCCGGACGGCAGGTGTAGGTGAGCCACCAGCCGAGCGGGTCCTTGATCCGCACCGTCTCGGCGCCCACCGCGGTGACGCCCTTGCGGCGGTACCGCGCGACGATCTCGCGCCGCATCGCGCGGCAGCCCCGCTCGCCCTCGTAGCTCCCGACCGGGGTCCAGGTGTCGTTGAACTCGCCGCTCGTCTGCCCCTCCTTCTTCTCCCACAGGGTCCAGGTCTCGGCTCCCGAGGCGGGACGGGTCAGGGCCAGGAGGAGGGCCGCGAGCGCGACGAGCCGGAGGGTCATGCACCTCTCCATGCTCCTCTCAATGTAGCCTGCCGGGGATTTACCGCCCCGGTCGTTCGGCGGCCGCGCTCCGCCCTTGACAGGGCGCGGGTTTCGCACCATCGTCGGCCGCAGCGGATGTCGACCAAGGGTCGCCGGAGTGGCCGCGTCTTCCTGCCGCATCGCATCCTGCGATCGCGCCCCCGGCTGTTCTCCTCGGCCGGGCTGGGCATCGTGGTCACCACCGTCCTCGCCGTGTCGACCACCTGGCCGCCCGCGTCGCGGCTGCTCGTGGGCTGGAACGTGGCGGTCGCGGTGTATCTGGTCCTCGTCTTCGAGATGATGGCCGGCTCCCGGGTCCGCGACATCCGCCGGCGCGCCGCGGAGCAGGACGAGGGGCAGCTCACCATCCTGGTGCTGACGGTGGCCGCCGGGCTCGCGAGCTTCGCGGCGATCCAGGCCGAGCTCGCCTCCGGGAGCGGGGGACGGCGGCCGGGCCAGCTCGCGCTCGCTTCCCTCACGATCCTGCTCTCGTGGGCGTTCATCCACACCATGTTTGCCCTGCACTACGCTCACGAGTTCTACGGCGACCGCGCGAGCCCGGCCGGGGGCATGGCCTTCCCCGGGGGAGACGAGGAGCCGGACTACTGGGACTTCGTGTACTTCTCGTTCGTGATCGGCATGACCTCGCAGGTCTCCGACGTGGCGATCACGAACAAGCCGGTGCGCCGCACCGTGACCGCCCACGCGGTGGTCTCGTTCGCCTTCAACGTCGCCCTCCTCGCCCTGACCGTCAACATCGCCGCGAGCGCGCTCTGAGGGGCCGGACCCCCCGCGGTCATGGTCGGGGCAGCCCCACCGCTTTGGCTATCTGCTTGATGTAACGGGAGTGGGTAGGCCCTGACCCGAATCCCCGCTCGGTGACCGGAGGAAGCGTCCGGCTTCGGAAATCCCTGGTGTTCCGCGAGGTCAGCCCCGGCTTCCTTGGGTTCATAACCCAAAGGTCGCTGGTTCAAATCCAGCCCGTGCATCGCCTAGTGGGGGTCATGCCCCGGTTCACGGGCCCAGGTGGCGCTGGAGAAATGCCACCGTGTCCCCGGTGGATGTGGTCCGGGTGGTGGCGTCGTACGCCATCGTGTAGCCCGGCCCCGCGGCTACGCACGCGGCGAGCGCATCCGGGTCGAGCGGCTGCGCGCGCCCGTCCACGAGCACGGTGGGCGCCCCGCGGCCGAACAGGATGACGGGGCACTTCCGCGTGCTGAGGTACTGCGCGTAGAAGCGCGGGGCGCCCAGGGTGGGCACCGTCCAGGCGTGGAACGCGCCGGGGTAGACCACCGTCGTGATCGGCGCCGGATGGCCCGCTCCGCTCGCGTACGCGAGATAGC
>JBGQHJ010000118.1:0-15385 GCA_041497895.1 Methylomirabilia bacterium
CACCGTTCGTCCCCCCAGACGCGCGAGGCCGACGATGATCTCCTGGGCGAACAGGCGCTTGATCTCGAAGAAGGAGCCCGCATCCACCACCCGGTCGATGACCTCGTACATGTCGAACCACTTCCGCTGGTCGTAGGGGACGATGTCCTCGATCGAGCGTCCCGACTTGGGGGCGACCACCTCCACGGCGGCGGGTCGGTCCCGGAACGAGCCCGGCATGTAGCCGAGGTAACGCCGGCAGAGCTCGATCGCCTCCTCGTCCGAGGCCGCGAGCACGTCGCCGCAGCCCGAGACCGTGCAGTGCATGCGGGCCCCGCCCAGCTCCTCGAGCGTCGTCTTCTCCCCGATCGCCATCTCGACCATCCGGGGCGAGCCCACGTAGAGGCTCGCCTTGCCGTCGACCATGATGACGCAGTCGGTGAGAGCCGGGAGATAAGCCGAGCCCGCCGGCGACGGTCCGAACAGGACGCAGACCTGCGGCACCACCCCCGAGAGCTGCACCTCGTTGTAGAAGATGCGGCCGGCGTGGAAGCGGCCGGGGAAGATCTTGATCTGCTCCGAGATGCGGCCCCCCGCCGCGTCGACCAGGTAGAGCAGCGGGACCTGCAATCGCTGGGCGCGCTCCTGGATGCGCACGATCTTCTGGACGGTCTTCTCGCCCCACGAGCCCGCCTTCACCGTGTAGTCATTGGCCATCACGCACACCGTACGGCCGCAGACGGTACCCACCCCGGTGACCACGCCGTCGGCGGGCGTGTCGGCTTCCAGGTTGCGTGCGAAGAGAAAGTCCTCCTGGAACTCGGTCCCGGGATCGAGCAGGAGCTTCAGACGGTCGCGGACGAAGAGCTTGCCCTCTTCCTTGAGCTTGTCGCGGTACTTCAGGTGGCCCTGCTCGATGCGGCTGCGTTCCTGGCGGTAGCGCTGCTCGCTCATCGGGTCAGGGATGGGGGTTGGGATTGGCCCACAGGATGATGATCAGCACCCCGTTGCCGTACGGCGGGCCGCCGAGCACCGCGGGGGCGCCGGGCGCCGCGAGGATGTTGGCGTTCATCTCCGCTCTCTCGCCGTGCAGCAGGCGCACCCGCATCCGGACCGAGGTGCCCTGCATCTGGTCGGGCGTGACCTCGAGCCAGCGCTCGCCCGGCACCGCGAACCGCTGCTGGGTACCCAGCGGGCCATCGACGCGCTGGCGGTCGAGCGTCGTGTAGTCCGTGTACCGGAACAGAGTCTGAAGCCGCGGGATGATCTTCCGGAGCCGCTCGTCGGGCTCGACCTCCGACCCCGGCGCGGGCCGAGTGGAGGGGCTACGGGGAGCACTGGAAGCCTCGAGGATGCGGACCCCGAAGCGAATCACCGGCTGGGCCTCGGCTGAAGCCGCGAGCACCATCGCCAGGCCCAGCCAGAAGATCAACGCGAGCATCGGTCCGAGGAGGGCCTTGAGTCGCTTGCGCGCGTTATGCAGCCTGGACATGACGGTCCCGATCGGACAGTTGAGCACCTCGGCGATCTCGCGGTACGACAGGCCCTCGACGTCACTGAGCATGATAATCGTTCGGGCCTTGGGCGGCAAGGCATCCAGGGCGCCCCGGATGCGCTCTCGTTGCTCCTTCCGGGCCGCCTGCTGCTCCGGCCCCCCGCCCGGATCCGGCGTGGTGCGGGCCCACTCTTCCTCGCTCACCCGCTCCGGTCCGAACGCGCGCGCCTGGGCGCCGCGTTGACGGTGCCGGTCGGTGGCGACGTTGACGGTGATGCGGAAGAGCCAGGTGTAGAACGCCGACTGCCCGCGGAACGACGGCAACGAGTGAAACGCCCGCACGAACGCCTCCTGGGCCACGTCCCACGCCTCCTCGCGATCGTGCAGCACCTGGTAGGCCAGACGCCACACCCGCTGACGGTACCTCTCGACGAGCGGCTCGAACGCCGCGGTGTCTCCGGCGATGCACCGTTGGATGAGCGCACGCTCGTCGATCTCGGGAGACCCGGGAGTCTCCGCGCTACCGGCCGAGCCGGACGGCGTCTCGGGGCCCATCACGGCCGGGCCCGATCGTGGCCCTCGCCCCTCTTATCCGACAGGGGGTTCGACGTCAGGCAGCGCGCCCGCATTCACCGGCGGCGCGAGGCGGCGCGGCGGCCGGAGGGCGCCGGCGATCCGCCCAGCAGGGCATCCACGCCGAGCAGGTAGCTGACGGGCCCGAAGCCCGAGATCTGACCGACCGCCGCGGCGGCGACCACCGAACGGTGGCGGAATTCCTCACGCGCGTGGATGTTCGAAAGGTGCACCTCGACAACGGGAACCCGCACCGAGGCGACCGCGTCCCGCAGCGCGATCGAGTAGTGCGAGAGCGCGCCGGGATTGAAGACGATGCCCTGGAAGCCCTCTCGGGCCGCCGACTGGATCCAGTCCACGAGCTCGCCCTCGTGGTTGGATTGGCGGCACACCGCCCGCGCACCGCGGCTCTCGGCGTGACGCTGCACCGCCCGGTTCAGCTCCGCGAGCGAGACCCGGCCGTACACCGCCGGCTCGCGGGTGCCGAGGAGGTTGAGGTTCGGGCCGTGGAGCACGAGGAGGGCCGATACGACGCGGCGTGCCATTGGTGGGAGAGAATACACTGCCGCGACGACAGCGCCAAATACCGGCTTCCCCCGCCCGTATAATGCTCCGGGGCTCAGACCGGGGCGTCGCGGGCGGCGTCCGGGCGTTGATGATCCGGCAGGCCGGAGGCCACGACCGCGTGCACGCGCCGGGCGAGCTCGCGCGCGGCCTCCTTCACGTCGAGGTCGGAGGGAGGCGCGATCAGCGGGTGGTAGATGATCGTCAGCCGGCCCGGCCGCGGCAGCCGCTTGGCGGGCGGCCAGCACTCGTGCCCACCGATGATGGTGACAGGCATCACCGGGACACCGAGCGAGCAGGCCATGCGAAACGCGCCGGGGCGGAAGCGCTGCACGCGCCCGTCCTGGCTACGACCGGCTTCCGGAAAGATCATGACGACTTCGCCCGCGTTGAGCAGCCGCACCGCGGTTCGGGCGGCCCCGGCGTCGGCGGCGTCGATGTCGACCGGAAAAGCCCGCAACCGCCGGATCAGCCAGGCGAGCCCGGGAACGCGAAACAGGGCGTTCCACGCCATGTAATGCACGGGCCGGCGGACCGGAATCGTTGCGAGTACGGGATCGGCGTAGGTGACGTGGTTCGGCACGATCAGGAGCGGACCGGAGCGGGGGATGTGATGGATACCTTCGAAGCGGATCCGGAAATAGAGCCGCGCTCCGAGCCACACGATCGGGCGGAACGCGTCGACCACGGGCGTGCGCACGGCCCGATAGTGCCACGCGGCGCCTGAGCGCGCCAATGCCCGCGCCCGGCCGGCCCCTCCTCATCGCCCATCGGGGCGCATCGGTCGATGCCCCCGAGAACACCATCGCCGCCTTCGAGCTAGCGCTCGAGCAGGGCGCCGACGGCCTCGAGCTGGACGTCCATCTCTCCGCGGACGGGCATCCGGTCGTTATCCACGACTTCACCCTGGAGCGCACCACCGACGGGGCGGGCCCGGTGAGCGCCCTTCGCGTCCGCGAGCTCAAGCGCCTGGACGCCGGGGGCTGGCACGACCGTCGTTTCCAGGGCCAACGCATCCAGACGCTCCAGGAGGTCCTGGAGCGCTTCCGGGACCGCACCCGCTTCTGGCTCGAGCTCAAGGGCGGCTCCACCCTCTATCCCGGGCTGGAGGAGCGCGTGGTCTCGACGATCGAGATCTACGACGTCGTCGATCGGGTCCTGGTGCAGTCGTTCGATCCCGGGGCGATCGGGGAGGTCCGGACCCTGAATCTGCAGATCCGCGTCGGAGCCGTGGTGGCCCAGGCCCCCCTGGACCGGGCCCTGCTGGTGCCGGGCATGGTGGACGCCATCTGCCCAGCGCTGGCGGTATGCTCGGCGGGCCTGATCGCCGAGGTCCGCCAGGCGGGGCTCGACTGCCATGTCTGGACGGTCAACGAGCCGGCCCAGGTGGACCGGCTCGTGGGTTGGGGCGTGAGCGGGATCATCACCGACCGGCCGGGCGCGTTGCGCGCCCGGCTCGATCGGTAGGAGGGTTCAGCAGCTACTCGTCCTCGGACTCGTCGGCGTCCGCCGCGGCGGCCACCGTCTCCAGGCGCGGTATCATGCGCTCGAGCCGATCCTGGCATCGCACGCACGTCGTGACCTCGGGCATGGCGCGGAGCCGGGCGGGCGCGATGGCCTCACCGCACTCCTCGCAGACCCCGTACTCTCCGCCCCGCAGCCGCTCCAGCGCCTCGGCCAGCTTGTTGGCGCGCTCCACGAGCAGGCTCCGGGTGGCGAAGCTCATCTCCCGGTCCTCGTTGACCCGGATCACGTCCACTTCGTCGGCAAGCGGCGAATCACCCCGACCGCCCCCGAGCTCTTCGAAGGTCATCACGCCACCCATGTGCCGGATACGCTGCACCGTGTGGCTGAGCTCTCTCTCGAGGCGCTTCTTGATCTCGTCCATCGTCTCCCTCCATGGGCACCGGATCGCTGCGACCCGGCTTGCCCGGTTGGCGCAGCTTGTTGCAAGGCCCGTGCCTGGGCTCTGCATGGTAGAGACGGAGGAAAACGCCCAATATTCGCGGCACATGAGGGGTGGCCCTAGAGCCTCCATGGCAAATTGCCCGGCATCGACTGGGAAATTTCGTCACCGGGTGTGTCACTTCTGGTGGTGGGCTCACCGTCGGTGGCTTCCGGGCGGGGCCAGGGGATGGCCCCGCCAGGAGGTAACCGAACTACGAGCGAACGGCTTGGGTCTTCTCGGGCTCCCAAATGCTCATGCGGCGCGTTTCCGGCATGATGAACAGGCAGATGATGAAACATACCGCCGGCACCACGATGGGGTAGATCAGGGCTTTGCCGACGCTGCCGCTGGACAGGAAGGCGGCGGAGGTGATGAATGGCACGAGGCCTCCGCCCCAGCCGTTGCCGATGTGGTAGGGCACCGAAACTGACGTGTAGCGGATCCGGCTCGGGAAATACTCAGCCAGGAACGCCCCGACCGGGCCGTACACCATGCCCACGTAGGACACCAGGATGAAGATGATGAAGATGGCGACCGGATAGTTGACGGCACCGGGATTGGTGACCTGACCCAGCCACGCATAGAGTGGATAGTAGGTCACGGATGCCAGGAACATTCCCCCCAGAATGACCGGCTTCCGGCCGATGATGTCGGAAAGCCATCCGAAGAGAATCAGCGTCGGCGTCGCGATGAGCAACGCCGCGCCGACAAGATAGCTGGAGGTGAGCACGTCGAGCTTCTTCACCGTCTGCAGGAAGTAGAGGGCCCAGAACTGGCCGCTGTACCACACGACGCCCTGCCCGATCAACACCACGATGGCGACCAGGATGTACTTGATGTTGGCGCTGAGGAACGCCTCTCTCCACGGATTCGTCACCATCCCGCCCTTGGCCTTCATCTGCTGGAAGATCGGCGTCTCTCCCAGCTGCAGCCGGATGTAGATGGCCATCATCACCAGCAGGAACGAGATAAGGAACGGAATCCGCCAGCCCCATTCGTTGAAGGCGTCGTTCCCCAGGTAGCTCCGGGTGCCGACGATCACCCCGAGGGACACCACGATCCCCAGCGTCGGGGACGTCTGCAGCCAGCCGGTATAGTACCCCCGGCGCTCGTCCGAAACATGCTCGGCAACATAGGTGATCGCGCCACCGTATTCCCCGCCCAGGCACAGTCCTTGGACCATTCTCAGGCCGAACAGAATGAAGGCCGCGGCAAGGCCAATGGAGGCAAAAGTCGGTATCAGACCGATGGCGGCGGTCGCCAGGCCCATACCGGTCAGCGTCACGATGAAGGTGTATTTGCGGCCCACCCGATCACCCAGCCATCCAAACAAGAAAGCCCCCAAGGGGCGAATCAGGAAGCCAGCAGTGAACAGGGCGATCGTGCTCAGTAGCGCCGCCACCGGGTGGGTCTTGTCAAAGAACTTCACCGATAGGATCGCGGCCAAGCTCCCGAAGATGTAGAAATCGTACCATTCGATGATGTTCCCCACCGCGGCGGCCACCACCACGCGGCGGAAGTCCCTGGGGACCTGATCTTTACCGGCCATAGTGTTCCCCCTTTGCTGAGGTTGGTCTATCTCGACGTTCGGTACTCGTCCATGCAACTCTGCCCCGAGCGGGCCGGGGCCTGTCGCTAACTTCGCCCACGATTCCCGTCACGCCTCCTGATAGGCGGCCCTCAACAAGGGACACGCGTCGATAGTGCATCGCGGGGTCGCCTAGCATGAAGGGTGCCAGAAATACTGGCTCCTAACCTATTGATTCCACATCAAATCATCGCAGCGCCGACCGGACAGTCTCTGGTAACAAAGCCAAGAGTGCTTGGCAGAGGCACCCTGACGCGCCAAGCCAAACTACCGGGAAACTAGACGCTCGATGCCGACATCGCCAGCGCCAGCTTGGTCGTGGCTACGCCCCTACTCTTCCTCCCCGTATTTCTCCTTGAGGGCCGCCACGACGCTCGGATCGGCAAGGGTGGTGGTGTCCCCGAGCGCCTTGCCCTCCGCGATGTCCCGCAGGAGGCGGCGCATGATCTTGCCCGAGCGCGTCTTCGGCAGGTCCGAGGCGAAGATCAGGTCGTCGGGGCGGGCGAGGGCGCCGATCTTCTTGGCCACGTGGGCCTTGAGCTCCTCGATCAGCTCCTTGCTGGTCGGGGTCCCGTCCTTGATGGTCACGAACGCCGCGATCGCCTGGCCCTTGATCTCGTGCGGGCGCCCGATCACCGCGGCCTCGGCCACGTGAGGATGGTCCACCAGCGCCGACTCCACCTCCATGGTAGAGACCCGGTGGCCCGAGATGTTCATGACGTCGTCCACCCGCCCCAGCAGCCAGAAGTAGCCCTCCTCGTCGACCTTGGCGCCGTCGCCGGTGAAGTAGATGCCGGGATACTTGCTCCAGTACTGCGCGACGAACCGCTGCGGGTCGCGGTAGATGCCCCGCAGCATGCCCGGCCAGGGCTTCTTGAGCACCAGGTAGCCGGCCTTGGCCGGCTCTCCCCGGTCGTTGACGACCTCGGCCTCGATACCCGGGAACGGGCGTGTGGCGGAGCCCGGCTTCAGGGTTGTGATGCCGGGCAACGGGGTGATCAGGATGTGGCCGGTCTCGGTCTGCCACCAGGTATCGACGACCGGGCAGCGCCCGCCACCGATGACCTTCCAGTACCAGACCCACGCCTCCGGGTTGATCGGCTCCCCCACCGAGCCGAGCAGCCGCAGGCTCGAGAGATCGCAGCGCTTCGGGTACTCCTCGCCCCAGCGCATGAAGGTTCGGATCGCGGTGGGCGCGGTGTAGCAGATGGTCACGCCGTACTTCTCCACGATGCGCCAGAAGCGGTCCTTGTCCGGATAGTCGGGGGTCCCCTCGTACATCACGGTGGTGGTGCCGTTGGCGAGCGGCCCGTAGACGATGTAGGAGTGGCCGGTGACCCAGCCGATATCGGCGGTGCACCAGAAGACGTCGGTGTCCTGCAGGTCGAAGACCCACTTCGTGGTCGCGTAGACCCCGGTCAAGTACCCGCCGGTGGTGTGCACGATGCCCTTGGGCTTGCCGGTGGAGCCCGAGGTGTAGAGCAGGTAGAGCATGTCCTCGGAGTCCATCTTCTCGGGGGCGCAGTAGGCGGGGGCGTCCTTGAGAAAGTCGTCCCACCAGATGTCCCGGCCGCCCTGCATGGAGATCTCCTGCCGGGTCCGCTTGAGAACGACCACGGTGTGGACGTCCGGGCACTCGCGCAGGGCCTCGTCGGCGTTCTTCTTGAGCGCGACCGTGCTCCCGCGCCGGAAGCCGCCGTCGGCGGTGATCAGGATGCGGGATTCCGCGTCGTGGATGCGGTCGCGCAGCGCTTCGGGCGCGAAACCGCCGAAGACCACGCTGTGCGGCGCCCCGATGCGGGTGCAGGCCAGCATCGCGATCGGCAGCTCGGGCACCATCGGCATGTAGATCGTGACCCGGTCGCCCTTCTTGACCCCGCGCCGCTTCAACGCGGCCGCGAAGCGATTCACCTCACGGTAGAGGTCCCAGTAGGTCAGGACCCGCGTATCGCCCGGCTCGCCTTCCCAGATGATGGCGGCCTTGGTCTTTCGCGGCGTGGCCACGTGGCGGTCGAGGCAGTTGTAGGAGACGTTGAGCTTGCCCCCGACGAACCACCTCGCGTTGGGCACCTTCCACTGCAGGGTCGTCTTCCAGGGCTTGAACCAGTCGAGCTCGCGCGCGAAGCGCTCCCAGAAGCGGGTCGGGTTCCTCGCCGCCTCCGCGTAGATCGAGGCGCGGTTGACGTTGGCGCGCTTGACGAACTCCTTGGGCGGAGCGAACTTCCGCTTCTCCTTCAGGAGGGCTTCGACGGCGCTGCTGCCTTTGGTCTCGCTGGCCATGGGGAACCTCGTCGTGGGGGAGATCGGCGCGTCGGCGCGCCGCACCACTTCTAAACCATCCGTCGGCGAACTGCAAGAGAGTAAGCTCGCGGCATGCTGGCGCCGCTGCCGCTCTATTCCGTGCTGCCCTTCGTGGCGATGCTCCTCGCCATCGCCTTCCTGCCGCTGGCGCTCCCGCACTGGTGGGAGCCCAACCGGAACAAGCTCGTCATCTCGGCCGGGCTCGGCCTGCCGGTGCTGCTCCTCTACCTGGCGCGCGAGCCGGGTGCCCTCGTGCACATGGCGGGCGACTACGGGTCGTTCATCGTCCTGCTGACCGGCCTCTACGTGATCGCGGGCGGGATCCTACTCCGCGGCGACCTCGAGGCCACCCCGGCGGTGAACAGCGCGTTCCTGGGCGGAGGCGCAATCCTCGCCTCGCTCATCGGCACCACGGGCGCGTCCATGCTCGTGATCCGCGCTCTCCTGCAAACGAACCGAGAGCGGGCCCGCGTGACCCACACCGTGGTCTTCTTCATCTTCCTGGTCTCCAATATCGGGGGGATGCTGACCCCGCTGGGCGACCCGCCGCTCTTCCTCGGCTACTTGGCCGGGGTGCCCTTCACCTGGACCCTGCGCCTCTGGCTGCCGTGGCTCACCATGACCCTGGTTCTGCTCGTCACCTACTTCGTCTGGGACACGCTCCAGCACCGCCGCGAGTCCCGGACGGCGCTCCGGCGCGACCGCACCCGGATCGAGCCCCTGAGCATCCACGGCGGCATCAACGGCCTCTGGCTGGCCGGCGTGGTGGCCGCGGTGGCGCTCCTGCACGCGCCCCTGCGCGAGGCGGCGATCCTGGGCCTGGCCGCGATCTCGCTCTGGCGAACTCCAAGGCAGATCCGCCGGGCCAACCAGTTCACCGCGTACCCCATGGTCGAGGTGGCCGTGCTCTTCCTCGGCATCTTCCTGACCATGATCCCCGCGCTCGAACTGCTCCACCTCCGGGGCGCGGAGCTGGGGGTCCGCGAGCCCTGGCAGTTCTTCTGGGCCGCGGGCGGGCTCTCCTCGTTCCTCGACAACGCGCCCACCTATCTCACGTTCCTCGCCCTGGCCCAGGGCCTGGGACTCCCGGGCGAGGTGGTCGGAGTCCCCCACTCGATCCTGGCCGCGATCAGCCTGGGCGCGGTCGCGATGGGGGCCAACAGCTACATCGGCAACGCGCCCAACTTCATGGTCAAGGCCATCGCGGAGGCGGCCGGGGTGCGCATGCCGAGCTTCCTCGGCTACATGGTCTACAGCGGCGCGGTGCTGCTCCCGCTCTTCGGGCTGGTGACGCTCGTCTTCCTCTAGGCGGACGGGGGCTCGGAGGGCGCGACCCGGCGCAGGCCGTAGCGCTGCATCTTGTCCGAGAAGTTCTTGGGGTCCATGTCGGCGTGCTTCGCCGCGACGGTGAGCTTGCCTCCGTGGCTCTTGAGCAGCCCTTCGATGTAGGCCCGCTCGAACTCCTCCACCACCCGGGCCTTGGCGTCCCGAAACGGCAGCGAGAGGTCCACCGCCGCGTGGGCGCCGGTGGGGGCGAGGAAGCGCTCGACGTCCGCGAGGGTGTCGCCCGCGGCCACGATCACCGCGCGCTCGATGACGTTCTCGAGCTCCCGCACGTTCCCCGGCCACGGGTAGCGCGACAGCGCGCCCAGGCTCTCCGGCGAGATGCCGCGCACCGCCTTCTTCAGCCGCCGGCCGGCCTGCTCGACGAAGTGGCGGGCCAGCAGCGGGATGTCTTCCGGCCGTTCGCGCAGGGCCGGCACGCGGACCGGCATGACCGACAGCCGGTAGAAAAGATCGCGGCGGAAGGTCCCGCGCTCGACCTCGGCCTGCAGGTCCTTGTTGGTGGTGGCGATGAACCGCACGTCGATGTCGACCGGCCGGTCGGCCCCGACCGAGGTGACCTTCTTCTCCTCGATGGCACGCAGGAGCTTGCTCTGCAGGTGCAGCGGCATCTCCCCGATCTCGTCGAGCAGCAGGGTGCCGCTGCTGGCCATCTGGAAGTGGCCGCGGCGATGCTCGATGGCCCCGGTGAAGGCCCCGCGCCGCGAGCCGAAGAGCTCGGACTCGAAGAGCTCGGCCGGGATCGCCGCGCAGTTCACCGGCACGAAGGGCCGCTCGCGCCGGGCGCCCGAGAAGTGGATCGAGCGGGCCAGCAGCTCCTTGCCGGTGCCGGTCTCCCCGTAGATGAGCACGGTCGTGTCCAGGTCCACCACCGAGCGGAGCAGATCGAACACCGCCTGCATCCCAGCGCTCGCCGCCACGATGTTGCCGAACGTGAACCGCTCCTGGTTGCGCCGGATCGTCCGGCGGTTCGCCGACTTGAGCTCCTGGAACTCGATGGCCCGGCGGATCACCAGGAGCAGCTCGGCCGCCTCGAACGGCTTCACCAGGTAGTCCTCCGCGCCGAGGCGCATGGCCTCGACCGCGGATTCGATGGTGCCGTAGGCGGTCATGACCACGACCGCCAGGTCGGGATGCTCGGCCTTGATCTGCCGGACCAGCTCGACTCCGTCCATGCCGGGCAGGCGGCGATCGGTCAGCACCCCGTCCACGTCCTCGGCCTTGATGGTCTCGAGGGCCTCCTCTCCGCTCTGGACCGGTAGGACCTCGTAGCCCTTCAGCTCCAGCGTGCGGAGCAGCGGCCGCAGGAATACCTCGTCGTCCTCGACCAGCAGGAGCCGTCGCTTCATGGTGTGCCTCCGGCCAGGGGGTGCGGAGCCAGCACCGCCGGCAGTGAGATGCGGACGCGCGTGCCGGAGCCCGGCGCGCTCTCGATCGCGAGGTCTCCTCCGGGGAGGTCAACGATCTTCTTGACGATCGACATGCCGAGCCCGGTGCCCGACGGCTTGGTGGTGAAGAAGGGCAGGAAGATCCGGTCCCGGTCCTCCGGGGAGATGCCCATCCCGTCGTCGGCGACCTCCACCACCGCCCGCTCGCCGTCGACGAACAGATCCACCGTCACCCGCCCGGCCTCGCGGCGCGGCTCGATGGCCTCCAGCGCGTTCTTCATCACGTTGGTGAAGACCTGGCGGAGCTTCTGGCCGTCGACCGCCGCGGTGACGTCGCGCTCGAGCCGCCCGTAGCCCACCAGCACACCCCGGCCGCGCCCTTCCGCGGCCACCGCCTCCACCACCGGATCCAGGATGCGATGCAGCTCGTAGTCGCCACGCTCGAGCCGCGCGTCGCGCGTCCAGTCCAGCAGGTTGTTGATGATGGCCTCGATCTCCGCGATGCCGGACAGGATGGAGCGGGTCATCTCCTGGGAAAGCGGGCTGCCGTCCACCTCCGGCGAGGAGAGAAGGTTGGTGGCCATCTTGATGCCGCCCAGAGGATTCCGGATCTCGTGGGCCACCCCCGCCGCCATCTCGCCGAGCGAGGCAAGCTTCTCGCGGTGGATGAGCCGTCGCTGCGTCTCCACCTGCTCGGTCAGGTCGCGCAGCACGCCCACCGTGCCGATCCGCTGCCCGCGGTCGTCGAACAGCGACGTCATCGCGACGTGGGCCGGGAACGCCCGGCCCTCCGCGGTCCGGCCCATCACCTGCCCGCCCCAGCCCCGACCCGTCTCGAGCGCAGCCACGATGGCGGCACCGCCGCCCCGCTCCTCGGCGGCCAGCAGGTCCGGGTAGCGGAGACGGCTCACCTCCCACGCCTCGTAGCCGAGGAGGCGTCGGCCGGCCGGGTTCATGGTCACGAGCCGGCCGGTGGTGTCGGCGGTAAAGATGCAATCGTCGACGCTCTCCACCACCGAGGCGAGCAGGCGCTCGCCGCGCTTGACCTCCTCCTCGGTCACCCGCAGCGACTCCTGCATCCGCTGGAAGGAGGTGACCAGCTGCTGGGCCTCCTCCTTCGAAATCGTGAAGTGGTCCTCCACGATCATGCGCGCGGCGGCCGCGCCGAGCGAGGCGGCGAGCAGCCGCTCGAACCGGATGCGCATCTCCAGGAGCTCCGGCACCGAAAGCTCGGCGGGGGTCTTGGTCCCGAACAGCTCGCGGACGATGTCCTCGGCGTCCTCGTCGCCCACGTAGTGGTGCACGAGACGCTCGATCTCGGGCGCGGACAGGATGGCGGGCGCGCCCGGAGCCGGCTTGTCCTCGCCGGCCACCCCCACGAACGCGGCAGCCTGCGCCCGGTCGTCGGCGTCCTGCTCGGTGAGCAGCGACACCATCACGAACAGGCCCACGTTGAAGAAGAGCGACCAGAAGACTCCATGGCTGATGGTGTCCAGTCCCTCCAGCCCCAGGAACGCGGTGGGCCGCAGCAGCCCCAGGCCGAACGGGCCGTCGGCCAGGAACGAGGGCCCGAAGACGCCCTCCTGGCCGAGCGCGGGGATGATCAGGGTGTAGAACCACACGAAGAAGCCGGCCGAGATGCCCGCGAAGGCGCCCCGCCGGTTGCCGCGCCGCCAGTACAGGCCGAGCAGGATCGCGGGGCCGCACTGAGCCACCGCGATGAACGACAGGAGCCCCATCTCGACCAGCAGGAGCTGACCATGCTCCATGCGCGCCCACAGGAAGCCCAGGGCCACCACCGCCAGCATGGCCAAGCGGGTGTAGAAGAGGGTGATCCAGTAGATATCCTCCATGCGACGCTGGCGTAGCAGCATGGGCAGGATGATGTCGTTGGTGATCATCTTCGACAGGGCCAGGGAGTCGACCACGATCATCGCGGTGGCGGCCGAGAAGCCGCCCAGGAATACCAGCACCGAGATGAGCTGGCTGTCGAAAAAGAGCGGCAGCCGCAGGATGAAGCCGTCGGCCTGGGCGGGCGCGTCGGGAAAGACGAGCAGGCCGGCGAAGGCGATGGGCAGCACGAACACGTTGATCAGGAGCAGGTAGAGGGGAAACGACCAGGAGACCGCGTTCACATCGCGCTCGCGCGGGTTCTGCACTACGAGCACGTGGAACTGCCGCGGCAGGAACATCACCGCCAGCATCGAGATCAGGAGCATGGCGGCCCAGCGCGGGTAGGACGCGGTGCTCCCCTGGTCGAGGGTCAGGAGCTTGGACCACTCCGGATGCCGAGCCACCTGGCCGAAGAGATCCGCGAAGCCCCCGAAGAGACCCCAGGTTACGTAGACGCCCACCAGCAGGAAGGCCACCAGCTTCACCACCGACTCCACCGCCACCGCGGTCATGAGGCCGGTCTGGCGCTTGGTGAAGTCGAGGTTCCGGGCCCCGAAGAGAATGCCGAAGAGGGCAAGGGTCACCGCCACCACCAGGGTCGGGTCGAAGACCTCGAGCACCGACTCCTCGCGCAGGATCATCTTGAAAGAGGCCGACACCGCCTTCAACTGGAGCGCGATGTACGGGATCATGCCGCAGACCACCAGCGCCGCCACCAGGGTGCCGAGCGCGGCGGACTTGCCGTAGCGGCTCGAGATGAAGTCGGAGACGGAGGTGATGCGCTGCTCCTTGGAGACCCGGACCAGCTTCCGGAGGAGGACCGGCCAGAGGAGCGCCACGCAGGCAGGGCCCAGGTAGATGGTGAGGAACTCGAGCCCGCGGTTGGCCGCGAGCCCGACGCTGCCGTAGAAGGTCCACGCGGTGCAGTAGACGGAGGCGGCGAGCACGTAGGTCAGGGTTCGCAGCCGGCCGCGCCCGAGGCGCGGCGCGAGGGCCTCCGCGACCGAGGCGACCAGGAACAGGAAGGCCAGGTAGCCGAGGACGATGCTCAGCAGCGCGGTCGGCGAGAGACCGCTCACGTCTCGTCCTCCGGCGGCCGGATCCGGCGGGCCAGAACCATCAGGACCACCACCATGCCCGTCCAGACCGCGAACAGGTACAGCACCAGGGCGGGCACGCCGGCCACGAGCGCCGGCCGGTTGGCGATGGCGAGCAGGGGCCAGACGAGACACGCCCCGAACAGGAGGAAGCAGGCGACCACCAGCTCCGCGGCCTTCATTGGCTTCGCGGATTATAGCGCCGGAGCCCGCGCCCCGGCGACCTCCGGAGCCGGGCCCGCCGCCGCCCTGGTCGCGGCTCCTAGCGCGGCGGACCGAGGAAGCGGCGCACGACCAGGTCCTGGAATCCCGCCTCGAGCTCGGCCGCGACCGTTTGCGCCACCGCCTCGGCGCCACCGGAGCGCTCGGTCTCCGGGCCCGGGGCCCACCCCGCGAGATAAGCCTCGCTCTCGGTGGCCCCTTCCCGCATCGCCACCGCGTCGATGAGGTCCTGGAACCGCTGGGACAGCGGGACGCGCACCGTCTCTCCACCTTCCTCCGCCTCGACGAGGGACGGCAGGTCACGCCACTGGATGATCCGGACGCGCGCCATGGCGCTGCATATTGTAGCGGAAGGCGGCCCGCTCGCTTGACAAGCCAGAGGGCCCCCCGTAGCCTCCGTCACTGAGGAGACCATTCATGATCGACGTGAAGACGGCGGACCGCGAGCTGCAGACCTACCTCAGGCCGCAGACCTTCCCGGTCGCCATCCGCATGCTCCGAGCCGACGAGCCGATCCCGGAGCGCGCCCGGCGGCCCGCGCGGGACTTCAAGAAGCTCAGCATGAGCTGCCAGGTCATCGACATGGCCCGGCGCTACGGCTGGATGATCGCGCTCACCCGCGAGGACCACATCTGCTCCCTCGGCATCACCGCGATCGGCTTCGACAAGCCGCTGCCGATCTACAACGTGGGCACGCTGTGCGAGGGCATGTACACCGAGACGAAGGAGGCGGGCCAGCGCTCCGAGGCGGCGATCGACAAGTTCGCGCCCGGCGAGTACCACTGTGTCCTGGTGGCCCCGCTCGACCGCGCCACCTTCGAGCCGCACGTCGTCTGCGTCTACGCCAATCCGGCCCAGGTGATGCGCCTGACCCAGGCCGCGCTCTGGAAGCGGGGCGGCCGGCTCACCTCGTCGTTCGAGGGCCGGGCGGTGTGCGCGGACATCATCGTGACCACCATGAAGACCGGTGAGCCCCAGGTGATCCTCCCCTGC
>JBGQHJ010000119.1:0-15320 GCA_041497895.1 Methylomirabilia bacterium
GACCATCAACCCCTGCTCGCCGAACTCCCCTATGCCCTGCCGCGGCGCCGCTTCCAGGAGTGACCGGAAGGTATTGACCCTTGCCCCTCCTCCACGCGTTCAGTGACCGGGAGGTACTGACACCTGGCCCCTGACCCCTATCTGAGGCGCGCGCGGAGGAGGTCGACGCGGTGGACCGCGGTGGTGACCGCGGTCTCGCTGAGCTTCCCCTCGGCGATGGCGCGGGTGATCGCGGCGACCACGCGCTCGGCCGCGCGATCGTCGACGCGGCCGGTGTTCTGGGAGATCAGCAGCACGTCGACGCTCGCGCCCAGCGCGAGCACCGCCGCGTCCTCCAGCCCGTAGTGCTGGGCGATGGCGCCCATCAGCAGGTCGTCCGACACCGCCACTCCGTCGTAGTGGAGCCATCCCCGGAGCACCCGCCGCACCGTGAAGCGCGAGAGCGTCGCCGGGTCCCACGGATCGAGCCCGCGGTTGAACACGTGCGCGGTCATCACGCTGTCCGCCAGCCCGGCCGCGATCAGCGCGCGGTAGGGGCGCAGCTCGACCGAGAGTAGGGCGGTGTCGCTCACGTCGGTGAAGCCCTGGTGCGAGTCGCTCCGGCTCGACCCGTGGCCGGGAAAGTGCTTGAGCGCTGTGAGCACACCCGCCTCGTGCATGCCCTGGACGAAGGCCCTCGCGTGCGCGCTCACCCGCGCGGGATCCGCCGAGTAGGTCCGTCCCAGCGCGACGACCGCCGGATTGCTCGGGTTGACCGCGACGTCCACCACCGGGGCCAGGTTCCAGTTGATCCCCGCCTCCCGCAGCATGAGCCCCATGCGGCGCGCCTCCGCCTCCGTGAAGGCGGGATCGTCGCGCTCGCCCAGCTCGCGCGCGGGCAACGTGGGCGGGTAGCCCAGGCGCGGTGACAGGCGCATGACCCGGCCGCCCTCGGCGTCCGCCGCGATGAAGAGGGGACGGCCGGCGCAGCGCGCGGCGAGGGCCTGGAGATCGCGCGTCAGGGTGGACACCTGCTCCGGGCTCACCATGTTGCGCGGCTGGCCCGAGGTGTAGCGCTCGAACAGCAGCAGGCCGCCCACCTTCACGTCGCAGACCAGGCGGCGAACCTCCTCGTTGCCCGCGACCTGGGTGCCGGTGAACCCCACGAGCAGGAGATCGGCGATGCGGAGGCGCGCGGCGTCGGGCGCGGGCCGGGGCGTGACGAGGGCGCAGCCCGCGAGGATGGCCGCCACCAGCGTCAGGGCCAGTGTGTTCCGCCCGGGAGAGTGAGACACCCTCACCCCGGCCCTCTCCCTCGCGGCGGGAGAGGGAGGAGGCCGGAGAATCACCCGCGGGCGCCCCGGGCCGCGGCGACGAGGCGGCGGACGCGCTCGACGTCGACCGGATTGGCGAGGCGGCCGTCGCGCTTGAGCGAGGTGCCGACGATGACGCCGTCGGCGACGGACAGCAGCTCGGCCACCGTCTCGGGCGAAGCGCCGCTGCCGACGAGGAGGGGGGCCTCGGGCACCGCGCCCCGCACCCGCTTGAGATCGCTCATCGGCGTGGGCTCGCCGGTCGCCACGCCCGAGACCACGAGCGCGTCGGCCAGCCCGCGCGCGTAGCAGTCGCGCGCCTCCTGCTCGATCGGCACCGGGGCCAGCGGCATCCCGTGCTTGGCCTGCACGTCGGCGAGGATCGAGATCTCGACCCCGAGCAGCCGCCGGTAGCGCAGCGAGTCGTGCGCCTCGGACTGGATGATGCCCTGGTCGGCGGCGACCGCACCCACGTGCACGTTGACGCGCACGAATCGCGCCCCGGTGGCGGCCGCGACCGCCAGCGCCGACCGCACGTCGTTCTTCAGCACGTTGACCCCGATGGGCAGCGACACGCGGCGACGGATCTCGGCGATGGCCACCGCCATCCCGCCCACCGTGGCCGCATCCACGCGGCCCGCGGTGAAGGGGACGTCGCCGTGGTTCTCCACCACGAGGGCGTCGACGCCGCCCTCCGCGAGGGCCTGCGCGTCGTCGAGGGCGGCCCGCACCACCGCGCCCATGTCGCCGTCCCAGCGCGGGCTCCCGGGCAGCGCACGCAGATGCACCATGCCGATGATGGCGCGGGTGACGTGGGCGGGCAGGCCGATGATCGCGGCGAGGCTCATCGGTCGAGATGATATCATTTCAAGCATGGCGAAGACGCCCGGCGGCCCTCCCGCGCGTATCTTCTACGGGTACTGGGTCGGCCTGGCGCTCTCGGTGATCGTGTTCCTCTCCGCGGGCATCCGCTTCACGACCGGCCCGTTCCTCAAGCCGGTGGCGGCGGAGCTCGGCATCGACCGCGGCACCTTCTCCCTCGTGATCTCGCTCTCGCTCCTCCTCTACGGCGCGTTCATGCCCTTGGTCGGCCGCCTCGTGGACCGGCTCGGCTCGGGCGTGGTCTGCTCGGCGGGCGCGGTGGTGATGGCAGCCTCGCTCGTGCTCACCGGCCGCATGACGTCGCCGTGGGAGTTCTACCTGTACTATGCCGGCGCGCTGCTCCTGATCGCGGCCGGGCTCAGCATCACGATCAACGAGGCCGCGCGGCCGGCGTGCCGCGCACTGACGCTCCCGGGGCGACCGCACCCGGTGGCCGGAGGCCGCTGATGGGCTACCGCACGATCCTGGTGGACCGGACCGACCAAGTGGCCACGATCACGCTCAACCGGCCGGAGGCGCGCAACGCGCTCGACCTGGTCATGCGCCGTGAGCTCCTGACCGCGCTCGACGACCTGGAGGCCGACGGGGGGGTCCGGGTCGTCGTCCTGACCGGCGCGGGCGGGCACTTCTCGGCGGGCGGGGACGTCAAGACCATGGCGGCCAAGCGTCACACCGCGGCCGAGGGGCGCGCGCGGGTGGAGTCGCTCAACCGCTTCGTGATCCGGCTCTTCGAGTTCCCGAAGCCCACCATCGCGATGGTGGACGGCTTCGCGGTGGGCGCGGGCTGCAACATCGCCCTCGGCTGTGACGTCCTGATCGCCTCCGACCGCGCCCGCTTCGGCGAGGTCTTCGCCAAGATCGGCCTCGTGCCCGACGGCGGGGGCACCTGGCTCCTGCCGCGCCTGGTGGGGCTGGCCCGCGCCAAGGAGCTGGTCTTCTCGGCCGACATCATCGACGCGGCGGAGGCGCTGCGCATCGGCCTCGTGAACCGGGTCGTGCCCGCGGCCGAGCTCGAGCGGACCACGCGGGCGCTCGCCGCGCGCATCGCGGCCGGCCCGCCCGGCGCGATCGGCCTGGCCAAGGCGCTGCTCAACCGCTCCGCGACGGTGGACCTGGCGACGTCCCTCGGCTTGGAGGCCTACGCCCAGGCGCAGAGCATCACGACCGAGGACCACGCCGAGGGGGTCCGCGCCTTCCTCGAGAAGCGGGCTCCGAAGTTTACCGGCGCATGATCCGCGACTGGCTCGAGCGCTTCGGGTGGAGCCGGGCTCCCGAGCGGCGGGCCATGGTGCTGGCCGGGGGCGGGGTCATCGGCGGGATGTACGAGGTCGGCGCGCTCAAGGCCCTCGACGAGCTCCCGGGCTTCCGGGCCAACGACTTCGACCTCTACGTGGGCTCGAGCGCCGGCTCGGTGGTGGGCGCCCTCATGGCCAACGGGATCCGCCCCGGCGAGCTCTACGCGATCCTCGACGAGGAGCGTGACGACCCGCTCAACTTCCAGCGCGGCTCGGTCTACCACCGGGGCTCGTTCTCGGGGGCGGCGCGCAACCTGGCCCAGTTCGTGTGGGCCATCGGCAAGCGGGCGGTGACCGACTTCCGGCTCGAGTGGCCGGACCTGCTCGCGCGGAGCGGCGGCGACATGCCGCCCGGCTTCTTCTCGCTGGCGCCGCTCGAGGCCTACGTGCGCGAGGCCCTGCTGGCGCGCGGCCTGTCGAACGACTTCGTGGGCACCCCGCGGCCGCTGCTGATCGCGGCCATCGCGCTCGACCAGGCCGAGCGGGTGGTCTTCGGCAGCGGCGACCTGATGGACGTGCCGATCTCGGAGGCGATCGCCGCGTCCTCGGCGATTCCCGGCTTCTTCGAGCCCTACCGCATCCGCGGGCGCGACTACGTCGACGGCGACGTGGGCTACACCGGTCACGCCGACCTCGCGGTGGACGCGGGGGCCAAGGTGCTGGTGGCCCTGAACCCGGCGGTGCCGCAGTGCCTGAACGGGGACAACGCGCCCGAGATCCGCCGGGGCGGCCTCTACGCGATCATGGAGCAGACCACCCACATCGCGAGCCTCAACCTCTTCAACGTGGGGCTGCGCGAGATCAAGCTGCTGCATCCCGAGGTGCAGATCCTGGTGGTCCAGCCCGAGCCCCGGCCGTCGCCGCTGGTCGGCCCGTCGATGGGCTTCGAGGCGAGCCGCGCCGCCCTGCGCTACGGCTACCGCACGGTCAAGGAGTGGCTCGCCGGTCCGGGAGCCGAGGTGGCCGCGCGCTTCACGCTGTCGCGATCCTGAGGGCCGCGCTCAGAACGGCAGCTCCGGCTCGGCCCGGCCCGGGGACATGAGCGCGACGGGCATCAGCACCGTCGAGCGCGCCCAGCCCATGCGGCCGCGCCAGTCCACCACGATGAGGCCGCCCTGGCCGCGCCCCTCCTCCACGAGCACGCCGAGCGCCACCTCGGCGGCGTGGGAGGGATCGCCCACCGACTTCAGGATCTCGAGCGTGCGGCGCGCGAGCGCGACCCGGATGATGGCCTCGCCGTCGCCGGTGCAGGAGACGCCGCCGAGCGTGCTCTCCGCGTACGTGCCGCAGCCGATGAGTGCCGAGTCGCCCACGCGCCCGGGCAGCTTGCCGGCGGTGCCGCCGGTGGAGGTGGCCGCCGCGATGGTGCCGGCGCGGTCGAGGGCGACCGCGCCGACCGTTCCGGCCTGCACCATCGCGAGGCGCCGCCGCTGATGCTCGGTGACCAGCAGGGCGGGGTCGCACAGGGGCACGCCGAGCGCGCGGGCGCGCGCCGCCGCGCCGGGTCCCACGAAGAGGCTGTGGTGGCCGTCCTCGAGGATGCGGCGGGCCAGGGTGATCGGGTTGGCCACCCCGCCGACCGAGGCCACCGCGCCGTTCCGCAGCCGGTCGCCCTCCATGATCGAGGCGTCGGTCTCGACGGTGCCCTCGCTGGTGAGCACCGACCCGCGCCCGGCGTTGAACTTCGGGTGATCCTCGAGGCTTCGGACCGCGGCCTCGACCGCGTCGAGGGCGCTCCCGCCCGCGGCGAGCGCGCGCCAGCCCGCGCCCGCCGCCTCGCGCATGCCCGCGCGTAGCTCGTCGCGGCCTCCGGGATCGGCGCCCGCGCCGCCGTGCACGATGAGGGCGGGGACGCGGCTGGTCATGGCCCAGAGCTTAGCATCGATCCTTGGCATCGATCCGGCGCGCGCCTTGTCACGCGCGTCGCCTCGTTGCTAAGATCCGGTCCCACCCGAGCCGTGCTCCCGTGAAGACCGATTCCCCGCGTCCGACGCTCGCCAGGCTGGCGGAGCGGATCGTCCACTGCCGGCTCTGTCCCCGGCTGGTGGCCCACCGCGAGGCGGTGGCCGCCAACCCCCCGCGACGCTATCGCGGCCAGGAGTACTGGGCGAGGCCGCTGCCCGGGTTCGGCGACCCGCGGGCCCGCGTGCTGCTGGTGGGGCTCGCCCCGGCGGCCCACGGTGGCAATCGCACCGGGCGCATGTTCACCGGCGACCGGAGCGGCGACTGGCTCTTCCGGGCGCTCCACGAGGCGGGCTTCGCCAATCAGCCCACGTCGACGCACGCGGGTGACGGGCTGCGCCTCGAGGGCGCCTACATCACGGCCACCGCCCGGTGCGCGCCGCCGGCCAACAAGCCGACCCCGGAGGAGATGGTGCGCTGCCGGCCGTTCCTGCTCGAGGAGCTCGGGCTCCTCTCGCGCGTGCGGGTGGTGGTCGCGCTCGGCAAGATCGGGTGGGACGCCTACCTCCGCACGCGCCGGGAGCTCGGGCTCGGGCTGCCGCGGCCGCTGCCCCGGTTCGGCCACGGCGCCGAGGCGCTGATGCCGGGGGACGGCATCACCCTGCTCGGCACCTTTCACCCGAGCCAGCAGAACACCTTCACCGGCCGCCTCACGCGCCCCATGCTGCGCGCGGTGCTGAGGCGCGCCCGGCGGCTGGCCGAGCGGTAGCGCGGGGGCGAAGCGCGCGGGGTGTTACCATGGCTTCATGCTGCGATCACGCGCGCTCTGCCTCTGGACGCTCATCCTCTGCTTCTGGCTCGTCGGCGGCGCGGCCGCCCAGACCACGCCGCCCGGCCCCGCCCGCCTCGCGGTCACCGAGGCCACCCTCGACAACGGCCTCCGGGTGCTGATCCAGGAAGATCCGCGCAACCCCATCGTCGCGGTGCAGGTCTTCTACCGGGTCGGCTCGCGCAACGAGCTGCCGGGAGCCACCGGGCTGGCTCACTTCCTCGAGCACATGATGTTCAAGGGCACGCCCACGCGCGGGCGAGGGGAGATCTCCCGGCTCATCGAGCTCAACGGCGGGCGAGACAACGCGTTCACCACGAAGGACATGACCGGCTACTACGTGAGCATCGCGGCGGACCGGCTCGACCTCGTGCTTGGCATCGAGGCGGATCGGATGCGCAACCTCCTGCTCGATCCGGCCGAGATCGACTCGGAGCGCAAGGTGGTCATGGAAGAGCGCCGGATGCGCATCGACGACGATCCGGAGGGCGTGGTCTACGAGGCGATGAGCTCGATGGCCTACCTGGCGCATCCGTACCGGTGGCCGATCATCGGGTGGATGTCGGACATCGCTCGCATCAATCCGGCCGAGCTGCGCGCCTTCTACGACACGTACTACCGGCCGAACAACGCGATCCTGGTGATCGCGGGTGACGTCAAGGCCGCCGACGCCCTCGCCCTCGTGCGACGGCACTTCGGGCCGATCCCCCGCGGAGCGACTCCCGCGCCGGTGACCGCGCTGGAACCGCCCCAGACCGACGAGCGGCGGGTGATCGTCCGCAAGGCGGACGCGCAGCTGCCGGTGGTCAACATCGCGTGGCACGTGCCCAACCACCGCTCCGCCGACGCGGCCGCGCTCGAGCTGCTCTCGACCGTGCTCTCGGAGGGGCGCTCATCCCGGCTCTACCGCAAGCTGGTCTACGAGAAGCGCATGGTGCTGGCCGCGGGCGGCGACTACTCGTACTCCTCGTTCGACCCGACGCTCTTCTGGTTCTACGCGACGCTGCTGCCGGGCCAGACCGTGGAGGCGGTGGAGCAGGCGCTGCTGGCCGAGGTCGAGCTGCTCAAGACGGAGCCGGTGCCCGCCGAGGAGCTCGAGCGGGCCCGGAACCAGATCGAGGCCTCGTTCGTCTGGCAGCAGGACTCGGTGTTCTCGCGCGCCTCGGTCCTCGGCCGGTACGAGATGATGGGCTCCTGGCGCCTGCTGGACGACTTCCTGCCAAAGCTCCGCGCGGTCACCCCCGCCGACGTGCAGCGGGTGGCGCGGCAGTACTTCGCGGTCGACCGGAAGAACGTCTCGATCCTGCACCCGGCCGCGCCGGCCGCCGCGGCCGCCCGATGAGCTGCCTCGGGCGCGCGCTCGGACGGTCGGTCACGAGAGTCGCGGCCGCGCTTGCCCTCATCCTGATCACGCTGCCCGTCCAGGCCGCGGGCCCCCTCGCTCACCGGGAGGTCCTGCCCGACGGCGCGGTGCTGCTCGTGGCGGAGCGGCCGGCGATCCCGATCGTGGTGGTGCGGGTATCGGTGCCGGGCGGCGCGGTGCGGGATCCCGCCGACGGGCTCGGGCTCGCGAACCTCACCGCCGAGCTGCTCACGCGGGGCACCGCGCGCCGCTCGGGTCCCGAGCTCGACCGCGCCATCGAGTTCGTGGGAGGCAGCCTGGAAGCCGACGCCGGGCGCGACGGCGCCACCGTCTCGCTCTCGGTGCTCAAGAAGGACCTGCCGCTGGGGCTCGACCTGCTCGCCGAGGTGCTGCTCCAGCCCACGTTCCCGCCCGACGAGCTCGGGCGCAAGGTCGCCGACATCCAGGCGGCCCTGCGCCGGTCGGAGCAGAGCCCGGAGACGGTGGCCGGGCGGACGCTCGGGCCCCTCGTGTTCCCGGGCCATCCCTACGGCCAGCCCGCCGCCGGAACCGTCGAGTCGGTCGGCAAGCTGACCCGCGAGCAGGTGGTGGCCTTCCATCGGCGCCACTACCGGCCGGACGGGGCCAACATCGTGGTGGTGGGTGACGTGACGGTGGCGGAGATCCGGCCGGCGCTGGTGCAGCGCCTCTCGGGCTGGACCGCGCCGGCCACCGCGCTGCCGCCGATCCCGCGCCCGACCGCGACGGTTGCCGCGAGCAGCCGTCGCATCAGCCGCGACCTGAGCCAGACCACGGTGCTGCTCGGCCGGCCGTCGATCGGCCAGGACGACCCCGACTACTTCCCGCTCGCGGTCGCGACCTACGTGCTGGGCGGCGGCTCGGCGTCCCGGCTCTACACGCGGGTGCGCGAGGAGAAGGGCCTCGCCTACTCGGTCTTCGCGGCCGCGCAGCCGGGCCGGTACGGCGCCTCGTACCTGGTCTCGCTGCAGACCCGCACCGACGGGGTCACCGAGGCGGTGCGGCTGGTGCGGGAGGAGATGGCCCGCATGGGACGGGAGCCGGTGTCCGCCGCGGAGCTCGACCTGGCCAAGTCGTACCTGATCGGCAGCTTCCCGCTGAGGCTCGATACGTCCGGCAAGCTGGCCCGCTTCCTCGAGGGCGTGGAGGAGCTCGGCCTCGGGCTCGACTACCCGGAGCGCTACAAGGAGCGCATCGCCCGCGTCACCGCCGCGGAGGCGCAGCGCGTGGCCGCGAAGTACCTCGATCCGGCCACCTTCAGCTCGGTGATGGTCGGGAAGTAGCGCGCGGCCGGGCCGCGGGATCTCACCACCACCAGCCGTACGGCGACATGCGGCCCGGCGGCCCGAAGTAGTAGGGATCGTAGTAGGGGCCGTACGGCCAGCCGAGCCAGGGGTAGTACGGCCCGTACTGCGCCACCTCCTGCGCCCAGAGGCGGATGCGCTCGATCGCGATCACCGGGTAGCGATACGGCAGCTCCCCCACCTTGCGCTCCTCCTCGCCGCTCACCGTGCCGATGACGCTGATCCGGCGCCCCGGCGCGTAGACCGCGGGGTCGAGGAAGTCGGGCGAGCGGAGCAGGAGGCGGCCGGGAGAGCGATCGCTCCGCTCCGGGGAATCGTCGTCTCGGAGCCGGCGGGCCAGCAGCTCGATCTCGGTCTGGCCGGGCTTGGGCTGCGTCGACAGGATCTCCCCGCCCACGATCACGCGGGCGCCCTTGTAGGCGGCCGGGTCGCGGCGCAGATCCCCGGCCGTGACCGCGGTATCGACGGTGCGCATCACCTCGCGGGGGAACGCGGAGGCGCAGCCGCCCAGGACCACCGCGAGGGCGAGCCCGAGCATGCGCATCCCGAGCCGGCACATGGGCTCACGATACCCTCGCGTCCGGAGCCTCGCAACCGCTGTGCTACAATGCGCAGCACATGAGGCGGGCTCGCTCATGCCGGTGGTGGTGCGCGACGCTGGCCGCCGCCCTGTCGCTCACGTGGGTTCCTCCTCTCGACGCTCTGCTGTTCACCCTCACGCCCCGGGATCGCGACGAGGCCGTGCGGGTGGGACGGCGCAGCGTGACCGACGAGAACTGGGGCGGGGAGTGGCGGGTCGACGCGGGCGCGGGCCAGCTCGTCACCGTGATGACCGCGTTCCACCGCCTGGCCCTGGCCGCCCGCAACTCGGCGTTCCAGGATCGGGAGCTCAAGCCGCGCGACGTGGAGTCCGCGCTGAAGGACCAGGAGGGCAAGCTGGTGTTCTGGGCGACGCTGCGGGGCGGGCGCGTGGATTTCGCGCGCCACTACGCGCCGACCCTGCTCGCCCGCCAGCAGGAGATCAAGGCCTCCTTCGCGCAGAACGAGCGCACCGCCCTGCGGGGCGACGACGGTCAGTACACCGCGCGCTGCCTCTACGTGTTCCCGGCCGCGGGGATCGATCCCCGGGCCACCGTCACGCTGGTGGTGCGGGACGTGGAGGATCAGGCGGTCGCCAGGTTCACCGTCGACCTCGCGCGGATGCGCTGATGGTGACCGCGGAGCGATTCGCCCAGGGCCTGACGATTCCGGAGTACGTGGCGCAGATGCACACCAACCAGGACGCGTTCGCCCGGCTCCTCGCCGAGGCCCCGGTCCGTCCCGAGGACCGCGAGGCGATGCGCGCCCTCGGGCGCAAGGTCAAGGTCCTGGTGATCACCGAGGACTGGTGCCCGGACTCGCTCCGCACCATCCCGGTGGTGGCCCGGCTCGTGGACGGGTTGCCCGAGGTGGAGATGCGCGTGTTCCTGCGGGACGACAACCCCGACGTGATGGACCAGTACCTCAAGCGCGGCCAGTTCCGCGCGATCCCGGTGCTCGCGGTCTTCGACGAGGAGATGAACGAGGTCGGTCGGATGATCGAGGTGAAGATGAACGTGGTCGGCCAGCTCCGCACCCTGCTCAAGGTCTGAGGAGGACCCAACATGAAGGCGATTCGCGTCCACGCTCCGGGCGGTCCCGAGAGCATGAAGCTGGAGGACATCGCGGCCCCGGCGCCCACCGCCGGCCAGGCCCAGGTCAAGCTCGAGGCCTGCGGCGTCAACTACATCGACGTGTACTTCCGCACCGGAGCCTACAAGGCGCCGCTGCCGCTCACGCCCGGCATGGAAGGCGCCGGCACCGTGACCGCGGTGGGCCCGGGCGTGTCCGACGTGAAAATCGGCGACCGGGTGGCGTGGACCGGGGTGATCGGCTCCTACGCACAGAGCATCGCGGTCCCGACCGATCGGCTGGTGGCGCTGCCCGCGCAGCTCTCCTTCAAGGACGGGGCGGCCGCCATGCTGCAGGGCCTCACCGCCCACTACCTGGTCACCTCGACGTGGCCGCTCAAGAAGGGCGAGACCGCGCTGGTTCAGGCCGCCGCGGGCGGCATGGGCCTGCTGCTCTGCCAGATGGCCAAGATGCGCGGCGCCTCCGTGATCGGCACCGTCTCCACCGAGGAGAAGGCCGCGCTCGCGAAGGCGGCGGGCGCCGACCACGTGATCCTCTACACCAAGCAGGACTTCGAGCCCGAGGTCAAGCGCATCACCGGCGGGCGCGGCGTGGACGTGGTCTACGACGGCGTGGGCGCGAGCACGTTCGACAAGGGCCTCAACTGCCTCCGGCCGCGCGGGCTCATGGCGCTGTTCGGGGCGGCGAGCGGCCCGGTGGGCCCGCTCGACCTCCAGCGGCTGAACGCGGGCGGCTCCCTCTTCGTGACGCGGCCGAGCCTGAACCACCACATCGCCACCCGCGCCGAGCTGGTGGAGCGCTCCACCGAGCTGCTCGGCTGGATCCGCGACGGCAAGGTCAAGCTCCGGGTGGAGCATCAGTTCCCGCTCGAGCAGGCCGCCGAGGCGCACCGGCAGCTCGAGGGCCGCAAGACCACGGGCAAGATCCTCCTCATTCCATGACCCCCGGGTCGCGCTCGGGGCGCGCGGCTCGCCCTCGCGGGGGCCGCGCGTCCCGGGCGGGCTGACCGCACGACGCGTCCGCCATGATCAAGTGGCTGCTCATCGGCCTGATCGCCCTCGGAGTGCTGGTGGTGGGGGCGCTGCTCGCGGTGCCCCTGCTGCTCGATAGCCCGGCCATGCAGGCCTACGTCCAGCAGACGGCCAGCCACGCGCTGGGCCGCCCGGTGAAGTTCGGCGGGCTCTCGATCTCCGCGCTGCCGCTGCCGAGCGTGCGCCTGCGCCAGCTGCAGGTGGCCGAGGACCCCGCGTTCGGACCCGGCCCCTTCGTGACCGTCGCCGAGGGGCGGCTGCGCATCCGGCTCCGGCCGCTTTTGCAGGGCCGGGTGGAGCTGGCCGATCTCACCCTCGACGAGCTTCGCATCCACGTGGTGGAGGACGCGGCCGGCCACCTCAACGTGGCCACGCTCGGACCGTCGGGCCCGCCCGCCACCAACGGACCGCCTCGCATGGGCGGCGGACGGTCCGGCGCCACCGGGGCCGGGGCGGTGCTGCTCTCGCGGGTGCGCATCACCAACGGGACCGTGGAGTACGAGAAGGTCGAGGGCGAGGGCAAGAAAGCCGCGCCGCTCACCCTCGAGGGCATCAACGTCACGCTGACCCAGGCCGGGCTGGGCGAGCCCCTGCGGGTGACGGGCGAGGCGAAGGGGCCCGGAGGGCTCAAGCTCACGATCGCGGAGGGGAGCGCGAGCCTCGCGCCCGGCCGTCCGGTCACCGAGGCGCAGGTGAAGGCCACGGTGGATGTGGAAGGCCGCGACGTGCAGCCCGTGGTGGGCGCCCTCGTCCCGGCGCCCGCGGTCTCCGGACCGATCAAGGGCCGGGTCCAGGTCTCCGGGACGGCGGCCCGGCTGACCGCCACCGGCGCGGTGGCCTTCGAGCGGCTCACGCTGACGCAGCACCAGCCGCACTGCGCGGATCCCAAGCCGCGCTCGCTGACCCTCGACGATGTGCGCGTGCCGCTGGTCTTCGCGCCCCCGCAGCTGGAGAGCCAGACGGTGCAGGGCAAGGTGGCGAAAGGGACCGTGGCCTTCCGGCTGCTGGTCGCGCTGGGGCCGCCCCGCGTCGCCACCCTGCGGGACATCCAGGTCAAGGGCGTACAGCTCGAGCCGATCCTCGTGAACTACCTGTGCCAGCGCAACGCGGTCACCGGCCCGCTCGAGCTGACCGGCGAGGCGAGCGTGCGGCTGCCGGAGGCACTGCCGTCCATGAGCGGGTCGGGCCGCCTCGCGATCGGCGCCGGCCGCGTGGTGGGTCCGGATCTGCTGAACGCGGTGAGCCAGGCCCTCGCCCTCACCGACCTGGTGTCGGCCACCCTCGCGCCGGGCGGGCGCGGGCGGCCGGCGAGCGGGTCGCCGCTCAACTTCGACTCGATCACCGCCAGCTACACCATCGCCGCCGGGGTGGCGCGCACCGACGATCTGGTCTACGTCGCGCGCGACGTCCGGGTGACCGGCGCCGGCACCTACGGCCTCGTGGACGGCCGGACCGCGATGGACGTCACGGTGACTCAGGGCACGAACCGGGTGAAGGCGCGGGTGGCGGGCGGCCCGGGCGCGCTCTCCATCGTGCCCACCGACGTGCGGCTCAAGGAGCCGAAGGACCTCAGGAAGGCGCTCGACCGACTGCTGCGCTGAAGCGCGCGCCGCCGAGCTTGCCCGCCTCCACGAGCCCCACGAAGAACGCGTAGAGCTGGTTGTACTCCTCGTAGCGCGCCTGCCCGAGCCGCGCCACCGTCCGCTCCCGCAGGCCCCGGTACATCCGCAGGCGCTCCTGCAGGATGGCGATCCACTCCGGGGACAGGTCCTCGGCGACGATGCCGTCGAAGCCGGTGCGCGCGAGCAGCCCCCGGTAGCCGTCGATGCCCTGCAGGCTCACCGCGGCCATCCAGTCGAAGAGGCGGCGGCGCTCGTTGTCCTCGAGGCGCGGGCGCGCGATCCAGTCCGTGAACGCGAGCCGGGCTTCGGGCCTGAGCACGCGGGCGCACTCGGCGAGCACCGCCGCCTTGTCCGGCACGTGCAGCAGCCCCTCCTGGCTGACCGCCGCGTCGAAGGCGCGGGCCCGGAACGGCAGCACCTGCGCGTCGCCGCGGACGTGGCGGACCAGGGGGCGGAGCCGCACCAGCGCGGTGAGGCGCGCCCCCGCGGCGCAGCGCGAGTGGGTGAGGTCGACGCCGGTCACCCGTGCGCCGAAGCGATAGGCGAGGACGCGGGCCGGCCCGCCGAGGCCCGCGCAGACGTCGAGCACCGCCATCCCGGGACCGATCCCGGCCCGCCGCGCGAGCGCCTCGACCGCCTGCAGGCCGCCGTAGTGATCCTGGTCCCACTGCCACAGGTCCTCCGGGCGGAGCGGGCCGAGCCCGGCCCCGCGGTCGCGCGCGGCCTCCAGGACCTGCGACTCGTTGATCGGGTGCCGGTCGTAGAAGTCGACGACGTCGGGAGCGGGCTCGCGCACGAGCGGCAGTGTAGGGGAGGGCTGCCTTGAAGTCACGGGGGGCGTGTGGTAGAACGGGTCCGTTTCCATCCGCCACCAAGGAGAACCGAACCACCATGACGGACGCCGCGGTCAATCCCCTGAAGGCCGGCCTCGAGGACGTCGTCGTCTCTCCGTCGGAGATCTGTTTCATCGATGGCCACAAGGGCCGGCTCATCTACCGGGGCTACGACGTCGACGATCTGGTGGCGCAATCCACGTTCGAGGAGGTCACCTTCCTCCTGTGGCAGGGCCGGCTGCCGTCGCGCAAGGAGCTGGACGCGCACCTGAAGGCGCTCGCCGCCACCGCGAACCGGAAGCTCCCCCCGAAGCTGATCGCGATGCTCAAGACGCTCCCCAAGAAGACGACCCCGATGGAGGTGATCCGGACCGGCGTGTCCGCGCTCTCCGCCTTCGATCCGGACGCGGCCGACAACGGCCGGGAGGCGACCCTCCGCAAGTCCCTGCGCCTGACCACGCAGCTGCCCACCCTGGTGGCGGCCTGGGAGCGCATCCGGCGCGGCAAGGCCCCGGTGGCCCCGAATCCGCGGCTGAACCTGGCCGGCAACTTCCTGTACATGATGAGCGGCGAGAAGCCGACCCCGCTCGCCACCAAGACCTTCGACACCGCCCTGATCCTGCACGCGGACCACGAGTTCAACGCCTCGACGTTCGCGGCGCGCGTGACCGCCGCGACCCTGTCGGACGTGCACTCGGCGGTCGTCTCGGGCATCGGCGCGCTCAAGGGCCCGCTCCACGGCGGGGCGAACGAGCAGGTCATGCTGATGGTCGAGAAGATCAAGGATCCGGCCAAGGCCGACGCGTGGATCCACAAGGCGCTCACCGACAAGGCGCGCATCATGGGCTTCGGGCACCGCGTGTACCGCGTGGAAGACCCGCGGGCCAAGCACCTCAAGCGGCTGGCCCTCGAGCTCGGCCAGCAGGTGGGCGACACCAGCAAGGTGCAGATCCTCGACACGGTGGTGCGGGTGATGGGCGCGGAGAAGCACATCTTCCCGAACGTCGATCTCTACTCGGGCGCGGCCTACGCGGCGATGGGGATCTCCACCGACCAGTTCACCCCGATCTTCGCGATGAGCCGCATCGCGGGCTGGACCGCGCACGTGCTCGAGCAGCACGGCAACAACCGCCTGATCCGGCCGCGCTCCGATTACACGGGCGCGATCGACCTCAAGTACGTCCCGCTCTCCGAGCGGTAGCCGGGCCGCGGCCGTCTCCCTGGCGGTGGCCGCCGGCTCCGCGCTCGTGAGCGGGCCGGCGCGGTAGGCCGATGGCC
>JBGQHJ010000120.1:0-15093 GCA_041497895.1 Methylomirabilia bacterium
CGTCCACGCGGGCGTGCTGCGCCCCCTTCCCCGGACCGCCTTCGCGCTGTCGGAGGCCGCGACCGCGTTCCGGTACATGGCGCAGGCCCGGCACGTGGGCAAGATCGTGCTGACCCTGCCGGCCGCCCAGCCGCCGCTGGTGCGCGGCGACGCGACGTACCTGGTGACCGGCGGGCTCGGTGGTCTCGGCCTCTCGGTGGCCGGCTGGCTCGTCGCGAGCGGGGCCCGCTCCCTCGTGCTGATGGGACGGGGCCGCCCATCCGACCGCGCGTCCGTGGCCGTCCAGGCGCTCGAGGCGGCGGGCGCGCGCGTGGTGGCGGCCGTCGGCGACGTCGCGCGCGAGGAGGACGTCGCGCACGTGCTCTCGGATATCGACCAGTCGATGCTTCCGTTGCGCGGGATCGTGCACGCGGCCGGGATCCTGGACGACGGCGTGCTCTCCGAGCAGACGCCCGACCGGATGGCAGCGGTGCTGGCCCCGAAGCTCCATGGCGCGTGGCTGCTGCATCAGCGCACGCGCGGCCAGGCGCTCGACTTCTTCGTCGTGTTCTCGTCGATGGCGGCACTCTTCGGGGCGGCCGGGCAGGGCGGGTACGCGGCCGCGAACGCGGCGATGGACGCCTTCGCCCATCGGCGTCGCGCCGAGGGTCTCCGCGCCACCAGCGTCAACTGGGGCCCGTGGGCCGACGCGGGCATGTGGGCGGCGCTGGACGCGCACGACCGACGGCGGTGGACGGATCAGGGCGTGCGGCTCATCGAGCCGGCCGACGGGATCCGCATGCTCGAGGCGCTGCTGCGCGCCGATCTCCCCCAGGCGGCCGCGCTTCGGATCGACTGGTCACGCTTCCTCTCCCGGTACGGGCCGGGCGAGGCGCCGTCGCTCCTCGCGGACCTCGGCCGGCCCGCGGCGCCCGCGCCCCCGGCGGCCGCCGCGCTGGTCGACCGGCTGCGAGGCGTTCAGCCCGAGCGGGGCCGGAAGCTGCTCGAGGCCCACGTGCGGGAGCAGATCCTCCGGGTGCTGGGGCTGGACCCGGAGCATCGGCTCGATCCGCAGCAGGGCCTCCGCGAGATCGGCATGGATTCGCTGATGGCGGTGGAGTTGCGGAACCGGCTACAGGCGAGCCTCGGTCGGCCCTTGCCCTCGACGGTCGCGTTCGACCACCCGACGTCAGGGGATCTCGTCGCGCACCTCGCCGGCCTCGTGCTCGAGCCGGCGCCGCCGAGCGCGGCGGAGGCCACGGGCGACGGGGACGACGGGCTCGCGGCGATGTCCGACGCCGAGGCGGAGTCCGCGTTCGCGGAGGAGCTGGCGGCGATGAAGGCGGAGCTCGACCGTAAGAGGACCGGCGATGGCTAGCGACGGCGAGCCGGGCGGCTCCGGAATGAAGCGAGCGGTCCAGGAGCTCCGCGCGCTGCGGCAGCGGCTCGACGAGATGGAGCGGACCGCGCGCGAGCCCATCGCGGTCGTCGGCATGGCCTGCCGCTTCCCGGGCGCGGACACGCCGGAGGCGTTCTGGACGCTCCTGCGGGACGGGCGCGACGCGATCATCGAGATCCCGCCCGACCGGTGGGACGTGGACGCCTACTACGATCCCGATCCCGCCGCGGCCGGCAAGACGTACGTGCGCCGGGGCGGCTTCGTGCGCGACGTGACGCGGTTCGACGCGCAGTTCTTCGGCATCTCCCCCCGCGAGGCTGCGAGCATGGATCCGCAGCAGCGGGTGCTGCTCGAGGTCGCGTGGGAGGCGCTCGAGGACGCGGCCGTGGTCCCGTCCCGGATCGAGCGTGGAGCCGGCGGCGTGTTCGTGGGCATCAGCAACGCCGACTATGCGCACCTGCACACGCGCGCGGGCGACCCCACGCGCATCGACACCTACGAGGGCACCGGCAACGCGTTCAGCTTCGCGAGCGGCCGGCTGTCCTACGTGCTGGGCTGGCACGGCCCGAGCGTCTCGGTCGACACCGCGTGCTCGTCGTCTCTGGTCGCGGTCCACCTCGCGGGGCAGAGCCTGCGGGCCGGGGAGTGTGACGTGGCCCTAGCGGGAGGCGTCAACCTCATCCTGAGCCCGGACTCGTTCATCCGAGCGTGCAAGAACGGGATGCTCGCGCCCGACGGCCGCTGCAAGACGTTCGACGCCGCCGCGGACGGGTACGCCCGCGGCGAGGGCTGCGGGGTCGTGGTGCTGAAGCGCCTGTCCGCCGCGCTCGCCGCCGGCGACCGGGTCCTCGCGGTGATCCGGGGCTCGGCGGTCAACCAGGACGGCCGGACCGGCGGGCTCACCGTGCCGAACGGCACCGCGCAGCAGGCCCTGATCCGTCGCGCCCTCGCGAGCGCGGACGTGGCGCCGCACGAGATCGCCTACCTTGAGGCGCACGGCACCGGCACCGCGCTGGGCGATCCGATCGAGGTCAACGCGGTGGCCGCGGCGCTGGGGCCGGGCCGCGATCCCGGGCGGCGGCTCTGCCTGGGCTCGGCGAAGACGAACATCGGCCACCTGGAGTCGGCCGCGGGGATCGCGGGGCTCATCAAGACGATCCTCGCTCTGCGTCACCGCGAGATCCCGCCGCACCTGCACTACCGGACGCCGAGCCCGCTCATCGCGTGGGACGCGCTCCCGATCGAGGTGGCGATCTCGCGGCGTCCGTGGCCGGCCGGGCCGCGCCTGGCCGGGGTGAGCTCGTTCGGCTTCAGCGGCACCAACGCGCACGTGATCGTGGAGGCGGCGCCCGCGACGGACCCGGCGTCCACACCCGCGCGTCCGGCGCACGTGCTCACGCTGTCGGCCCGGACCGGTGCCGCACTGGCCGCGCTCGCGGATCGCTATGCGGAGCGGCTGGGCGAGCCCGACGTGGAGATCGCAGACGTCTGCTTCACCGCCAATGTCGGGCGATCTCCGCTCGAGCATCGGCTCGCGGTGGTCGGACGGAGCGCGCGCGAGATGCAGGAGCGCCTGCGCGGCTGGCGCGCCGGCACGGAGCCGGTCAGGCCACTCCGGGTGGGATACGTGGAGCGCGGGCGGCCGGCGCCGGAGGTGGCGTTCCTGTTTCCCGGGCAAGGGGCGCAGTACGCGGGGATGGGGCGGGGACTCTACGCGAGCAGCGTGATCTTCCGTGCGGCGGTGGACCGGGTTGGGACCGCGCTGGGGCCGGAGTGGGCGCAGCGGCTGCAGGCGGTGGTGTCGGGGACGGCAACCGAGCCGGTGGATGAAACGGCGACGGCGCAGGTGGCGTTGTTCGCGGTGCAGTGGGGGCTGGCGGAGGTGTGGCGGGGGTGGGGCGTACAGCCCACGGTGCTGGTGGGACACAGCGTGGGGGAGTACGCGGCGGCGTGCGTGGCGGGAGTGATGGAGGTGGAGGCCGCGGCGCGCGTGGTGGCAGCGAGAGGGCGGCTGATGGGCGCGCTGCCCAGGGACGGGGCGATGACGGCGGTGGAAGGCGGCGCTGCCGTCGTGGAGGCCGTGGTGCAGGCGGCGCGCGCGACCGGCGCGGGAGAGGTCGGGATCGCCGCCATGAACGGCCCCGACAGCGTCGTGGTGTCGGGGGCCGCGGCGGCGGTGGCGGCGGTGGCGGCGCGGCTGGCCGCGACCGGGATTCGCACCCAGGCCCTGCGGGTGTCGCACGCGTTTCACTCGGGACTGATGACCCCGATGCAGGAGGCGTTCAGGGCCGAGGCGGCCGGCGAGCGGTGGGGCATGCCCCAGGTGACCTGGGTGTCGACGGTCACGGGCCGGATGGTGGAGGCAGGAGAGATCGAGGCCGACTACTGGGTCCGGCAAGTGCGGGAGCCGGTGCAGTTCGCCGCGGCGATGGAGACGGTGAGGACGCTCGGGGTGGAGGCGTACGTGGAGGTGGGGCCGGGGACCACGCTCCTTGGCCTGGGGCGCCGGTGCCTGGACGAGGCGGGGCGGATCTGGGCGCCGTCGCTGCGGGCGGGGCGGGAGGATTCGGAGCAGATGCTCGAGAGCCTCGGGACGCTCTGGACGGCGGGAGTCGCGGTGGACTGGGCCGCGCTCGACCGGGAGCAGCCGCGGCATCGGGTGTCGCTGCCGACCTATCCCTGGCAGGGCGAGCCGCACTGGCTCGAGGCGTCGGCGCCGGCCGATGGCGCGCGCCGGGCGCCCCTCGACCCCGAGGCGGCGTGGGCCGCGGTCGTCACGGCGGGCCGGCTCCAGGCGACGCAGTCGCCGCTCGATCTCGACCTCGCGGCGTTTCCGGGCAAGTGGCGGGCCCTCGAGCGTCTCTCCACCGCCTACATCGTGGAGGCGCTGCGGCGCCTGCGGGTCTTCGGCGTGGCGGGCGACGCGCACACCGCGGACGGCCTGCGCGAGGCTCACGGCATCGCGCCGACGTACCGACACCTGCTCTCGCGCTGGCTGCGCCGGCTCGCCGCACTCGGCCAGCTGACCGCCGCCGGCGACGGGTTCGTGGCGCGCCAGCCGCTGCCGGATCCCGATCTGGCCGGATCACTCGTCGAGGCCCGCGCGGCGCTGCGGGACGTCCCCGCGCTCCTCGAGTACGTGGAGCGGTGCGGTGGCCGCTTGGTCGAGATCCTCACCGGTGCCGCCAGCCCGCTCGAGACCCTGTTCCCGGACGGATCATTCGCGACTGCCGAGGCTCTCTACCAGGACTGGGCCCTGTCGCGGTACTTCAGCGCGCTCGTGCGCTCGGTCGTGGTCGCCCGGGCCGGTCAGGCCGCCGCCGCGCCGCTCCGCGTGATCGAGATCGGCGCGGGCACCGGCGGGACGACCGCGGCGCTGCTGCCCGCCCTGCCGGCCGACCGGACGGTCTACTGGTTCACGGACGTGTCGACCGCGTTCCTCGGCCGCGCGGAGCAGAAGTGGCCGGCGTACGGGTTCCTGCGTTACGGGATCCTCGATATCGAGCGGGACCCGGCCGAGCAGGGCTTCCCTCGGCACGGCTTCGACGTGGTGGTCGCCACCAACGTGATCCACGCCACCCGCGACATCCCGGCGACGCTCGGGCGTGCGCGGTCGCTGCTGGCGCCGGGCGGGCTCCTGGTCCTGTGCGAGGCCACGGCCCACTTGCCGTGGTTCGACGTCACCACCGGCCTGATCGAGGGCTGGCAGCGATTCGAGGAGGCGGCCCGGAGCGACAGCCCGCTCCTCACCGCCGCCGACTGGCGCACCGCGCTCGAGCGGGCCGGGTTCGACGGCGTCGCGGTCCTGCCCGAGTCGGGCTCGCCGGCCGAGATCCTCGGCCAGCACGTCCTCGTCGCGCGCGCGCCGGCCGAGGCGGGGCCGGCGTCGGACGCGGGCTCCCGCCAGCTCGAGCGCGTCTCGGTAGGGGCCCGCGCGGCGGCGCCCGCGTCGGCCGAGGCCGCCCGACGCCTCCGCGAGGCGCTGCCGGCCGACCGGAGCCATCTCGCGGTGGAGTACGTGGTCGGCCAGGTGGCGGCGGTGCTGCGGGTGGCGCGCCCCGAGACGCTCGATCCTCGGCAAGCCCTGATGGATCTCGGTCTCGACTCCCTCATGGCGGTCGAGCTGCGCAGCCGTCTCGCGCTGGGGCTCGGGCTCGGGCGCGGGCTCCCCGCGACCTTGATCTTCGAGCATCCGAGCATCGAGGCGATCGCGGCCCTGGTGGTGCGGCTGGTCACCGAGGCGAACGGAGCACCGGTCGAGGGACGGGCGGAAGCGGCGGCCGCGCCGCCCACGGTTGCGTCCGAGGCCGCGGCTCGCATCGCGGAGCTGTCCGAGGACGAGGTGGAAGCCCTGCTCGTGAAGAAGCTGGAGAGCCTGTGAGGACGCGAGGACGATGACCCAGCCGACCGACGGACCCGCCGCGCTCTCGCCGCTCCGGCGCGCGTTCATCGCGCTCGAGGAGATGCAGGCGAAGGTCGCCCGCCTCGAGGGTGCGCGGACCGAGCCGCTGGCGGTGATCGGCATGGGCTGCCGGTTCCCGGGCGGGGCCACCGATCCGGCCGCGTTCTGGCTCCTGCTGCGCGACGGGGTCGACGCGGTGACCGAGGTGCCGCGGGACCGCTGGGACGTCGACGCCTACTACGATCCGGACGTGACCACCCCGGGCCGCACCGCCACGCGCCGGGGAGCGTTCATCGAGCACGTGGACCGCTTCGACGCCCCGTTCTTCGGGATCTCTCCGCGCGAGGCGCTCGCGATGGACCCGCAGCATCGGCTCCTGCTCGAGGTCACGTGGGAGGCCCTCGAGAGCGCGGGCCAGGCGCCCGACCGGTTGGGCGGGAGCCGGACCGGCGTGTACGTCGGCATCGCCAGCACCGACTACGCCCAGCGGATGCTCGCGGCGCCGGAGTCGGGCCGCCTCGACGCTTATTACGCCTCCGGGAACGCCCACAGCATGGCCGCCGGCCGCCTGTCCTACGTCCTCGGACTGCAGGGGCCGAGCCTCACCGTCGACACCGCGTGCTCGTCCTCGCTGGTCGCCATCCACCTGGCCTGCCAGAGCCTGCGGAGCGGCGAGTGCCGGATGGCGGTCGCGGGCGGCGTGCACCTCACGCTGTCCCCGGAGAACACGATCGCCTTCTCCAAGGCGCGCATGCTCGCCCCCGACGGGCGCTGCAAGACGTTCGACGCCAGCGCGGACGGATTCAGCGAGGGCGAGGGCTGTGGCGTGGTGGTGCTCAAGCGGCTGTCCGACGCGCTCGCGGACGGCGACCGCGTCCTCGCGGTCGTGCGCGGGAGCGCGGTGAACCAGGACGGCCCGAGCGCGGGCCTCACCGCCCCCAGCGGGCCGGCCCAGGAGTCGGTCATCCGGGAGGCCCTGGCCAACGGCGGCGTCGCGCCGGAGGACATCGCCTACGTGGAGGCGCACGGCACCGGGACGTCGCTCGGCGATCCGATCGAGGTCCGGACCATCGCAGCCGTCCTCGCCGCGCGCCGGGCTCCCGAGCGCCGGCTCTTGCTGGGCTCGGTCAAGACGAACATCGGGCATCTGGAGGCCGCGGCCGGTGTGGCCGGGCTCATCAAGACGATCCTCGCGCTGCAGCACGGCGAGATCCCGCCGCATTTGCATTTCCGGACTCCGAACCCGCACGTGGCCTGGAGCGAGCTGTCGGTGGACGTGGTGGACGCGATCCGCCCGTGGCCGGCGGGACGGCGGCTCGCCGGGGTGAGCTCCTTCGGCTTCAGCGGCACCAACGCCCACGTGATCGTGGAAGCCGCCCCGGCGGCCTCGCCGGCGACACCGTCGGAGACCGCCCGGCCGGCGCACGTGCTCACCATCTCGGCCAAGAGCCCGACCGCGCTCGCCGAGCTGGCCGCGCGCTACGCGGCCAGGCTAGATCAGGCCGAGGGCGACCTCGCTGATATGTGCTTCAGCGCGGGCACCGGCCGCGCGCAGCTCGAGCACCGTCTCGCCATCGTCGTGTCGAGCGCCGAGGAGGCGCGCGCGCGCCTTCGGACGCTCGAGACCGATGGGGTTTCGCCCCGCGTCGGCCGCGGGCACGTCCGCCGGTCGGCGCGCCGGCCGCGCCTGGCGTTCCTGTTCCCGGGCCAGGGGGCGCAGTACGCGGGGATGGGGCGGGCCCTGTACGCGGGGAGCGCGGTCTTCCGGGCGGCGGTGGACCGAGTCGGGGCCGCGCTGGAGGCGGCGGAGGCCGCGCGCCTGGCGGCGGTGATCCGCGGCGATGGCGCGGTGGCCGTGGACGAGACGGCGACGGCGCAGGTGGCGCTGTTCGCGGTGCAGTGGGGGTTGGCGGAGGTGTGGCGGGCCTGGGGCGTGCGGCCCGCGGTGGTGGTGGGGCACAGCGTGGGGGAGTTTGCGGCGGCGTGCGTGGCGGGCGTGGTCGACGTGGCGGCGGCGGCGCGGGTGGTCGCCGCCCGCGGGCGGCTCATGGGCACGCTGCCCGCGGGCGGGGCGATGGTGGCGGTGGACGCTTCGGAGGCGGCGGTGACGGCCGTGGTCACGGCGGTCCGCGCGGCCGGCGTGGCGGACGTCGGGCTCGCGGCGGTGAACGGGCCGGAGAGCGTGGTGGTGTCGGGAGCCGCCGAGGCGGTGGCGGCGGTGGTGGCGCGGCTCGAGGCGCAGGGAATCGGGAGCCAGTCGCTGCGGGTCTCGCACGCGTTTCACTCGGGGCTGATGACGCCGATGCAGGGGGCGTTCGCGGCGGAGGCGGAGGCCGCGCGGTGGGGGGCGCCGACGGTGACGTGGGTGTCGACGGTGACCGGGCGGGTGGTGGGAGCGGCAGAGATCGATGGAGCGTACTGGGTGCGGCAGGTGCGGGAGCCGGTCCAGTTCGCGGACGCGATGGCCACGGTGGGGACGCTCGGGGTCGACGCGTTCGTGGAAGTGGGGCCGGGGACGACGTTGCTCGGGCTCGGGCGCCGGTGCCTGGAGGCGGCCGAGCGGACCTGGGCGCCGTCGCTGCGAGCGGGTCGAGGCGACTGGGAGCAGATGCTCGAGAGCCTCGCGCAGTTGTGGGCGGCGGGGGCGGAGGTCGACTGGGCCGCCTTCGATCGCGGATACGCGCGCCGGCGCGTGGAGCTGCCGACCTACGCGTTTCAGCGCGAAACGTACTGGCTTTCGAGCGCGCCCGCGTCGACGGCGCGCGGCCCCGCGGCCGACCGGAGCGCGACCGCGGTCGCACATCCCCTCCTCGCCCGGCGCCTGCATTCCCCGCTGCCGGGCGCTCAGTTCGAGGCCGAGCTGAGCGCGACCGCGCCCGCCTTCCTCGACCAGCACCGGATCGACGGCGCGATCGTGGTGCCGGCCACGGCCCATCTCGAGATGATCGGGACCGCGGCCCTGGCCTGCGTCGGCCCAGCGCATCGCATCGAGGACGTCACGCTGCAGGAAGCACTCGTGATCCCGGACGGCGAAACGCGGACCGTCCAGGTGGTGTTGACCCCTGCCGCGGCCGGCTCGATGACGGCGCAGGTCTGGAGCCTCGTCGGCGACGGGGCGGCCCGCTGGACGCTCCACGTCGAGGGCCGGGTCCGCCCCGACGGCGAGGCGGTCGCCGCCGTGGACTCCCTCGACGAGACGCGCCGGCGCTGCACCGAGGCGCTCTCCGGTCCCGACTTCTACACGCGCCTCGACGGGCGCGGGCTCGAGCTGGGCCCGGTGTTCCGCGGCGTGCGTCAGGTCGACCGGATCGATGGAGAAGCGCTCGCTCGGGTGGAGCTGCCCGCCCAGGTCGGCGATGAGCCGTCCTATCGGATGCACCCGCTGCTGCTCGACGCCTGCGTCCAGGCCGTCGCGGCCGCGGTGCCGGCGGCGACCGTGGTGGACCACGTGTTCCTCCCGATGGCACTCGACCGGTTCCGGGTCGTCGGCCGTGCCGGGCGGTCCGTGTGGAGCCGGGCCCGGCTGACCTCGTCGCTCGTCGGCGACACCCTGACCGCGGACCTGCAGGTGCTCGACGACGACGGCTGGGTCGTCGCGGAGCTGGTGGGGCTCCGGCTCAAGCGGGCGCCGCGCGGGGCCGCGCGCCGGCCGGCCGGGGCCATCGCGGAGTGGCTCCACGAGATCGCCTGGCCCCCGGCGCCCCTGCCCGCCGCGTCGGACGACGCAGGCGCTACCACGGCGCGGCTCGCCGCCGAGGTGACACGCTGGGCCGCGCATCCGGAGCTCGCGCGCTACGACGAGGCGATCCGCGCGCTCGACCGGCTCAGCGTGGCCTACGTCGTCGGCGCGCTTCGGACCCTCGGCTGCGATCTGAAGCCGGGGTGCGTGCTGCGCCGCGACGGACTTGCCGCCGCCCTCGGGGTGCTGCCGCGCTACCGGCGCCTGCTCGACCGCTGGCTCGACATCCTGGCCGAGGACGGGCTCCTGCGGGCCACCGACGAAGGCTGGGTCACCGTCCGTGACGGATCCGGCGTGGCGGTGGAACGGCTGGCGCGCGCGCTCGACGGCCACGAGGCGGTGGCGGGCGCGGAGAACACGCTCCTCGTCCGCTGTGGTCCGCGCCTTGCCGATGTCGTGCGCGGGACGTGCGACCCGCTCGCGCTGCTCTTTCCGGACGGCTCGCTGGATGTGGCCGAGCGGCTGTATCACGAATCTCCGCTGGCCCGGGTCTCGGGGGCACTCGTCCGCGAAGCCGTCCAGGCGACACTCCACCGGCTGCCGGCGGGTCGGCCCATCCGGATCCTCGAAGTCGGGGGCGGAACCGGCGGGACGACCGCGGCGGTGCTACCGGTACTGCCGGCCGAGCGCTCGGAGTACGTCTTCTCCGATGTCTCCGGCGCGTTCGCCGCGCGCGCGCGCGCGCGCTTCGCGGGATATCCGTTCCTGCGGACCCGGACGCTCGACCTCGAGGCCGAGCCGACTCCGGAGGAGCTCGAGGCCGCGCGCTACGACGTCATCGTGGCCGCCAACGTCGTGCACGCGACCGCGGACCTGCGCCGGACCCTCGACCACTGCCAGCGGCGCCTGGCTCCGGGCGGTGTCCTGATCCTCGTCGAGGTGACGGTGCCGCAGCGCTGGATCGATCTCACCTTCGGTCTCACCGACGGGTGGTGGAAGTTCTCGGACGACGCGCTGCGCCCGCGTTACCCGCTCCTCGCCCGGGCGCGGTGGATGACGCTCCTCGAGGACGCGGGCTTCTCCGGGGTGACCGCGGTCCCCGACCCGGCCGCGGTCCAGGGGACCCTCGGGCACCAGTCGGTGATCGTGGCGGTCCGGCGCGAGACCACCGCCGAGACCCGCCCCTGGGTCGTGCTCGCGGACCGCGGTGGGGTCGGAGATCGGCTCGCGGAGCGGCTTCGGGCGCACGGGGCGCCGTGTCTGGTGGTGCGTGCCGCCGTGGGTCGCGCCGCGGGCGACCCGAGCGCGGCCGACCCGATGAACGCGGTGGCGGTGCGCCGGGCGCTCGAGGTCGCGGGCGGCGCCGGGTCCCGGGGCGTGGTGAATCTGTGGGCGCTCGACGCCCAGGAAGACGCCGGGCCTGGGGCGGATGAGTCCGCCCCGCTCGGCGCCGCGGTCGGCGCGCTTCACGTCGTGCAGGGGCTCCTCGCGGGCGGCCGCGCGGCGGCCGCGCCGCTCTGGCTGGTCTCGCGTGGAGCGCAGCGGCTGGCGCAGGATGCGACGCCCCCCGCCCTCGCGCAGGCGCCGGTGTGGGGGATCGGTCGCACCGTCGTGCGCGAGCACCCCGAGCTCGAGTGCATCTGCGTCGACCTCGACCCGTCCCCGGCGGTGGACCCGGTCGTCGCCCTTCTCGCCGAGCTGCTCGCCCCGCGCGACGGTGAAGAGCAGATCGCCTGGCGTGGCGAGCATCGGTTCGCGGCCCGCCTGGGGCGGTCGCCCGCGCGATACCCCGCACCGGCCCCGGAGGTCGAGCGCCTCGAGCGATCGACACCGGGCCGCCTGGAGGGGCTCGCGCTGCGGCGCGCTCCGCGCCGCGCGCCGGGCGTCGGGGAGGTCGAGATCCTGGTCCGGGCCGCCGCGCTCAACTTCAAGGACGTGCTGAACGCCCTCGACCTGTACCCGGGCGAGGCCGGCCCGCTCGGCAGCGAGTGCGCCGGCACGATCGTGGCGGTGGGCGCGGGCGTGGATTCCCTGCGGGTCGGGGACCACGTGGTGGCCATCGCAGCCGGATGCCTCGCCACCTCCGTGATCGCGCGGGCGGCGCTCGTGGCGCCGAAGCCGGTCGAGCTCACCTTCGAGCAGGCCGCGAGCCTGCCGGTGGCCTTCATCACCGGCGCGCACGCGCTGTTCACGGTGGGAGGCCTGCGGCCCGGAGAGCGGGTCCTCGTCCACGCCGGGGCCGGCGGCGTGGGCTCGGCCGCGGTGCGCCTGGCCCAGCGGCGCGGCGCGCGCGTCCTCGCCACCGCGGGCAGCGCAGAGAAGCGCGACTTCCTCCGGGCGCAGGGTGTGGCGCACGTGTTCGACTCGCGATCAGTCGAGTTCCGGGACGAGGTCCTGCGCGCCACCGACGGGCGCGGCGTCGACCTCGTCCTCAACTCGCTCTCCGGCGAGGCGATCGGGGCGAGCGTGGCGGTGCTCGCCCGCGACGGGCGCTTCCTCGAGATCGGCAAGCGTGGGATCTGGAGCGAGGAGGAGATGCGGCGGGCGCGGCCGGACGTCCGCTACATGGTCATCGACTGGAGCGATCTCGCGGTGAGCGCGCCCGACGTAGTCCGCCGTCACATGACCGAGATCCTGGCCGCCGCCGCGTCGGGCGAGCTGTCGGTGCCGCCGGTCACGGCGTTCCCGCTCGCGGAGGCGACGAGCGCGTTCCGCCACATGGCGCAGGCCCGGCACTGCGGCAAGATCGTGCTCACGGCGGCGGCCGAGGCCGGCACGGCGCCGGCGCCCGCGATCCGCGCCGACGCGACGTATCTCGTGACGGGCGGGTTTGGTGGGCTCGGTCTCGAGGTGGCGCGCTGGCTGGTGGGACGGGGCGCGCGCTCGCTCGTGCTGGCGGGCCGTCGTGCCCCGTCGGCGGGGGCGGCGGGGTCGATCGCGGCGCTGGAGCAGGCCGGCGCGCGGGTGTCGGTGGTCCAGGCCGACGTCTCGGATCGGACGCAGGTGGACCGCATGCTCGCCGGGCTCGGCGCCGAGCGGCCACCGCTCCGTGGCGTGATGCACGCGGCGGGGATCCTCGACGACGGCCTGCTCGCCCAGCAGGACGCCGGGAAGCTCGCGCGCGTGATGGCGGCGAAGGTCGCGGGCACGCGTCATCTCGCCGACGCCACCGCGGGGTCGCCGCTCGACTTCTTCGTGCTCTTCTCCTCGATCGCGGCGGTCCTGGGCTCGCCCGGCCAGGCGAACCACGCCGCCGCCAACGCATTCCTCGACGCCTTCGCGCATCACCGCCGCGCCCGCGGCCTCCCCGCGCTCTCCATCGACTGGGGCGCGTGGGCGGAGGTGGGCGCGGTCGTCGAGCACGACGCGGGCCGGCGCCTGGCCGGCCAGGGTATCGGGCGCATGCGCCCGGAGGATGGGCTGGCCGCGCTCGAGGCGGTCATGGCCGCCGGCGCCGTCCAGGTCATGGTGGCGCCGATCGACTGGCCGGTGTTCCTGTCCCGGCTGCCGGGCGGTCACCCGCCGTCGCTGCTGCGGGCCGTGGCGCGGCGGGCGCATGGGGCAGCGGCCGCGGCGGCCCCGGCCCGTCCGGCGCGTGATCTGCGCGCGGACCTGGAGGCCGCGGCGCCCGCGAAGCGCCACGCGCTCCTCCGTGATCACATCGCGGATCGGACGCGTCGCGTCCTGGGCCTCGACTCAGGGGAGACCGTCGATGCGCTGCGGCCGCTGAAGGAGCTCGGCATCGACTCCCTGATGGCGGTCGAGCTCCGGAACGTCCTGAAGAGCGACCTGGCGCTCGACGGCGGGCTGCCCGCCACCCTGGTCTTCGACTACCCGACGGTGGACGCGATCGCCCACTTCCTCGCCCGGGACGTGCTGGGACTCGAGGCGACCGCGCCGGTCGCGGCGAAGCCCGCGCCCGCGACGGTGCTGAGCCGGGTCGAGGATCTGAGCGACGACGAGGTGGATCGTCTCCTGGGCGAGCGGCTGGGAGGCGGGCGACCGTGAGCGACTTCCTCGACCGGGTCTCGAAGATGTCCCCCAAGCGCCTCGCGCTGCTTGCGCTCGAGCTGCAGGGCCGGGTCGAGGCGCTGGAGGGCGCGGCCCCGGAGCCACTGGCCGTCGTGGGACTCGGGTGCCGGTTCCCGGGAGGGGCCGACTCGCCGGCCGCGTTCTGGGAGCTCCTGCGTCGCGGCGACGACGCGATCACCGAGGTGCCTCGCGACCGCTGGGACGTGGACGCCTACTACGATCCGGATCCGGACGTGCCCGGCAAGATGGCGACGCGCTTCGGCGGCTTTCTCCGCGACGTCGATCGCTTCGACGCCCAGTTCTTCGGCATCACCCCGCGGGAGGCGGCCAGCATGGATCCGCAGCAGCGGCTCCTGCTGGAGGTCGCGTGGGAGGCGCTGGAAGACGCCGGGCAGGCGCCCGACGCGCTGACCGGCAGCGCCACCGGCGTGTTCGTGGGGATGTGCAACGCGGACTACTTTCATCGCATCGTGCGAGGGGACCCCGCCGGGCTCGACGCCTACGTGGCCACCGGCGGCGCGCACAGCGTGGCCGCCGGCCGCGTCGCGTACCTGCTCGGGCTGCAGGGCCCGAACGTGGCCATCGACACCGCGTGCTCCTCGTCGCTGGTGGCCGTCCACCTGGCGTGCCAGAGCCTGCGCAGCGGCGAGTGCCGGATGGCGCTGGCCGGCGGGGTCAACTTGATCCTGGCTCCCGAGACGACCATCATCCTGTCGCGTGCGCACATGATGGCGCCCGACGGCCGGTGCAAGGCCTTCGATGCCCGCGCGGACGGCTTCGTCCGGGCCGAGGGCTGCGGCCTCGTCGTCCTCAAGCGGCTTTCCGACGCGCGGGCCGACGGCGACCGCGTGCTCGCGGTGATCCGCGGCACCGCCGTCAACCAGGACGGACGCAGCAACGGGCTCACCGCGCCGAACGGCCCCGCGCAGGAGGCGGTCGTGCGCGCCGCGCTCGCCAACGCCCGGCTCGCGCCCCACCAGGTCGCCTACGTCGAGGCCCACGGGACCGGGACCTCGCTCGGCGACCCGATCGAGATGCGCGCGCTCGGGGCGGCGCTGGGCGCCGGGCGCGCGAGCGATCGCCCGGTGCTCGTGGGCTCGCTGAAGACGAACATCGGCCACCTGGAGTCGGCGGCCGGGGTGGCCGGGCTCATCAAGGTGATCCTCGCGCTCCAGCACGGCGAGATCCCGGCCCAGCTGCACTTCCAGACACCGAACCCGTACATCCCGTGGGCCGAGCTGCCGGTGGCCGTCGCGAGCGAGGCGCGCCCCTGGCCGGCCGGCCTGCACGTCGCCGGGGTGAGCTCCTTCGGCTTCAGCGGCACCAACGTGCACCTGATCGTGGAGGCCGCGCCCGCGCCGGCCGCGCCCGCCCAGGCGCCGGCCCAGCCCGCGCACGTGCTCGCCCTCTCGGCCAGGAGCGAGGCAGCCCTGCGCGCGCTGGCCGGGCGATGGGCGGAGTGGCTCGACCCGGCGCCGGCCCCGCTCGCCGACCTCTGTGCCACGGCCAGCTCCGGCCGCGCCACCTTCGACCATCGGCTGGCGGTGACCGCGGAGACGCCGGAGCAGGCGCGCGAGCGGCTCCGCGCCTTCGCGGAGCACC
>JBGQHJ010000121.1:0-14943 GCA_041497895.1 Methylomirabilia bacterium
CGCGGCACGGTGCCGATGCTGTTGACCACCCACTCCCAGCCCGAGACGCCGGGCACGTTGGCGCGGCCGGTGGTCTCGATGGTCTTCACCGACCCGCCGCCGCCCGAGCCCTCGACCAGGCGGATCAGGGGCAGGCGCAGCTCGTTCGCCATCTGCTCGCACTGGTTGTGCTTGCCCTTGATGGTGGCGTCGGCCGAGCCGCCGCGCACCGTGAAGTCGTCGCCGCCCACCACCACCGGGCGACCGTCGAGCCGGGCCCGCCCGAACACGAAGTTCGACGGCGTCAGCTCCTTGAGGTCGTTCTTGCCGTCGTAGGAGGCCTTGCCCGCGATCTTGCCGATCTCGTGGAAGCTGCCCCCGTCCACCAGGCGGTCGATGCGCTCGCGGATGGTGTAGCGACCACCGTCGTGCTGCCGCTTGACCCGCTCGGCGCCGCCCAGCTGCTCCGCGAACTCCTCGCGGCGCCTCAGCTCGTCCATCTCCGACTTCCAGTTCATGGGGGGAGACCTCCGCGGGGGATGGTAGCAGGGAGCGCCCCACCCTGCCTAGGCTCGAACGGGGGCCCGGGGCCTCGGGCGACGGCCGCTCAGGAAGCGGTGCCGATGACGAGCGAGATGCGGTTGCGGTCGCCGTCCCGGCGGTACTCGAGCTGCTCGGCCATCGCGGAGACGAGCAGCACGCCGAGCCCGCCCACCGGGCGATCCTCGACAGGCGCGTCCGCGTCCGGAGCGGTCACCTGGGCGAACGGATCGTGCGCGGGGCCGGTGTCCTCGTAGACGAGCGCGATCCGGCCGGGAGCCACCTCGCACTCGAGCCGCACCGGCGCGTCGCTGTCCGCCCCGTGGCCGTGCATCACGGTGTTGGTGAAGAGCTCCTCGACCAGGAGCGTGAGCCGCAGGCAGGGCTCGCGCCCGAGCCCGGCCTCCGCGCACACCTCGCCGAGGAAGGCATCGACCCGCGGGAGCGCATCGCGGCGGGCGGGGAAGGTCCGGCTGTGGCGGGCGACCGTCATCGGCCTATTGTACGGCCAGCGGTGGTACACCGTGCGCGCGTGAGGCTATGCTATCTCGCCATGGCAAGCGCCCGCGCGCGGATCCGTCGTCGCCAGCTCGCGGCCGTCATGCTCGTGGCCGTCGTCATCACTCCCGTCTTCAACCTCCTGACCAGCGGGGTCTCCCTGGGCGAGGCCGTGCAGGGCGTGGTCGACGCGGTCCTGATCTCGCTCCTGGTGGGCGGCTACATGCTGTTCGTCCGCGAGGGGCGCGCGCGGCCCTGGCTCCGGCGGCTCACCTTCCGGGCGGACCTGGCGGTGAGCAGCGCGATCGTGCTCGTCCTGTTCTTCGTGGGGCGCGCGGTGGGCCAGGTGGTCACGAGTCGCGATCCGGCGCGCTTCCTCCTGAGCTTCCGGGAGGCCCACCTGGTCTACGCGGTGCCCTTCTTCGCGCTGGTCGCGGTCGCCGTCCAGTTCATCCTCCAGATGAATCGCATGATCGGCGCGAACGTCCTGGGCTACTTCGTCGCCGGCGTCTACCACCGGCCCAAGGCGGAGGAGCGCATCTTCCTGTTCATGGACCTCGCGGGCTCCACCCAGCTCGCCGAGCGCCTCGGCAGCGCCCGCTACTTCGATCTGCTCCGCCGCATCGTGGACGAGCTGAGCGAGCCGGTGCTCGAGACCGACGGCGAGATCTACCAGTACGCGGGCGACGAGGTCGTCATCACCTGGCCGATGCAAACGGGCCTCCGCGGGGCCAACTGCGTGCGCTGCTTCTTCCTGATCCGCGAGGCCGTCACGCGCGACCGAGACCGGTACCGGCGTGACTTCGGGGCGCTGCCCGCCTTCCGCGGCGGCCTCCACGGCGGCACGGTCACCGGCGGCGAGCTCGGTGACCTCCGACGGCAGATCGTCTTCGTCGGAGACATCCTCAACACCGCCGCACGTCTCGAGGAGTACGCCAAGCGGACCGACTTCGATCTGGTCGCCTCGGGGGCGGTGCTGGAGCGCCTCGCGCTGCCGGCCGGGGTCGCGGCCACGCCGTGCGGCGAGCTCGCACTCCGGGGGAAGGAAGCGAGCGTGACCGCCTACGGCCTCACCGGAGCCTGACGCGCCCCAGCGCGGAATGAAGCGGGAGGTCACCGGATACCGTAGAAGTCATAGAACTCGTCCACCGGAGCGCCGGCGGTGAGCACGGGCAATGGAAAGCACCGGCTCAGCCCGTCCAGACTCGGCTGGCGCTCGAGACGCTCCAGGAACTGGCGGGCCGGGCTCCCCTTGACCTGCCCGTGTCGGTCCAGGAACTGCCCCCACAGGGGCATGTTGCGAAATCGGGGCGCCTCGGCTACCCGAGCGCTCGCGGTGTAGGACGATGGGAACAGGCGACGATAGGCCTCGAGGTTGTACAACCACGACATTCCCAGCACCCGAAGCGGCGCGCGCTGGGTCCGCTTGACGTACTCGAAGAGGGCGGACAGGTCCGCCAATCGCTGCTCCACCCGATCTCTGCCCAGCGGGGAGTGCTCGTCCGTCTCGACGTTCAGGAAGTGCAGGCGGATCCGATCATCGCCCACCCGCGCGTACGAGAAGCAGCCACAGGTGGCCACGACGCTCGGCGGAGCCACCGCCGCCGGCCGCGTCAAATAGAAGCGATACGTCCACTCGCCGGCATCGTCCGCGGTCTGCAAGCCAGCGACATACTCCCGCCACGTGGGCTGCGTGGGATCGAAGTCCCGGCCCAGGCCGAACCGGATGTAGAGATTCGTGTACTCCAGCAACGTCTGCGCCACGGGCATTCCGGACAGGGCCGAGACCTTCTGGGCGAACCGGAGCTGCAGGTCGAAGAACGGCTTGGCGTAGATCACCCGCCGGACTCTATTCCTTCTCCGGCGGGTCGCCGATTCGATCGTAGACCGCGCAGTTGGCTCTCTGTCTGGCCAGCAGGTGGGACCGGACGGGCGGCGCGCACATCAGCGCGAGCGCGCGACGGCCGCTACATTTCACGTGCCCGACGACCTGGTTGTCGTATCGGGACAGCTCCGGGCCGATGAAGGAGGGGTCCTCGAGCCCGACGACAACCTCCGAGATCTGTACCCGACCCCGCTCCGCGCGGAGCGGGGTCGGGAACCGCACGTACAGGTGGGAGCCGGCGCGGACGTCCTGCCACTCTTTTCCCAGTGCTCGCGCCGCGAAGAGATCCGGGGCTGTCACCGAGGTTATCGCGCACCCGACGATGAGGGCCTCGACTCGCCGGGCGATCTGAGACCGCTCCGCCTCCGACAGAACGACCGCCGCGCCATCCCTGGTCAGCGTGACACCGGTCCTGGGATCGGTGCCTTCTGCCCCGACCAGCAGCACTGCCAGGCAGGCCAGCTGAAGATTCTTCATCCTGATTTGCGACTTCAGGAGGACCAGGTCGGCCAGGTCGGTATTGGAGGGAACGCTTCAAGCGCCGCTCGAAAGACGCCCCAGAGCCAGAAGTCTTTCCCCATACCGGGCCCAATCAGTCCCCCCGTGTGACCGATTTGCCTCATCGCCAGCTTGGACGTCTCGACCGTATTCTGTAGCGGCTCAAACGTCCCGTCGGCTTGCCGGCGGCTGAAGATCGGCGACCTGGACCGGTCCGCCGGCCCGAACCCGAACAGGTATTCGTGTCCGTCGTCTCCCTCGATCAGGATTCCCTTGATCTTGCCCCGTCCCTTCATCGCCGCCTCCAGGTATTCGAGCAATCATTCCGACGCCATCATCCGAGTCTGAGCTCCATGAACACCGCGTCTGGGTCCGGGTTGTGCCGATAGGCGGGAATCCGGGTGAACCCCGCCCCCTCAGAGATACGAATGGCACGATCAAGTCTGGGGACCGTGTCGAGGCGGATTGCCCCGTAGCCCAACCGCTCGACCTGCATGACCCCCATTTCTGCTCCAAAACGCGGAGGTGGTGCAGGTCAAGTGTGGATAGTCCGACCCGGGAGGTCGGGGAGACGTGGCTGGAGCTTTCTGGGGATGCGTGGTTGCGCATGGCCCGTCGTGCGGTCCCAGTCTTACACAGACCTGGATGCTTCCGCATGGGATGTCCGCCGGTCTCCGTTGGGCGGGAATCCAGTCAGACATCCACCTGGAGTTCTCGGCCGACGGCTTGCCCTTTCAGCTATCATAGGCCCCGCTCGGCCGGCCGAGGCGCCGGCTATCGCGTGGAATCGGAGGACCAAGCGTATGTCTCGTCCCCTCGTCGTGCTGGCCACTGCAGCTGTCATGATCGCGGTGATGTCCAGTTCGGTCTCGGCCCAGGAGGCCGGCCACATCAAGGTGTCCCGCGGCGCGGTGCAGATCGAGCGCGCGGGTCAGAAGACGCCCGCGGCGGTCGGGGCGGTCGTGCAGGCGGGCGACGTGGTGACCACCGGGGCGGACGGGTCGGTAGGCATCACCTTCCTCGACAACAGCCTGCTCTCCGCGGGGCCCAACAGCGTGCTGGCGATCGACCGGTTCGCCTTCGACTCCACCACGCACCAGGGCGGCTTCGAGAGCTCGCTCCGAAAGGGCACGCTCGCGGTCGTCTCCGGCAAGCTCGCCAAGCAGTCGCCCGACGCGATGAAGGTGAAGACCCCCGCCGCGGTGCTGGGCGTGCGAGGGACCGAGTTCCTCGTCCGCACCGGCGATCCGAAGGAGGACTGACGCGCCCGCGCGCGATGTCTCGTCTCGCCGGGCTCGCGGCCCTCGGGGTGCTCCTCCTGGTTGGCTGCGCGAAGCCCGCGCGCAACGACCTCTACGTGCTGATGCCGGGGCAGGACGGCAAGACCGGCGCGCTCAGCGTGGAGAGCAACGGCCAGCAGGCGGTGCTCGACCAGCCCTACGCGGCGGCGCGCGTGAAGGAGCCGGGGAGGGTGGAGGCGGGCGCGGTGACCGAGCAAGAGGCGCGGCAGGCGTTCGGCCCCGCGCTGGAGGCGCAGCCGGGCCGGCCGACGTCCTTTCTCCTGTACTTCCTCGAGAACCGCGACGAGCTCACTCCCGACTCCAGGCAGATGCTCGCGCGCGTGGTCGACGAGATCGCGCGCCGCCCGGCTCCCGAGATCGTGGTCATCGGCCACACCGACCGGGTGGGGCCGGTGCCCTACAACGACACGCTCTCGCTGCGTCGCGCCGAGCGCGTGCGCGACGAGCTCGTGAAGGTCGGCATCGCGGCCGAGCGGATCCGCGTGGAGGGGCGCGGGGAGCGCGAGCCGCTGGTGCCCACCCCCGACGAGGTGGCGGAGCCGCGGAACCGGCGGGTGGAGATCAGCGTCCGGTAGGGCCGAGGTAGCTGAGGACGAGGACGGCCATGTCGTCGGAGGCCTCCGCGGCGCCGGTGAACGCGGCCACGTCCTGCCGGATGGCGTCGCCGATCTCGCCCGCGGTCTTTCCCGCGCCCAGGCCGGTCAGCAGGGCCTCGAGACGGAGCCGGCCGTAGAGCTCCCCGTCGGCGCGGGCGGCCTCGGTGATGCCGTCGGTGATCAGGCACAGCACGTCGCCCGGCTCGAGCTGGTGCGACGCCGCGGTGTAGTCGAAGCCGTCCACCGCGCAGAGCGGCGGGCCGCCGCCCTCGGTGAGCCGTGAGAGCGGCCGGCTCGCGCGCGGCAGCAGGAACGGCGGCTCGTGACCGGCGCTGCAGTACTCGAGCGCGCCGGTGCGCGCGTCGAGGATGCCGGCCAGCACCGTGACGAACAGCCCCTCCGCGTTGTCACGCGAGATCTCCGTGTCCGCCTCGCGCATCATGGCGGCCACCTGTCCGTGGCGCCGCAGGGCGGTGCTCTTGTACAGCGCCTTGCTGATCGCCATGAAGAGGCTGCCGGGGAGACCCTTGCCGGAGACGTCGCCGATCATGAAGAAGAGGTGATCGGCGTCCAGGAAGAAGAAGTCGTACAGATCGCCGCCCACCTCCCGCGCCGGGTCGAGCCGGGCGTAGAGATCGAATCGGCGCTCGGCCGGGAAGACGACCGACGGGCGCGGAAGCGTGCCCATCTGGATGCGCCGCGCCGCCTCCAGCTCGCCGGCGAGGCGCGCGGCCGCCTCCCGCTGCTGCTCGACCTGGCGGCGCAGGGCGCGCCGGCGGCTCTCGGTCTCGGTGAGGGTGACCGCGAGCATCACGGTATAGAGCACGGCCAGGCCCAGGGCGGGCGTGGCCGCGTCGACCAGGAGCCCGCGCGTGCGATAGGCGACGAAGCCGAGCGCGAGCACGACCACGATCACGGCCAGCAGCAGGGCCGCCGACACGCGAGGCCGGAACCGGGGCACCGCGAACACGAGGAGCAGGCCGGCCGCGGCGAGGATCACCAGCTCGAGCCCGCGGGCGAGCGGCGGGCGGGTGAGCAGGGCGCCCTCGAAGATGCCCTCGAGGAGCTGGGCGTGGATCTCGATCCCGGGCATCTGATCGGTCACCGGCGTGGCCTGATAGTCGGAGAGGCCGAACGCGGTGGCCCCGATCAGCACGAGGCGATCCCGGAACCGCTCGGGCTCGACCCGGCCCGCGAGCACGTCGACAGCGGAGACGAAGCGGCCCGGATCCGATCGCCCGTAGTGCAGCCACACGCGGCCGTCGGGCTCGGTGGGGATGACCAGGTCGCCGACCCCGACCGCCTCGACGCCGCCCCGGCCCACCCGCGCCGACAGCGCGGGCGCGCCCGCCGCCACGCGCAGCATCTCGAGCCCGAGCCCGGGTACGAGTATGTCGCCCACCGTGGCCAGCAGCGGCATGCGCCGCACCACGCCGCGCTCCGGGTCCATGCTCACGAGGCCGCGCCCGGCCGCGGCCGTGTCGATCTCCACGATGCTGCGGAGCGCGCCCGCGAAGTGGCGCACGAACGGCGCGGGGTCGCCGCCGACCGCGTGGACCGGCGGGGCGCCGAGCCCGCCCGGCATCGCGGTCTCGGCGGAGTCGACCCCGACCAGGGCCAGGACGGTCGGTCGGCCGCGGAGCGCATCGGCCAGCACCGCGTCGTTGCTCGGCATGGCGGCGAGCTTCCGGGCCACCGCGGGGTCGAGCCCGTCGAGGAGGCCCGCGATCCGCCCGGGCGAGAGCCGATCGACCTCGGGCATGAAGATGTCGATCCCGATCGCGGCGGGGCGCGCCTCCGCCACCCGCGCCACGAGACGCCCCAGCCAGCTCCTCGGCCACGGCCATTGCTCGAGCCGGTGCAGGCTCTCCTCGTCGATGGCGACGATGACCACCGGGGCGGAGCGCGGCACCCGCGGGGAGAGGCTCTGGTAGGCGTCGAACGAGGCGAGCCGCAGGGGGCGCAGGCCCGGCAGCTCCGGAACGAGCACCGCGACCACGAGCAGGAGGAGCAGGAGGACACCGAGCGGCCGGCCGCGCCCACCGCGCAGCGCGCGGGCCCAGCGCCGCTCGGCCCAGTAGGCGTCCGCGCTCGGCGGCGGCGCACCCTCCGGCGCGGTCAGGCCGCGCCCCTCAGAGTGTGATCTCCAGGCCGTCGTAGGCGGCCTGGACCTCCACCCGATGGTCGCCGCGGGTGATCTCCTCCAGCCGGCGCGTCTCGGCCAGCAGCGCCGCGATGCGCTCGTCGTCGAAGATCGGCTCGTGGTGGTAGAGGCACAGACGCTGCGCCCGCGCGAGCTGACACATCTCCACCCCCACCACGTTGCTCGAGTGCCCCCAGTCCTCCTTGACCGAGATGGCGTCGGCGAGCGAGTACTGGGCGTCGAAGATCACCAGGTCCGCCTCGCGGAAGAACTCCACGAAGGCCCTCACCTCCTCCGGATCGTCCTGCTTGTGCTCGGAGTCGGTGGAGTACACCACCACCTTGCCGTCGTGCTCGAGGCGATAGCCGTAGGAGTCGCCGCCGTGGTGCTGCCGCTTGGCCCGGACGCGCAGGCCGGCGACGTCGTAGTCACGCTCGGGCTCGAGCTGGATGAACTCGATCTGGGCGCCCATCCGGGAGAAGTCGACCGGGAAGGATGGCGCCGCATTCTGCCGGCGGAACGCCTCCTCGAGGCGGTCGTGGCAGCCGTAGATGCGGACGTGGTTGCCGGGCAGGTACGCGGGCATGAAGAACGGGAACCCCATGATGTGGTCCCAGTGCAGGTGCGACATGAAGACGTGGAAGCGGTGGCCGCTCGGCCCGCCGGTGGCCAGCACGTTGTTGCCGAGCAGCCGCGCGCCGCTGCCCAGGTCGCACAGCACGTAGTCGGGGCCGCCGGTGTCGATCTGCACGCACGAGGAGTTGCCCCCGAAGGTGTGCGACACCGAGAAGTCGAGCTCCCACTCGACGAAGGCGCGCGCCTTGCCGGGGGTGTCGAGGCCGCGACCGGCCGCGGCCACCAGCGCGGTCACCAGCTTGCGCTTCACCTCCGCGGAGGTCATGGCCACCGGGATCGAGCCGCGCGTGCCCCAGAACCGGACGAGCACGGCGCCCGGCTCAGGCCGCCTCGAAGGCGGCGAGCGCCTCGGTCGAAAGCGCGGCGAGGGCCTCGCGCAGCGAGGGGAAGACCTGGAGGACCAGGTTGAAGCGGCTGATCTCGAAGATCTCGCGCACCACGGGCTGGAGCCCGCACACCGCCAGCGTGCAGCCCTGGGCCTTCGCCTGCTTGGACGCGAGCATGAGCACGCGCAGGCCCACGCTGCTGATGTACTCCACCCCGGTCAGGTCGATCACCAGAGGGCCCCGGGCCGCGGCGGTGGCCAGGTGAGGAGCGAGCGCGGCCTTGAACTGCTCCGCGGTAGCGTGATCGATCCGGCCTTGCGGGAAGACCACGGCGGTGTCGGCGAAGCGCTTCGAGACCAGCTCCATGTCGATGCCCCCGGGTGCGTTCGATCGGAATCGGGGTGGCGATTCTACCATCATGGACACTTGTGGCACACTGGGACCTCGTGCCTGAACCGGTGACCTTGGAACAGTCCGACCTCCTCAAGCAGCTGCGCATCGACCGCGGCCCCGATCGTCCGCCGCGCCGGCGCGGTCGTCTACTCGCGATCCTGGCCCTGGTCCTGCTGGTGGGCGGCGGCGGGCTCTGGCTCGGCTGGGGCCGCCTGCGGCCGCCGGTGGTGCAGACCACGGTGGCGCGCGCCGCCGCGCCCGGAGGCGGGGCCGGCTCGGTGCTCGACGCCAGCGGCTACGTCACCGCCCGGCTCCAGGCCACCGTCTCGGCCAAGATCACCGGCAAGGTCACCGAGGTGCTGATCGAGGAGGGCATGCGCGTGCGCGAGGGCGCGGTGCTGGCGCGCCTCGACGACACCGAGGCCCGCGCCGGGCTCGGCCTCGCGCAGGCCCAGCTCGTGGCCGCGCGCTCCCAGCTGGCCGAGGTGCGCGCGCAGCTCGAGCAGGCCGAGCGTGACTATGTCCGCCAGCAGGGCCTCTACGACCGGCAGCTCGTGAGCCCGCAGAGCCTGGACGCCGCGCTCGCCCAGCGCGACATGCTGCGGGCCCGGCTCGCCAGCACCCAGGAGCAGATCAAGGTGGCGCAGGAGTCGCTGTCGGTGGCGCAGGTGCAGCTCGACAACACCGTGATCCGCGCCCCCTTCAGCGGGGTGGTGGTGGCCAAGTCGGCGCAGCCGGGCGAGATGATCTCCCCGATCTCGGCCGGCGGCGGCTTCACCCGCACCGGCATCGGCACCATCGTGGACATGGACTCGCTCGAGATCCAGGTCGACGTCAACGAGTCCTACATCAACCGCGTGACCCCCGGCCAGCCGGTGGAGGCCACGCTGAACGCCTATCCCGACTGGAAGATCCCCGGCGCGGTGATCGCGATCATCCCGACCGCAGACCGGAGCAAGGCCACCGTCAAGGTGCGGATCGCGATCAAGACGCGGGACCCGCGGATCGTGCCCGACATGGGCGTGCGGGTGGGCTTCCTCGACTCCAAGCCCGCGGGCGCCGCACCGGCGCCGGTGGCCGCGGGAGTGCTGGTGCCGGCCGAGGCGGTACGCCCCGACGGCCGCGACGGGATCGTCTTCGTCGTGACCGATAACAAGAAGGTGGAGCGCCGCCGGGTGACCCTGGGCCCGGACGTGGCCGGCCAGCGCCGCGTGGTGAGCGGCCTGCGCGAGGGCGAGCGCGTGGTGCTCGCGCCTCCCGCCGGCCTCGAGGACGGCCAGGCGGTGCGGCTCGGGGACAAGTGAGGGCGCGCGCGTGACGGTCCTGGTCGAGATCCGCGGCGTGACCAAGGTCTATCAGCGCGGCCGCGAGCGCATCGAGGTGCTGCACGGCGTCGACCTCGACATCCCGAGCGGCGACTTCGTGGCCCTGATGGGCCCCTCCGGCTCCGGCAAGACCACCCTGCTCAACCTGATCGGCGGCCTCGACACGCCCACCGGCGGGAGCATCGTGGTGCAGGGCCGGCGCATCGATCGGCTCTCGGGCGGCGAGCTCGCGGACTGGCGCGCGGCCCACGTAGGCTTCGTCTTCCAGTTCTACAACCTGCTGCCCGCGCTCTCGGCCCTGCGCAACGTCGAGCTGCCGCTCTTGCTGACCGACCTGCCCTCGGCGGAGCGCCGCCGGCGGGCCCGCATCGCGCTCACCCTGGTCGGCCTCGAGGACCGCGCGCGCCACCGACCCCGCGAGCTCTCGGGCGGGCAGGAGCAGCGCGTGGCCATCGCGCGGGCCATCGTCTCCGACCCCACCCTGCTGGTCTGTGACGAGCCCACCGGCGACCTCGATCGCGCCACCGCGGACGAGGTGCTGCGACTGCTCCAGATGCTCAACCGCGAGCACGGCAAGACGGTGGTGATGGTCACCCACGATCCGAAGGCGGCCGAGTACGCGCGCCGGCGCATCCACCTCGACAAGGGGGTCATGACCGGGGAGCCGGTGTCCTCGTGAGGTACCTCCCCCTGCTCTGGGCCGGCCTCTTCCGCAAGAAGACGCGCACCATCCTGACCCTGCTCTCGATCGTGGTCGCCTTCGCCCTCTTCGGCCTGCTCCAGGCGGTGCAGGCCGCCTTCGAGTCGGGCGCGGACGCCGCCGACGCCAAGCGCTTGCTCACCACCGCGCGCTACTCGATCATCGAGCCCCTGCCGATGGCCTACCAGCGGCGCATCGAGCAGGTGCCGGGCGTGGTGGGGGTCGCCTACGCGGACTGGTTCGGAGCCAAGTACCAGAACGAGTCCAACGCCTTCCCGGTCTTCGCGGTGGACCCGGCGCGCTACCTCGACATGTACCCGGAGTTCACCATCGCGCGCGAACAGCGGGAGGCCTTCGCCAAGACGCGCACCGGGGCGGTGGCGGGCAAGCGCCTGGCCGACCGGTTCGGATGGCGCGTCGGCCAGAGGCTGCCGATCAGCTCCGAGATCCATCCGAAGACCGACGGCAGCATGAACTGGGAGTTCGACCTGGTCGGCATCATCGACGCCGACGATCCGGCGGTGCGCGGCAACACCGACATGGTCCTGATCAACGTGGCCTACTTCGACGAGGCGCGCCAGATCGGGAAGGGCAAGACCGGCTGGTACATCGTGCGCATCGCGGACTCGACCCAGGCCCGCGGCATCTCGGCCTCGATCGACACGCTCTTCATGAACTCGCCCGACGAGACCAAGACCCAACCCGAGAAGGAATTCGCGATCGGGTTCGCCAAGCAGATCGGCGACATCGGCGCGCTCGTGACGCGCATCCTGATCGCGGTCTTCTTCACCATCCTGATCCTGACCGGCAACACCATGGCCCAGTCCATCCGCGAGCGCATCCCGGAGCTGGCCATCTTGAAGACGCTCGGGTTCTCCGACGGCAAGGTCACCGCGCTGGTGCTGGCCGAGGCGGTGCTCCTGCTGATCCTGGGCGGCGCAATCGGCATGGGCGCGGCGGTCGCGGCCATGCCCGCGCTGAACGGCTCCACCGGCGGCCGTTTCCCTCCGCTCTTCGTGGGCCCCGAGACCTGGCTCCTCGCCGCCGCCATCACGGCCGTCGTCGCCCTCATCATCGGCCTCCCGCCTGCCCTCCGCGCGAACCGCCTGAAGATCGTCGACGCCCTGTCAGGGCACTAGAAGACATGCGCACCCTGAGGCAGATTCTCGCCATCACCGCCATGAACCTGCGCACCCTCCCGCAGCGGGTCGGGACGTCGCTGGTCGTCGTGGTGGGGATCGCGGGGGTGGTGGGAGTGCTGGTCTCGGTGCTGGCCATGTCCGAGGGCTTCCGCCACACCCTGGCCAGCACCGGGCGCGGCGACCGCGTCATCCTGCTGCGGGCCGGGTCGGACGCCGAGCTCTCGAGCGGCGTCGACCGCGACCAGGCCACGCTGCTGGCCGCCCTGTCCGGCGTCGCGCGAGACGGAGTCGGCCGTCCGCAGGCCTCGGCCGAGCTGGTGGTCATGGTGGACCTGCCGCGCAAGGGCGAGAGCAACCCCAACAACGTGCCGTTCCGTGGCGTGCAGCGCGCCGCCTTCACGATCCGCGACGAGGCGCGCCTGGTCGAGGGACGGCGCTTCGAGCCGGGCGTGCGCGAGGTAATGGTGGGCCGGAAGGCGGCCGCCCAGTTCGCCGGCCTCTCGGTCGGATCGCGCATCGCCTTCCGCGACAGCGACTGGACGGTGGTGGGCATCTTCGAGAGCGGCGGCGACGTGCACGAGTCCGAGATCTGGGCCGACGCGGAGGTGGCGATGTCGGCCTTCCGCCGCACCGGCTACCAGTCGGTGACCGCGCGCCTCGCCGACGGCTCCGATCGGGGCCTCGGCGCCTTCCGGGACACGATCGCGCGCGATCCGCGCTTCTCGATCAACGTGCTCCGCGAGCCGGAGTACTACGCCAAGCAGGCCGGCGTGCTGTCGACCCTCATCAACGTGCTCGGCTACACGGTGGCCTCGTTCATGGCGGTGGGCGCGACCTTCGGCGCGCTCAACTGCATGTACTCCGCGATCGCGAGCCGCCAGGTCGAGATCGCCACCCTGCGGGCCATCGGATTCGGCGGGACGCCGGTGGTGGTCTCGGTGGTGATCGAGGCCCTGCTGCTCGCCCTGCTGGGCGGCGCGGTCGGCGGCACCCTCGCCTACCTCTACTGCGACGGGGCATCGCTCTCCACGCTCAACTTCAGCACCTTCTCCCAGGTGGGGTTCGACTTCCGGGTCACCCCGGGCCTGCTCCTGCGCGGTCTCGTCTGGGCCCTCGTCATCGGGGCCGCCGGCGGCCTGCCGCCCGCGGTGCGCGCGGCCCGCGTCCCGGTCACCGAGGCGTTGCGCACGCTCTAGCCGCCGCGCCGCCCTCGGTTGACTGGCGCTCCCCGCCGGGCTAGCCTCGTCCGGTCAGGCAGCCCACACTCCCAGGAGGCCCCACCCGTGCACGATCTCGTGATCGACAACGCCCGTCTCATCGATGGTCTCGGCACGCCCGCCCGCGACGGCAGTCTCGCGGTCAAGGACGGGCGCATCGTCGCGATGAGTGACGATCGCCGCGGCGCCGATCTGGGGGCCGCCCGCGCGCGCGTCGACGCGCAGGGCCTCGTGCTCGCGCCGGGGATCGTGGACCTGCACACGCACTACGACGCCCAGCTCACCTGGGATCCCTACGCGACCCCGTCGACCGCGCTCGGCGTCACCACGGTGGTGATCGGCAACTGCGGCTTCACCATCGCCCCGTGCCATCCCGCCCACCGCGACCTGATCGTGCGCAACCTGACCCACGTGGAAGGCATGTCGCTCGAGGCGCTGCGGGCCGGGATCAACTGGGACTTCGAGTCGTATCCCGAGTACCTCGCCTCGCTGGAGCGTCGGGGCCTCGTGCCCAACGTGGCCTCCTTCGTGGGCCACTCCTCGGTGCGCACCTACGTGCTGGGCGAGGAGGCGAGCAAGCGCACCGCCACCGACGCGGAGATCGCGGAGATGCGCCGCATCGTGGTGGAGGCGCTGCGGACCGGCGCCATCGGCTTCGCCACCTCCACCCTCGAGCAGCACAACGGCGAGAACGGCATCCCGATGCCGTCGCGCCTGGCCGACGAGCGCGAGATGGCCGCGCTGACCGGCGCGCTGGGCGAGGTCGGCCGCGGCGTCTTCATGCTCACCAAGGGCATGACCTCCACCGTGCCGTGGCTCGAGTCCATCGCGGCGGCCAATCATCGGCCGGTGATGATCGCGGCCATGTTCGTCGACCCGGGCGACCCCACCCGCGTGTTCCGCGAGCTCGGCGAGATCGAGGCCGCGCGTACGCGGGGCCACGAGCTGTGGGCCCAGGTGGGCTGCTTTCCGCTCGGGATGGAGTTCACGCTGCGGCACCCCTACCCGCTCGAGGCCTTCCTCGCCTGGCGGCCCGCCATCGTGGCGCCGGACGAGGCGCGCTACCGCGCGGTCCTCGCGGATCCCTCCTTCCGCGCGCGGCTCAAGCAGGAGATCGGCCAGCCCGGGGTGCCCAACCGCTTCAGCGACAAGAACTGGGACCACCTCACGATCGCGGAGGTGACACGGCCGGAGCATCGGAGCCTCGAGGGCAAGACCATCGGGGCCCTGGCCCGCGAGCGCGGCCAGCATCCCTGGGACACCTTCCTCGACTTCGGGCTCGACGGCGAGCTCGACGCCATGTTCGACTGCCGCCTCTTCAACATCGACGAGGGCGAGGTCCGGCGGCTCCTGCGCCATCCGAACGCGGCGGTGGCCCTGTCCGACGCGGGGGCGCACCTCTCCTTTCTCTGCGACGCGGGCTTCGGCCTGCACCTCTTCGGCCACTGGGCCCGCGAGCGCGGCGACCTCACGCTCGAGCAGGCGGTGCGGACCGTGACCAGCGCGGTGGCCGACGCCTATCGCATCACGGACCGGGGACGGCTCACGCCCGGCGCCTGGGCCGACCTCCTGCTCTTCGACCCGAAGACCGTCGGGCGCGGCGGAAAGCGTCGGGTCAACGACCTGCCCACCGGGGCCAGCCGGCTCGACACCCCCGCGGTGGGCCTCCACGGGGTGTGGGTCAACGGGGTGCGCACCGCGGACGAGCGGGGGGTCGTCGAGGACTGTGGCCGGCCCGGTCGGCTGCTCCGCGAGTTCGCGCCG
>JBGQHJ010000122.1:0-14817 GCA_041497895.1 Methylomirabilia bacterium
AGGTCCGTGACCATCAGGCCCAGGATCAGCAGCAGGATCACGTTGGCCTCGGTCGAGAGGTTCAGCCGGCGCGGCCGCGTGACGAGGCGGCGGAACATCGCGTAGCCCACCGCCACGATCACCAGCACGCTGAAGACGTCCTCGAGGATCAGGTAGGGCGCGGTGTCGGACAGGAGCGGCAGGGAGAACGACTCGGTCACGCCCTTGCCGAAGAACTCCACCGTGCCGAGGGTGAGGACCACGAAGCCCCAGAAGATCGTGGCGTGCATCAGCCCCGGCCAGAAGTCGTTGGCGAGCAGACGCGCCTGCCCGAAGACGTATACGATCACCCGCCCGACCCGCGCGGGCACCTGGTCCCAGCGCGCTATCGGCTTGCCCTTCATGAGCAGGCGCAGCAGGTAGGCGGCCCGGCGCCCGAAGAGCACCGCCGCGGCCGCGATCAGCGCGTAGAAGAGGAGCGAGCCCGGGACGATCCCGTACCACTGGTGAGAGGGCAGCATCAGTGACGCCTCATGGGTTCGATAGTGTGGGGCGCGGCCCCGGAGGTGTCAAGGCCGCCGCAGGGTCTGGGACAGGATCTGGGCCACCGCCGAGTACGGGTCGAGACGACCCGCGGTCACCGCGTCGATCGTGGCGCCCAGCGCGGGGTCGGTCTGCACCCGCGCGGTCACCTGGGCGGTGAACTCCTCCACCAGCAGGGCCTCCAGCTCGGCGCGCCGACGCGCCTGGCGCCGCGTCTCGAGCGCGCCCGCCTGCTCGAGCACCGCGCGGTGACGCTGCACCTGGGCCAGCAGCTCGTCGATGCCCACGTCGTTGGCCGCCTGGGCGGCGAGGATCGGCACCTCCCAGTCGACGTCCTTGGGCCCGCCGCCGCTCGTGTAGTGCAGGTGCACGCTGAAGCGCAGCTCGGCCATCAGCGCGTGCGCTCCGTCGCGGTCGGCCTTGTTGACCACGAAGACGTCCGCCACCTCCATCAGGCCCGCCTTCATGGCCTGGATCGAGTCGCCGGACTCCGGGACCAGGGCCACCACCGTGGTGTCGACCTGGCGGATGATGTCGAGCTCGGTCTGCCCCACGCCCACCGTCTCGATGATGATCCACGGGAAGCCGAAGGCGTCCATCAGCTTGATGACGTCGCCGGTGGCGCGCGCCAGCCCGCCGAGGCTGCCCCGGGTCGCCATGCTCCGGATGAACACGTCGGGGTCGAGAGTGTGGGTCTGCATGCGGATGCGATCGCCGAGGACCGCGCCGCCGGTGAACGGGCTCGACGGGTCGACCGCGATCACGCCCACCGGCAGGCCCCGGGCACGCAGGCGGCTGGTCACCCGGTCCACCAGGGTCGACTTGCCCGCGCCGGGCGGCCCGGTGATGCCGAGCACGTAGGCGCGGCCGGTGCGCTCGTGGATGGCCCGCATGATCTCGGGCACCTCCGGGGCGCGGTTCTCGACCCGGGTGATCAGGCGCGCGAGGGCCAGACGATCGCCGTCGAGCATCCGGCGGACGAGAGCGGTCACGGGCAGTGGGGAGCTCAGGCGCCGGGCCGCGGGGAGGCGGCGGACTCGGACGGCTCCGCGCTCAGGCGGGCCTCCATCACCAGGGCGTCCTCGCCGGTGTCGAAGTAGTAGCCCTTGCGGCGGCCGATCACCCGGAAGCCGAAGCTCTCGTAGAGTCCGAGGGCCTCCGTGTTGGTGGGCCGCACCTCGAGGAACGCCAGGCTGACCGCGCGGCTCCGCGCGTCGTCGAGCACCGCGCCCAGGAGCGCGCGGGCAACCCCGCGACGCCGCAGGTCCGGGTGCGCGGCGAGGTTGGTGACGTGGATCTCGTGGCCGATCTCCCAGAGGCAGAGATAGCCCAGCAGCCGCCGGCCCCGGCGCGCCACCAGGCAGCGGGCGACGCGATTCTGGGTGAGCTCGTAGCGGAAGGCGCCGCGCGACCACGGGGTCTGGAACGACGCGCGCTCGATGACCAGCACGTCGTCGAGGTCCTCGAGCGTCATCGGCTCGATCGTGACCGGCTCCTCCCCCATCGGGCCCGGGTCACGCATGACGCGCCCGCAGCTCGGCCTCGGAGGGCCTCAGATAGAGCGGGGCGAGCCGCTCCGCCGGAATCCCCCCGCCCGCGCTCAGGATCGCGTGCCCGAGCGCGCCGACCACCGCGGCCGAGGGCAGCGACTGCACGGGCGGCGCCTCGCGGAGCCCCGCGCCGAGCCGGGCCAGGTAGGGCCGGCAGGCCGCGACCCCGTCGCCCAGGACGATCACCGGCGGCTCGAGCCGGGCCGCGGCCTCCGCGGGCGGCACCGCGAGGTAGTCCCACTCGCGGACCATCGCGGCTCCGCTCCACCGGTAGAGCGAGCAGTAGACCTCGCCCTTGCGCGCGTCGAGGAGCGGGCATACCGGCGCATCCGCGAACGGCAGCGTGGCCGCGAGGGCGTCGAGCGTGGGGACCGGAGCCACCGGCAGGTCGAGGGCCAGGGCGAGCCCCTTGGCGGTGGCCGCGCCCACGCGCAGGCCGGTGAAGGAGCCGGGGCCGATCGAGACCGCGAGGCCGCGCAGGCTCGACACCTCCCACCCGCAATCCTGGAGCAGGCGGTCCACCATCGCCATGAGCCGCTCCGAGTGCGTGAGCGCGATGTTGAGCCGGCTCTCCCCGACCAGGCGCCCGTCTTCGAGCAGCGCGGCCCCGCCCGCGAGCGTGGCGGTCTCGAGCGCGAGCAGCCTCATGCGCGGCAGTCTAGCATGCCGTGCGGGCCGTGCGTCGTCGCGCCACTTTCGGGTTGACAACGCATCGCATCGGCCCGCATCCTTGACTCGACTGATGGCCGCCCCGCCGAGACAAACCGACAGCCAGATGGACGCGGAGGTTCGCGAGAAGATCCATCTCGAGATCCTCAAGCGCACCGGGGCCTATCACGCCAACGACCACGTCCTTCTCCCCTCGGGCCACCACACGAGCGAGTACATCGAGAAGACCCTCGTCACCACCGAGGCCTCTTTCACCGAGGGCCTCGGCGCGGTCATCGCCAAGCACTTCGCCCAGTGGCCCATCGACGTGGTGCTGTCGACCGGCCCCGGCGCCCTGATCCTGTCGCACTGCGTGGCCCGCGCGCATCCCTCGCGGCCCACCCTCGCCTACGGCACCAAGGGCGTCAGCGCGGGGAAGCGGCGGGTGACCCTGCCGGTGGAGTTCCAGCGCTTCATCCGCGCCGGCACCAAGGTGCTCATCGTCGAGGACCTCGTCAGCTCCGGCACCACCGTGCGGCTTCTCTCCCAGCTCGTGGAGGGCCTGGGCGGCCAGGTGATCGGCATCGGGGCGCTGTGGCGGCGCACCAAGAAAGCGGAGATCGGCGGCAAGGAGATCTTCAGCCTGGTGAGCCGCGACTTCCCGACCTACCCGGCCGAGACGTGCCCGCTCTGCAAGAAGGGCGTGCCGCTCAACCAGGAGTACGTGAAGCGCCGCGAGCACCGCAAGCCGTCGTCGGCCCACGAGAAGCCCTAGCCTCCCCGTCCCCAAGATATGGGGGCTGCAGCGCGTCACGCACCCTCTATCCGGTATTTTCCCCTTGACACGTTTTTCCCCCTCCCCTATTGTCCGGACAATGATCGACCGCGTGACGCGCGGGGATCGGGAGGGGGGTGACATCATGGCGAAGAAGAAGGCCGCGAAGAAGAAAAAGAAGAAGTAAGGCGCCACTCGTGGCGCTCGGCCCTGTCGGCCCCATCCCGGCAGGGCCGTTCCATCTCCGAGCCCGCCCCACCCACCACCGACTCCGTGACCCATCGACACGCCTACGCCCTGCTGCTCGGGGTCGCGCTCCTGTGGTCCGGAAACTTCCCCCTCGCCAAGCTCGGCCTGCAGGAGCTCGGGCCGCTGACCATGTCGGCCGCGCGCGCCCTCATCGCGGCTCCGCTGCTCGTGCTGGTGTCGCGCGTGCTGGAGGGCCCGCTGCCGCCGCTGGCCCGTCGCGACCTGACCGCGGTGGTGGTGCTCGCGGTGACCGGGTTCGTCGGCAACTCGGCGCTCTGGTACGTCGGCCTGCGCTTCACCAGCCCCGCCAACGCGGGCATCCTCGGAGCGGCGTCGCCGGTGGTGGTGGCGCTGGCCGCCTCCATCTGGCTCCGGGAGCGGCTCTCGACGATAAACCTGGTCGGGATCGGTCTCACACTGGCCGCGGTGCTGCTCACGATCGCGCGCGGGTCGCCCGAGATCCTGCTCACCCTCTCGGTCAACCGCGGCGACGTCATCATCCTCGCCTCGCAGACCCTGTGGGTGATCTACACGCTCTACAGCCGGGCCAACCGGTCCACGTTCTCGCCGCTCCAGATGCTGGCGGGAGCGCACGTGGTCGCGGCCGGGCTGCTGCTCCCGCTGGCCCTGTTCGAGCGGCCCTGGCAGAGCTTCGCGCACGCCTCGTGGGTGGGCTTCTCGGTCATCCTCTACAGCGCCCTGCTGGGCACGCCTGGCCACATCGGCTTCTACCAGGCGGTGCGGACGGTGGGGCCGGGACGGGCCGCGGTGTTCATGAACCTGATCCCGTTCCTGGTGCTGGGGCTCTCGTGGCTGATGCTGGGGGAGACGATCCGCTGGTACCACCTCGTGGGGGCCGGCGGGGTGATCGCCGGCGTCGCCCTCACCACCCGCCGCTGATCTACCGCTTGGCGGTGGCCTTGGCCGGCTTGCTCGCGGTGGGCTTGGCCGGCTTGTCGTCCTTGATGAGGTGCTTCACCTCGTCCATGAACTGGGAGATGTCCTTGAACTGGCGGTACACCGAGGCGAACCGCACGTAGGCCACCTGGTCGAGCTTCTGCAGGTGCTCCATCACGATCTCGCCCAGCTCGAGGCTCGTGATCTCCTTCTCGGCCCGGTCGTGCAGCTTGGCCTCGATGTCGGCCACCACGTCGTCCACCGCCTGCACCCCGACCGAGCGCTTCTCGCAGGCCTTGAGGATGGAGCCGCGGAGCTTCTGCCGGTCGAACGGCTCGCGCCGCCCATCGCGCTTGACCACGTGGGGCAGCACGTCCTCGATGTACTCGTAGGTCGTGTAGCGCCGGTGGCACTTGAGGCAGGCCCGCCGGCGGCGGATGAACTCCCCGTCCCGGCCTACGCGCGAGTCCACCACGCGATCCTCGGTGTGGCCGCAGAACGGGCACTTCACGAAAGACGCCCCGCGTAGAGCGGGAACTGCGCGGTCAGCTCCTGCACCTGGCCCCGCACCGCCGCTTCCACCTGGCCGTCGCCCGCCCGGCTCAGCACCCGGTCGATGAAGTCCGCGATCCGCGCCATCTCCGGCTCCTTCATGCCGCGCGTGGTCACCGCCGGCGTCCCGATGCGGATGCCGCTCGTGACCATGGGGCCCTTGGTGTCGAAGGGGATGCCGTTCTTGTTGACGGTGATCCAGGCCCGGTCGAGCGCCTCCTGCGCGTCCTTGCCGGTGACGTTGCGCGTGGTGAGATCCACCAGGATCAGGTGGGTGTCGGTGCCGCCCGAGACCAGGCGGAAGCCGCGGGCCATGAGCGCCTCCGCGAGCGCGCGCGCGTTCCTGACGATCTGCCCCTGGTAGGCCCGCCACTCGGGCGTCTGGGCCTCCCGGAAGGCCACCGCCTTCGCCGCGATCACGTGCATGAGCGGCCCGCCCTGGATGCCGGGCAGCACGGTGCGGTCGAGCTCCTTGGCGTACTGGCTCCGGCACATCACCATGCCACCGCGCGGGCCGCGCAGCGTCTTGTGGGTGGTGGTGGTGACGAAGTCGGCGAACGGCAGCGGCGAGGGATGGAGGCCCGCCGCCACCAAGCCGGCCGGATGCGCGATGTCGGCCATGAAGGCCGCGCCCACCTCGTCCGCGATCTCGCGGAAGGGCTTGAAGTCGATCGCGCGGGGGAAGGCGGAGCCGCCCGCGATCACGAGCTTCGGTCGGTGCTGCCGGGCCAGGTCGCGCACCTGGTCCATGTCGATGCGCTCGGTGTCCTTGCGCACGCCGTAGGGCACGATCTTGTAGAAGCGGCCCGAGAAGTTGATCGGGCTGCCCGCGGTGAGGTGGCCCCCGTGGGCCAGGTTCGGGCCCAGCACGGTGTCGCCCGGCTTGAGCAGGGTGAAGTAGACCGCCATGTTGGCCTGCGAGCCGGAGTGCGGCTGCACGTTGACGTGCTCGGCCCCGAACAGCTCCCGGGCGCGGCCGATCGCCAGCTCCTCCGCGACGTCCACGAACTCGCAACCCCCGTAGTAGCGCTTGCCGGGATAGCCCTCGGCGTACTTGTTGGTCATCACCGAGCCCACCGCCTCCAGCACCGCCTCGGAGACGAAGTTCTCGGAGGCGATCAGCTCGAGGTTGCGGGACTGGCGCTCGGTCTCGGCGCGGATGGCCTTGGCGATCTCCGGATCGACCTGCTCGAGCGGGGTCATGACCGGGCCCGGTCTCCGGCGTGCCGGCTCTCGACGTCCCCGATCTTCGCGACCCGGCGCGCGTGCCGCCCGGCCGCGAAGTCGGTCTCGAGCCACGCCTGCAGGATGTCGGCGGCCATGTCGGCGCCCATGAGCCGGCCGCCCAGCACCAGCACGTTGGCGTCGTTGTGCTCGCGGCTCATGCGCGCGGTGTAGAGATCGGCGCAGAGGGCCGCGCGCACGCCGGGCACCTTGTTGGCCGCGATGGACATGCCGATGCCGGTGCCGCACACCAGGAGGCCGCGCTCGACCTTGTGATCGGCGACGGACTCCGCGACCAGCGCGGCGTAGTCCGGGTAGTCGACCGATTCGGCGGAGTGGGTGCCGAGATCCAGCACCTGGTAGTTGTGGTTTATCAACCAGCCCTTGAGGGCTTCCTTGAGCCCGTATCCGGCATGGTCGGCGCCGAGCGCAATCGTGGAAACCACGCGCCAACCTTACGCTCCGTCGGGGCTGGGTGTCAAGGAACCCGCTACCCGTAGGGGGCGACGGCGCTCGGGCCGCTCAGGCCCCGACCTCCTCCCGGCCGTCGAGCACCGGCTCCGGGACGACCGCCACCGCCCCGTCCATCTCGGCGAGGATCTCGCGACGGCGTTCGGCCAGGTGACGGGCGAGATCGCGGTCCAGGACGAGGCGGAGCAGCGCGCGCGTCTCCCGGTAGAGCCGGCGCAGCCGCTCGCTCCACGAGAGCGCGAAGAAGCCGCCCGGCACGAGCAGGACGAGGAAGAGCGCGAGCAACCCACCTCCACCCACGCGCCAGAGCAGCCAGGCCTCCGCGATCCAGCCGAGCGGGTAGAGCACGAGGCCCGCCACCAGCTTGTAGGTGGCCTCCACGTCACCCGGGGGACGGAGCAGCCGGGCCGCCGCCCAGGTGAGCCAGTACGGCAGCGCGTGGCTGGCGAGCCCCCACAGCGCGAGCGGCAGGCCACCCAGCAGGGCCGCGAGCTGAGCGCCCGCGTACCGCAGCGCCACGCTCGGGGCGGGCGGCTTCAGCAGCACCGCGGTCCGCAGCCCCGCCTCGTCGAGATCCTTGATGTAGCGCTCCATCTGGCCGCGCAGCCGGGATATCCGCCCGGGGTCGTGGCGGCTCAGGTACCGGTAGGCCCGCGTCGCGCGCCGCCGCCAGTCCGCGCGCGCGGTCGCGTCCCACTCGCCGCCCCGCTCCTGGCGCCAGAGCCGCTCGGCGTGCTCGACGAGGCGCAGGGTCTGCCGGTCGTCCACCAGCGCGATGAGCCCGCGCATCGCCTCGCCGAGCCGCGCGGTGAGCCGGCGCGCGGCCTCCTCGGGCTCGCTGCGCGCCAGTGCCACGCAGTCGCCCGCCGGCACCGGCTCGCCGATCGAGACCAGCGCCCAGCCGGTCCGGAAGGTGCCCGGCTCGTGGAACATGAGGCCCACCGGCAGCAGGGTCACCGGGCCAACACCGTCCGCCTCCGCGGCCAGCAGCATCCGCGCCGCGCCGGTGCGAAGCGGCATCAGCACCGGCTCGGGCTGGCTCACGCCCTCCGGGAAGATCAGGATCGCCTGGTCGCTCCGGAGCGTGGCCGACGAGGCCTCGAAGAGCGCCGCGTTGCGCGCGGGATCCGTACCGCCCTCCTGCCGGCGGTACGCCGGCAGCGCGCCGAGCAGGCGGAGGAAGGGGCCGATGAGCGGGTTCGAGAAGAGCGGCGCCTTGGCCACCGAGACCAGGCGACGAGGCAAGAAGGCCAGCAGCAGGGCGCCGTCCACGAGCGCGTTGTGGTGGTTGGCCGCCACGATCAGCGGGCCCGCGCCCGGGATGCGCTCGGCGCCGATCACGTCCACGCGGCGATAGAACACCGCGAGCAGGAGCCGGGCCAGCGCCCGGACGAGCCGGTAGGGCGCGGGCGCGTCGCTCAGAGCGCCACGCGCTGGCCGTCCTCGGCCACGGCGGCCCGCCAGCCGAGACGGCTCGTGATCGCGTCCCGGAGCGCGCCGGCCGCGTCGGGCTCGCCGTGCACGACGTAGGTCATCCCGGGCGGGCGCGTGAAGCCGCCGAGCCAGCGCAGGATCTCCTCGCGGTCGGCGTGGGCCGAGTAGGAATCGCTGATCATGATCTGGGCGCGCACCGGCACCACCGCGCCGAGCATCTTGATGTCGTGTGCGCCGTCCTTGAGCAGGCGCCCGCGGGTGCCCGCGGCCTGGTAGCCGACGAAGAGCACGGTGGTGCGCGGATCGGGCAGCAGACGCCGGAGGTGATGCAGGATGCGCCCCCCGGTGGCCATGCCGCTGCCGGCCAGGATGATGCCCGGGCCCGCGAGGTCGTTCAGCCGCTTGGAGTCCTCCACGGTGCGGGTCAAGGTCAGGCGCCGCGGCGCGAAGGGCCGCTTGCCGTCCGCCTCCACCGCCGCGAGCTCCCGGTCGTGCTCCTCGGTGTGGGTGGCGTAGATGACCGTCGCCTGGATGCCCATGGGGCTGTCGAGGTAGACCGGCAGGCTCGGGATGGCCCCGCTCTGCTCGAGGACCCGCAGGTCGTACAGGATCTCCTGCGAGCGGCCCACCGCGAAGGCGGGGATGAGCAGCCAGCCCTTCTGCTCGACGGCTCGGTGGACCGCCGCGGCGAGGCGCTGGGAGGAGTCGTCGGCGGGGTGAACGCGGTTACCGTAGGTGGACTCCACCAGCAGCACGTCGGCCTCGGCCACCGGATCCGGGTCCACCATGATCGGGACGCCGTAGCGGCCCAGGTCCCCGGAGAACACGAGGCGGCGGCCGCCGATCAGGCAGGTGATGAGCCCGGCTCCCAGGATGTGCCCGGACGGCGTGAAGCGGGCCTCGACGCCCGGGGCCGGCGTGAAGCGCTCGCCGAAGCCGACCCGCCGGACCTGGGCGAGCGCGAGGTCGGCGTCCGCCACCGTGTAGAGCGGCAGCGCCGGGTCGTGCTTGCTCGTCCGGTGGCGATTCGCGAACGCGGCCTCTTCCTCCTGGAGATGCGCCGCGTCCGGGAGCATGACCTTGAGGAGATCGGCGGTGCCCCCGGTGCAGTAGACGGGCCCGGTGAAGCCGTCGCGGCAGAGCCGCGGCAGGTAGCCGGAGTGGTCGATGTGCGCGTGGCTCAGCACGACCGCGCCGAGCGTCTTCGGGTCCACCGGCGGCGCGGCCCAGTTGCGCAGGCGCAGGTCCCTGAGCCCCTGGAAGAGCCCGCAGTCGAGCAGGAGCCGACTCGCGCCGTCCTCGAGCAGATGCTTGGAGCCGGTGACGGTGCCCCCGGCGGCTCCGAGGAAGGTCAGGGTCGCGGTCACTCGGAGATCGACTCCCGCACCGACCGGGGCCGCGCCCCGCGCACCGGGTACGGGCCCGCGCCGGGGGGGAACTCGAAGGTCTCCTGCTCCGCGGTCTCCACGCCCTGGGTGACCAGGCGCTCGATGTCGAGCCGCGCCTCCAGCGCCGCCACCGTCGCGGCCTCCACCCGGGTGTCCGGGTGGCGCGGGGTGAAGAGCGTGCAGCAGTCCGCGTCGGGCTCGATGGAGATCTCGTACGTCCCGAGCGCGTGGGCCTGCCCGGTGATCTCGAGCTTGTCCATGCCGATCAGCGGCCGCAGGATCGGCATGCCGGCCACCTCGTCGATGCGGGTGAGGTTGGCGAGCGTCTGGGAGGCCACCTGCCCGAGGCTCTCGCCGGTGACCAGCGCGGGCGCCCCCGCGTGCCGGGCCAGGCGCTCGGCGATGCGTACCATCAGCCGGCGGTAGACGACCACGCGGGCGGCCGGCGGCACCGCCAGCACGACCTCGCGCTGGATCTCCCCGAAGGGGACCAGGAAGAGCCGCGAGTGGTACTGCCACTGGGTGAGCCGCGCCACCAGCTCGCGCGCCTTGCCGCGGGAGAGATCCGGCAGGTAGGGCGCGCTGTGGAAGTGCACGAACACCACGCGACAGCCGCGCTTCATGAGGCGCCACGCCGCCACCGGGGAGTCGATGCCGCCCGAGAGCAGCGCGGCCACCGTGCCGCTCGCGCCAACCGGCAGGCCGCCCGCGCCCGCATCCCGGTCCGCGTAGACGAAGGCCTCCCCCGGCAGGACCTCGACCCGCACGTCGAGCTCGGCGTGCTCGAGGCTCACCCGGACGTCGGGGCGCAGCGCGAGCACGTGCGCGCCCAGGTCGCGGTTGAGCTCGACCGAGGTGAGCGGGAAGGTCTTGAAGGCCCGGCGGGCCGAGATCCGGAAGGTCCGGAACGCGCGGCCCTCGATCGCCTGCCCCACCGCCGCGCGCAGGGCCTCGCGCGAGACTCCGGCGCGCAGGGCCAGCGAGAAGTTGGCCACGCCGCACACGCGGGCGAGGCGCTCGCGCAGGCGCGCCGGATCCGGATGGCGCGAGAGGTCCAGCATGATCCGCCCGGTCAGCTGCACCAGCCGCACCGGCCCGAGGTCGCCGATCGCCCGCAGCACGTTGTCTTGCAAGTGCCGCAGGAAGAGCGGGCGGTTGCCCCGCTTGAGGCTGATCTCGTGGTAGTGGAGGATCGCGGCGGGGACGGTCTGATGCCCGGCCGGCGACATCACTCGGCCTCGCCCGGACGGCGATGCTTGGGCCGGCGCCGGTACACCGTCTTCGGCACCTCGACCTTGGGCGGCTTGGCCGGCATCGGCTTGCGGACCCTGGCGTGGATCGGCTTCGCGCGCTTCACCCCGCGAGTATAGCTCGCCGCTCCCGGTCAATACGGGGCGCCCGGGAACGTGTCGATGCCGGCCGGCCGTCCCGCCGCCTTGTACATCTTGACCGAGCCCACGCCGGCCCCGCCCCACAGCCCCTCGATGACCCCGTCGTGGAGGGCCCAGCTCCGGCCCCGCACGGTGTCGGCGGCCCCGGGCCGGCGGAAGCGGGAGGAGCCGTCGAGCGCCTTGCGCAGCACTCCCCCCTCCGAAAAGCCGGCGTGGATCTCTTCCATCACGTCGCGGCCCATGAGGTAGCCGCAGCCCCGGCGCTCGTACAGGATCGCGGAGTGGTAGAAGAGCGGCTCGATCAGGTAGATCTCCTTGCCGATGAGCGTGCAGAAGCCCTCCATCGCGTCGAGCACGCGCGAGAGCAGGCGCAGGCCGCGCCGTACCTGCCCGGGGGCGAGCCCGTCCTGCATCGCCCGCGTCTCCTCGTCGACGTTGCGCGAGGCGGTGCCGAAGAGCGTGTCGCGCCCGTCCGGATCGCGGTCGATCGCGAAGCGCGGGCCGGTCGGGTCGGTGATCTGCACGAAGGCGAGCTCCGGCACCGACAGCGGCGACATCTCCACGTCGACCAGCAGCGCGGGATCACGGTCCTCCGGCGAGGAGCGCACCTCCACGCGGGCCCACGGTTTGTCCGCGGGCGCGGTCACCCGGACGAGCCGCGCCCCGTCCCGATCGCACAGGGTGGCGGGATCGATCGCGAAGCGGTCGAGCAGCTCCTCCGGCACCAGCCGCGCGTAGAGCGCCTCCGCGACCTCGCGCGGCAGCGCGTTGATCTCCTGGATCGAGCCGAGCCCGAGCCCCTCCGCGCGCGCGTCCATGGCTCTCCCCCCGCCTAGCGGGGTCCCGCCGGCGCGGGCCCGGGCTCGAGCGTGGGCAGGAGCCCGCGCGCGGCCTCGAGATCCTCGGGGGTGTTGACGTTCATGAAGACGATCCCGGGAGCGCGGTGGCGGGCCACCTCGTCCTCCCCGATCGCGAGCACGCGCACGTCCTCGTAGAAGCCGACGATCTTGAGCCGCCCGGCCCGGAGCCGCGTCTCGATCGGCGCGAGGCACGCCTTGGCGTAGCAGGCGTGGAGCGTCTCCCACTGCGCTCCCACCCGCGGCACCACCACGTCGGCCTCCGCGGCGCGCCCGGTGACCAGGCGCGCCACCTCCACCATCAGGAACGGCATGTCGCAGGCCACCGTGAAGGCCGCGTCGCCACTGGCGGCGCGGAGGCCGGAGTAGATGCCGCCGAGCGAGCCCCCGTCCGGGTAGGCGTCGGGCACCATCGGAAGCCCGAGCGAGGCGTAGAGCTCCGGGGTGTTGGTGACGATCAGCACGTCGTCGGCCACCGCCCGCACCACGTCCGCGACCCGGTCGATGATCCGCCGCCCGCCCAGCTCCATCAGGGCCTTGGGGCGCCCGCCCATCCGCACGCTCCGGCCGCCGGCCTGGATCACGCCGGTTATGCGCATGCCGCCTCGACGACGACCGGCCCCTGGCGGAGGATCCGCGGCGGCCACACCGTGCAGTCGACGACGGTAGAGCCCGGGCCACCCGCGGTCGCGCCCCCGTCGAGGATCAGCTCCACCAGTCCCTCGAAGTAGCCGCGCACCGCGGCGGCGGTGACCGCCGGCGCCGCGTCGCTCGGGTTGGCGCTCGGCGCGGTGATCGGGCGGCCCGCCGAGTGCACGAGCGCGCGCGCGACCGCGTGGCCGGGCATGCGCACGCCGATGGTGCCGGTGGCGCCGGTGAGGCCGGCCGGGACCCGGGCCGCCGCCTCCAGTACCAGGGTGAGGGGTCCGGGCCAGTGCCGGGCCATCAGGGCCCGCGCGCCGTCGGAGATCCGCGTGGCCAGTCCCGCCGCCATGTCGATCGAGTCGACCAGGACCAGCAGCGCCTTCTGCTCCGGGCGGCCCTTCACCTCGAACACGCGCGCGACCGCCTCGGTGTCGAGCGCGTCGGCCCCGAGGCCGTAGAAGCTCTCGGTCGGGAACGCCACCAGCCCGCCCGCCTCGATCACCGCGGCGGCGGCCGCGATCGCGCGGACGTCGGGCTGCTCCGGATCGACGATGCTCAGACGGGTGCGGACGGGCCGGACGCTCACCCGAGACGTCTCAGGGCGTGATGGCCGATGTCGCGCCGGTAGTGGGCGCCGTCGAAGCGGATGCGCTCGACCGCGGCGTAGGCGGTCCGGATCGCGCTCGCCACGTCGGCCCCCGACGCCTGCACGCCCAGCACGCGCCCGCCCGCGGTGACGAGCGCGCCGCCGGCGAGCGCGGTGCCCGCGTGGAAGACGTTGACGCCCGCGAGCCCGGCCGCGGCCTCCACCCCGGTGATGGCCCGGCCGGTCTCGTAGTGCCCGGGGTAGCCGCCCGAGGTCATCACCACGCACACCGAGCTCCGCGGGCTCCAGGAGAGCGCCGGCGGCAGGCCCTTTCCGGTGGCCGCGGCCAGGAGCAGGGCCAGGAGATCGTCCTCGAGGCGGGGGAGGATCGCCTGGCACTCGGGATCGCCGAAGCGGCAGTTGAACTCGATGACCTTCGGCCCCTCGCGCGTGATCATCAGGCCGACGAAGAGCACGCCACGGTAGGGCACGCCCTCCGCGGCCATCGCCGCGATCGTCGGCCGCACGATCTCGGCCATCACGCGCTCCTGCATGCCGGCGTCGAGCACCGGCGCGGGCGAGTAGGCGCCCATGCCGCCGGTGTTGGGGCCGCGGTCGTCGTCCCACACCGTCTTGTGGTCCTGGGCCGCGGTGAGCGGCAGCACGCTCGTGCCGTCGGCGAGCGCGAAGAACGACGCCTCCTCGCCCTCGAGGAACTCCTCGATCACCACGGTTTGGCCCGCGTCGCCGAAGGCCCGCGCCTCGAGGCACTGCGCCACCGCCGCGTCCGCCTCCTCGAGAGTGCGGCACACCACCACGCCCTTGCCCGCGGCGAGGCCGTCGGCCTTCACCACCAGGGGCGCCCCCAGCTCCCGGCAGTAGGCCCGCGCCGCGGCCGCGTCGCGGAAGGTGCCGAAGCGCGCGGTCGGGATGCGGTGGCGGGCCATCAGGTCCTTGGCGAAGACCTTCGAGCTCTCGAGACGTGCGGCGGCCGCGCTACCCCCGAAGACCGCGAGGCCGACCGCGCGTAGCCGGTCGGCGAGGCCGAGCGCGAGCGGGGTCTCGGGGCCCACCACGACCAGGTCGGGCCGCTCCTGCTGGCCGAGGGCCACCAGCTCGTCGATCGCGGTGTCCTTGACCGGCACGCAGCGGGCGTGGGCCGCGATGCCCGGGTTGCCCGGCGCGGCGATCATGCCGCCGAGGCCCGGGCTCTGGGCGAGCTTCCAGGCCAGCGCGTGCTCGCGCCCGCCGCCGCCGACCAGGAGCACGTCGGTCATTCGTCGGGCTCCGGCGCGTCGCCGTCCGCGCCCCCGGCCTCGCCGTCCTCGAGGTGCGCCCGCGCGATCTTCGCCCACGGGCTGCCCAGGTCGAGCTCGAGGTAGCGCCGCCAGTGCACCGCCGCGCTCTCGCTCCGCCCCATCTTGGCCAGCACGCCGGCCAGGTTGAAGTGGGCGTCGGCGTAGTCGGCGTCGAGCTCGAGCGCGCGGCGGTACCACGTCACCGCCACCGGGAAGTCGCCCAGGTCCTCGTGCAGCGAGCCCAGGTTGAACGCGGCCTGGCAGCAGGTGTCGTCGGCCTCGAGCGCGGCCCGGTAGCACTCCCCCGCCCGCTCGTACTGCCCCATCCGG
>JBGQHJ010000123.1:0-14808 GCA_041497895.1 Methylomirabilia bacterium
CACCGCGATCTCCGCGTACTCGCGGCCCCCCAGGTCGCGCACCGTGGTCACTCCCGCCTCCGCGGTCTGGCGCGCGCGCAGGAGCGCCTTGATCGCGGTCAGCGCGAGCGGCTCCTCGCGCATCGGCCGCACCGGGTCGGCCTCCGCGCCGAGGCACAGATGCACGTGACAGTTGATGAGGCCGGGCAGGATCGTGTGGCCCGCGAGGTCGACGCCGGCGCCGCGCGGCGCGCGCGCATCGTCCACCACCGCGGTGATCGTCCCGCCCTCCACCACCACCGAGCGCCCCCGGACCGGCTCGGCGCCGGTGCCGTCGATGATACGGGCACCGCTCAGGACCAGGGTGTCGCTCATGGCTAGACCTTCAGGCGCGGGTCCAGGGTGTCGCGGAGCCCGTCGCCGAAGAGGTTGATCCCCAGCACCGTGATCAGGATCGCGAGGCCGGGGAAGGTGGCGAGCCACCACGCGGTGGAGAGGTAGACGCGGCCGTCCGCCAGCATGCCGCCCCAGGTGGGGGTGGGCGGCTGCACCCCGAGCCCCAGGAACGACAGCGCGGACTCGATGACGATCACCCGCGCCATGTCCAGGGTGGCCACCACCAGCCACGGGGTGAAGGTGTTGGGCAGCACGTGGTGGCGCAGCACGCGCCAGTGCTGGCTGCCGAGCGCGATCGCGGCCTGCACGTACTCGCGCTCGCGGATGGAGAGCACCTCGCCGCGCACCACCCGCGCGTAGACCACCCACGACGAGACCCCGATGACGATGATGATGTTGCGCAAGCTCGGCCCCAGCACCCCGATCACCGCGATCGCGAGCAGGATGAAGGGGAACGCGAGCTGGATGTCGGCCAGACGCATGAGGAAGTCGTCTACCCGACCGCCGAAGTAGCCCGCCATCAGCCCGATGAGCATCCCCAGGACGCCCGAGATCGCCACCGCGGCCACCCCGACCATCAGCGCGATGCGCGAGCCGAAGACGATGCGCGAGAGGATGTCGCGCCCCAGGTGATCCGTGCCGAGGGGGTGCAGGCGCCCCTGCGCGTCCTGCCAGCCCGGCTCCCGCAGGCGCTGGCCGATGTCCTGCTCGAGCGGATCGAAGGGCGACACGAGCGGGGCGAACAGCGCGGCGAGCAGGACGCCCAGCACCACGAGCATGCCGAAGAGCGCGGTGCGCCGCCGGACCAGACGCCGCAGCAGGGTGGCCCACTCGCGGTCGGCCCACGGGCGGGGGGCCGCGAGCGGGACGACGGGGGTGGCCACGGACGACGGCCGAAGCGCGGCCATCAGCGGTACCGGATGCGCGGATCGAGGTAGGTGTAGACCACGTCGACCAGGAGATTGACGATCACGAACGTGCTCGCGAGCAGGAACACCGCCGACTGCACCACCGGGTAGTCCCGATTGAAGATCGCCTGGACGGAGAGGCGGCCCACCCCCGGCCACGCGAAGATGGTCTCGGTGATCACCGAGCCCCCGAGCAGCGTGCCGAGCTCGATGCCCACGATGGTGACGATCGGGATCGACGCGTTCTTGAGCGCGTGCTTCCACACCACCGGCGGCTCCCCCATCCCCTTGGCGCGGGCGGTGCGGATGTAGTCCTGGCCGAGCACCTCGAGCATGCCGGAGCGGGTGAGCCGGGTGATGCGCGCGGTGGTGAAGAGGCCCAGGGTGATCGCGGGCAGGATCAGGTGCTCGAGGCTGCCGCGCCCGGAGGAGGGCAGCCAGTTGAGTCGCACCGAGAAGACCAGGATCAGCATGATGCCGAGCCAGAAGGTCGGCATCGCCTGGCCGAGCAGGGCCACCACGGTCGAGACGTAGTCCACCGTGGTGTTGCGCCGGACCGCCGACACGATGCCGGCCGGGATGGCGAGGGTGAGCGCGATCAGCAGGCCGGCCCCGGCCAGCTCGAAGGTGGCGGGCAGCCGTTCGAGCACCAGCCCCATCGCGGGCTCGCCGTGGCGCAGCGACTCGCCGAAGTCGCCCCGCACCGCGCCCTTGAGGAAGCGCACGTACTGGACGGCCACCGGATCGTCGAAGCCCATCGCGGTCCGGAACTTCGCGATGTCCTCCGCGGTGGCGTCGGGCGGGAGCAGGAGCGCGGCGGGATCGCCGGTCAGATGCAGGATGAGGAAGACCACCACCGAGACACCGAAGAGGACGAGCAGCGACTGCCAGAGGCGCCGCAGCAGGTACGACCTCACGAGGTCACGCGCTCCAGCCGGGCCACCGCCTCGATGTGCGGGGTGTGCGGGAACATGTCCACCGGCTGGACCCACTCCAGGCGATAGCCGCCGCGCACGAGCTCGCCCAGGTCGCGGGCCAGCGTGGTGGGGTTGCACGACACGTAGACGATGCGGTGGGCGCCGAGCGTGATCAGCGCGTGGAGCGCCTTGGGATGGAACCCGGCGCGCGGCGGATCCGCGACCACCACCTCCGCGGTCACCCCCTTGGCGATCAGGGCGGGCAGCACGAAGCGCACCTCCCCGCTCACGAAGGTGCAGTTGGTGATGCCGTTGGCCGTCGCGTTCGCCCCCGCGTCGTCCACCGCGGCCTGCGCGAGCTCGACCCCGTAGACCCAGCGCGCGCGCCGGGCCAGCAGCAGGCTGATCGCGCCGGTGCCCGAGTACAGATCGAGGACGGTCTCGGTGCCGGTGAGACCGGTCGACTCGACCACGAGGTCGAAGAGCCGCTCGGCCTGCCGGGTGTTGGTCTGGAAGAAGGAGTTGGCCGACACCCGGAAGGTGAGCCCGCCCACCCCCTCGCGGATGTGATCGCGGCCCCCCAGCAGGTGCTCCTCCACGCCGACCGCCACGCTCGCCTTCTTGGGGTTCACGTTCATGACCACGCTCGTGGTCCCCGCGTCGAGCGCCTGCAGGCGCTGGGCCAGCGGCGCCAGCTCCGACACCGCGGGCGCCGAGGTCACCACGTTGGTCATCAGCTCGCCGGTGTGCTTGCCCTCCCGCAGCATCAGGAAGCGCAGCAGGCCCTCACCGGTGTCCTGCTCGTACACGGTGAGCCCGCGCTCGGCGAAGAAGGCGCGCGTCTCGGCGAGGAGCCCGTTCATCCGGTCCGACTGGAGCAGGCAGCGCTCGATGTCGAGCACCGAGTCGTAGCGCTCGGTCTCGTGCAGGCCGACGACCATGGCGCCCCTCGCGCGCGCCACCGTGAACTCCATCTTGTTCCGGTAGCCGAAGGTCTCCTCCGCGCCGATGATGGGGCGGAGCGGGACGTCCCGGAGGCCGCCCAGGCGCTCGAGCGCGTCGGCCACCTGCTTGGACTTGAAGGCGAGCTGCGCCGGGTAGGCCACGTGCTGCAGGCGGCACCCCCCGCAGCGCCCGAAGTACGGGCAGGGCGCCTCCACCCGCTGCGGCGAGGGCTCCAGGACCGTCTCGATGATCCCGCGGCCGAACCGGGAGCGCACCTGGACGAGCCGGACCTGCAGCCGATCGCCCGGCAGCCCGCCCGGCACGAAGACCACGTAACCGTCGGCCCGACCGACGCCCTCCCCGCCGAAGGCGAGGTCGTCGATCGTCAGGGACAGAACCTCCCCTCGTCTGGGCCGCGCCATGGTAGCGACACTATAAGTGTCCGTCCGATTGGAGTCAATTTGGCCCCGGCTCCCGCCGAGACGGTGACCGCGGGGCGGCCGGGCTCGGAAGTAGCGAGGAGATGGACGGTCGCGTATCATGGGGGAGCGATGCGGAGTGCCTCTCGTTCTCCCTCTCCCGTCCGCGTGGGCAACGTGTTGCTCGCGGCCGTTCCCGCCCTCGAAGAGCGGCTGCTGGCCGAGCGCATCCGGCAAGGCTGGCGCGCCGCGGTGGGCGCCGAGCTCTCACGCCGGTCGCGACCCGGCGAGCTGAAGGCCGGCACGCTGACGATCATGGTCGACAACTCACCCTGGCTCCAGGAGCTCTCCATGCGATCCGCGGAAGTCCTCAACGCGGTCCGAGCCCGCTTCGGCCCGTCCGTCACCGCGCTGCGCCTGGGCCTCGCCGGCCCGGCTCCCGCGGAGCGACCGGCCCCGCGGCGCGCGACGCCTCCGACCGGCTCCCCCCGTCTCGATCCCGACGAGACCGCGCTCGTGGAGCGCGCCCTCGCCCCCGTCCAGGACCCCGAGCTCGCTAGGACGGTGCGCCGGCTCATGTCCAAGGACCTCATCGCGCGCCGCGCCCGCGGGCTCGTGGCCCTCGTCCTGGGCGGGGCCGCGCTCGGCGGCACGCTCGCCGGCTGCGCCACCACCGAGAGCAGCCAGGCCGAGCCGGTCATCGCGACGGCCCCGGCGGTGCGCCGGCCCATCGGGGCCCAGGGTGAGGCCTACGACCACTACGTGATCGCACAGATGGAGGCCCGGGCCGGCCGCCTGCCCCAGGCCATCGCCCAGCTGCGCGAGGCCATCAAGACCGATCCCGATACCGCGACCCTCTGGATCCAGCTCTCGCAGTGGCTCACCCGCATCAACGACGTCCCGGGGGCGTTCACCGCCGTCCAGAAGGCCATCGCGCTGGAGCCCGGCAACGCGAGCGCGTACATGACGCTCGCCGACCTCTACAAGCGGCAGCGCCGCGTGCCGGAGGCGGAGGCCGCGCTCGAGAAGGCGGTCGCCCTCGATCCCAAGACGCCGGACGGCTACCTGGCCCTGGCCCAGCTCCACTTCGAGCAGAAGAACTACGACAAGGCCCGCTCGGTGCTGGGACGACTGGTGGCCGCGCGGCCGAACCTGTCGCAGGGCTACTACCTGCTCGGCCGCATCGGCATCGAGAACGAGCAGTGGGACGACGCCCTCACCAACCTCAAGCGCGCGGTCGAGCTCGACCCCGATCACGACGGCGCCTGGTCGGCCCTGGGCTTCGTCTACGAGGCCCAGAACAAGCTGGAGGACGCGGTCGCGGTCTACAAGGAAGCGCTCAAGGCGAACCCGGACAACGCGGCGTTCGTGGAGCGCCTCGGGGACCTCCTCGTCAAGCTCGGGCGCTACGGCGAGGCCCAGAGCGAGATCGAGGGTCTCGTGGAGTCGCTGCCGCGCGACCCGCGGGTATGGCTGAAGCTCGGCGCGATCCACTACGAGCAGAAGCAGTACGACCGCGCGGTCTCCGCGTTCCGGCAGGCGGTGACGCTCGAGCCCGGGAACATGCGGACGCGTTACTACCTCGCCACCGCCCTGATGGACGCGGGCAAGGAGGACGAGGCCCGCGGCGAGCTGGAGAAGATCCTCCAGGCGGATCCCCGCTCGATCGACGCGCGCGTGCAGCTCGGCTTCCTCTACGGACGCGCCAAGCGCTACGACGAGGCGGTGGCCACGCTCCAGGAGGCGGTCAACCTCGACCCCAAGCGCCCGGAGCTGTTCCTCTACCTGGGCACCGCGCTGCAGCGCGCCAACCAGTACGACCGGGCCGCCAACGTGCTGCGCGAGGGGCTCTCGGTCGACGACAAGAACAAGGACCTCTACTTCCAGCTCGGGGTCGTGCAGGAGAAGCAGCAGCGCTTCGACGACGCGATCCGCTCGTTCCGCCGCGTGCTCACGCTCGATTCCAAGCACGCCGAGTCGTACAACTACATCGGCTACATGTACGCCGAGCGAGGCACGAACCTCCCCGAGGCCATCCAGCTCATCCAGCAGGCGCTCGCGCTCGAGCCCGAGAACGGCTACTTCATCGACAGCCTGGGCTGGGCCTACTACCAGCAGGGCCGCTATCCCGAGGCGCTGCGCGAGCTCAAGCGCGCGGTGAGCCTCGCCAAGGAAGATCCCGTCCTCTTCGAGCACCTGGGTGACGCCTACCTCAAGAACAACCTCTCCAGCGAGGCCATCGAGGCGTGGGAGAGGTCGCTCAAGGCGGATCCGGACGGCCCCACCGCGGCCCAGGTCCGCAACAAGATCAAGGAGACGCGGGAGAACCAGATCCGGGCCAAGGGTGCGTCGCCCAAGGCCGAGCAGAAGTAGCCGCCTCCGCGCCCTCCTGCTGGCGGTGGTCCTGGGCGGCTGCGCCACCGCGGCGCCCCCGCCCGCCCCTCCGCCGGCCTCCGAGGAAGCGCGCGCGGCCCTCGCCCGGATCGAGCAGCATCGGCTCGCGCTACGGGACCTCCGCTCTCGGGCCAACATCACCATCCGCCGCGGCGGCCGGGCCCAGCGCCTCACCGGGGTGCTGCTGCTCCTGGGTGAGCCCGCCACCATGCGCTTCGAGGCCCTCTCGCCCCTCGGCCCCCCGGTGCTCATCGTGGCCGGCGACCCGAAGAGCGTCACGCTCTGGGAGGTACTCGACAACCGGGCCTACATCGCGCCGGCCTCCCCGGACGCCAATCGCCGCTGGCTCGGCCTGGCGCTGAGCGTCGAGGACCTCGTGGCCCTGCTGGCCGGTCGCGTCCGGCCGATGCCGGATCCGGCGACGGTCGAGCTCGTGGCCGCCGACGCGGTCGGCCCCTCCCTCCGGCTCACCGGAGCCCCGGGGGAGCAGCGCATCTGGTTCGATCCCGACACCGGACAGGCCCGGCAGGTGGAGTGGACCGGCAAGAACCCGGCGCGCGTGACGTTCACGCCGGCCCCGGCGGACGGCCCGCCGGCCGGCTTCGCGCTCGAGACCGCGGATGGATCCCTGCGCGTCTCGATCGCCTACGTCGAGCCCAAGATGAACACGTCGTTCGATCCTACCCTGTTGACCCTGACTGTTCCGCAAGACGTTAGAATTCAAGACTTCCGTTGACACTCCGTCGCGCCGCGTGATAGCGTGTGCTGCCTTGTCGAAGCGGTCACGGGGTAGCCAGGGGCTTGTCCTCCGCACCTCGGCCAAAGTGAACTTGGCCCTCGAGGTGCTGGGGAAGCGGGGCGACGGCTACCATGAGATCGCGACGGTGCTGCAAGCGGTGGACCTCTTCGATCGCCTGACGATGGAAACGGCCGACATCCTCTCGCTCCACGCCGATGATCCCGAGCTGCCCACCGACGACGGCAACCTCGTGATGCGGGCCGCGCGGCTGCTCCAGAAGACCGCCGGGATCGAGAAGGGCGCACGCCTGCGGCTGCAGAAGCGCATCCCGGTCGCGGCCGGGCTGGGTGGCGGCTCGAGCGACGCGGCCGCGACGCTCCTGGGCCTCAACCGGCTGTGGGGGCTAAGGTGGCCCCGGGCCCGGCTGCAGGAGCTGGCGGTGGAGCTCGGCATGGACGTGCCGTTCTTCCTGGGCACGGGCCGCGCGGTGGCGCGGGGGCGCGGCGAGCGCCTGCAGGCGCTCCCGGGCGGCGGCGGCTACGCGCTCGTACTGGTGAACCCGCGCACGCCGCTCTCCACGCGCGAGGTCTACGGGCGCGTGCCCGCGGGCTGGCACGCCGAGCCGACGGGCACGGAGCGGGTGATCGAGGCGCTGCGGCGCCGCAACGTGGCGGCGCTCGCGGCGGCGCTGACCAACAACCTGGAGCGGGTGGTGGAGCCGGTGCTGCCGGTGATCGGGCGCATGAAGGCGGCCCTCTTGGCAGCGGGGGCGCTCGGGGCGATCATGTCGGGCAGCGGTCCGACGGTGTTCGGACTCGCGCGATCTCTGGACCACGCGCGCCAGGTCCGGTCGCGGGTGAGCCGGGCCGGCTGGGCCTGCTGGGCGGTCAGGACGAACTCGGGACCGGCGATCCGGGCGAGCCGATGACGGCACTGGGGCGTCGTTCAGTGGCAGGACTCGGGGCTTTGGACCCCGCAATGGAGGTTCGATTCCTCCCGCCCCAGCCATTCCGGGCCTCAGGGGAGACACCATGTCCTACGAGCTGAAGCTGTTCTCGGGCAACGCGAACCGGCCGCTGGCCGAGGAGATCGCGAAGACGCTCCAGCTCCCGCTGGGCGACGCGGACGTCTCGCGCTTCTCCGACGGCGAGGTCTACGTGCAGATCAACGAGAACGTCCGCGGCGAGGACGTCTTCGTGATCCAGCCCACCTGCCCGCCGGTGAACGATCACCTGATGGAGATGCTCGTGATGATCGACGCCTTCAAGCGGTCGTCGGCGCGGCGGATCACCGCGGTCCTGCCCTACTACGGCTACGGCCGCCAGGACCGCAAGGTCCAGCCGCGCGTGCCGATCACCGCCAAGCTGGTGGCCGACCTGCTCACCGCCGCGGGGTGCCAGCGGCTGCTCGCGGTGGACCTGCACGCGGGGCAGATCCAGGGCTTCTTCAACATCCCGGTGGACCACCTCTTCGCCCTGCCGCCGATCATCGTCGACCACCTGGTCAAGATGGAGCTACACGACCCGGTGCTTGTCTCGCCCGACGCGGGCGGCGTGGAGCGCGCCCGCGCGCTCGCCAAGCGGCTCAAGGCGGGCCTCGCCATCATCGACAAGCGGCGCGACGGCAACAACGTCGCGGTGTTCATGCACCTCATCGGCGAGGTGAAGGGACGGGACGCGGTGATCGTCGACGACATGATCGACACCGCGGGGACGCTGATCCAGGCGGTCGACGCCCTCAAGCGCGAGGGCGCGCGGCGCATCGTCGCCTGCGCGGTCCACGGGGTGCTGTCGGGTCCCGCGATCGGCCGCATCCGGGACTCGGTGCTGGAGGAGGTCATCATCACCAACACCGTGCCGCTCACCCCCGAGCGCCAGCTGTCCAAGATCCGTGTCCTCTCGGTCGCCCCGCTGCTGGCGGAGGCGATCCGTCGCATCCACGACGAGGAATCGGTGTCGACCCTCTTCGTGTAAGACCACTCAACAAGGAGCAACGAGTCATGGAAATGCGTGAGCTGACGATCAGGAAGCGTGACGGCATCGGCAAGGGCCCGGCCAAGCGGCTGCGGCGCGGCGGGCAGGTCCCGGCCACCCTCTACGGCGGCGCGGCCCCGGTGAACGTCGCGGTGACGCCCAAGGACATCCTCCGGATCATCCACGGTCACGAGGGCAGCACCCAGCTCTTCCGGGTCTCCTTCGAGGGCAGCACGGACGCCAAGATGGTGATCATCCGGGACATGCAGTTCGATCCGGTCTCGGAGAGCCTCATCCACGTCGACCTGCAGGAGGTCGCGATGGACCGGGCCATCCAGGTCTCGGTGGCGATCCATCACGTGGGCGAGTCGGTCGGGGTCAAGGACTCGCAGGGCATCCTCGAGATGGTGCTCCGCGAGGTGCGGGTCTCGTGCCTGCCGGGCAACATCCCCGAGTACCTCGAGGCCGACGTCACCAACCTGAACATCCACGACGTGCTGACCGTGAAGGACCTGAAGGTCCCCGAGGGCGTGCGCGTCCTGAACGACCCCAACCAGGCGGTGGTGACGGTGGCTCCGCCGGCGGCGGAAGAGGTCGCGGCGGTCACCGTGGCGCCCACCGAGGCGGCGGCGGCCGAGCCGGAGGTGCTCACCGAGCGGAAGCCCAAGGAGGAAGTGGGCGAGGCCGAGAAGGGCGGAGCCGAGAAAAAGAAGTAAGTGGCCCAGGCCGTCGTCGGGCTGGGCAATCCGGGACCGGAGTACCGCAACACCCGACACAACGTGGGCCAGCGCGTGGTGGACGCGCTGGCCCGCCGCATTCATGCGCGCTTCGAGCGCGGCGGCGCCCACGCCGTCGCGTCCGGACGCTGGCAGGGCGAGCCGCTGTACCTGATCAAGCCGGGAAGCTTCATGAACGTCACCGGGCCGCCGATGGCCCGCCTCGCCCGGAAGCTCGGTCTGGGCGCGGCCGACCTCGTCATCGTGTTCGACGACATCGATCTTCCCCTCGGCAAGGTCCGCGTGCGCCAGAGCGGCAGCGCGGGCGGCCACAACGGGATGCGCTCGATGATCGCGGCCTTCGGCACCGACGCCCTCCGGCGCGTCAAGATCGGCGTCGGGCGACCCGGGACGCCAGGTGAGGACCGCGACCGGGTGGCCGACCACGTGCTCTCGCCGTTCGAGCCGGAGGAGCACGAGGCGGTCGCCCGGGCCTGCGACGAGGCGGCCGACCAGGTCATGAAGCTGGTGGAGGGCCGCTGACCGCGGCAGCCGCATGAGCGTCCTCTACCCCGCGGTGCGACTGTCCACCGGCAGCGGCGGGCTCGAATGGCCGGAGGTGCTGGCCCTGCTCGCCCGCGAGGCGCGCACCGCGATGGGCCGCGAGCTGGCGCAGGCCGCCCCGCCGCGCACGGATCCGGACGCGATCCGGCGGGCCCTCCAGGAGACCACGCAGGCCCGCACCGCGCTGGGCCAGACCGGCGCGCCCCCGTGGGACGGCGTGGTGGACGTGCGACCGATGCTCGAGGCCGCGCGCGTGCCGGGCTCGGTGGCGGAGGCGGCCGACCTGGCCGCGCTGATCCCGCTGCTCGAGGCGGCGGGGCGGCTCCGGGCCTACGGCCGGGCCATCGCTCCGGTCGCGCCCGACCTCGCGGCCAGGCTGGCCGGCTTCCCCCAGCAGAAGGAGCTGGCCGACCTGCTCACCCGCTCCATCGACGCCGACGGCCAGCTGCGCGACGACGCGTCCCCCGCGCTCCGCCGGGCGCGCGGCCGCATCCGCGACCTGCGGCGCGAGATCGTCAAGCGGCTCGAGGCCTACTTCGGCGCGCCGGGCGCGGAGGCCACCTTCCAGGAGCGCTACGTCACCGTCCGCCACGGCCGGTACGTGCTGCCGATCCGCGCCGAGGCCAAGGGGCGGCTGCGCGGCATCGTCCACGACCGGTCGCAGAGCGGGGCCACCCTCTTCGTCGAGCCGGAAGGGATGGTGGAGGCCAACAACGACCTCGTGCAGGCGGTGCGCGAGGAGGAGATCGAGATCGTCCGCATCCTGGCCGCCCTCACCGACGCGGTGCGAGAGGCGCTGCCGGAGCTGGACGCGCTCGTCGCCGGCATCGGCGGGCTCGACCTGGTCTTTGCCCGCGGCGCCCTCGCCGAGCGGATGGAGGCGGTCGAGCCCGCGATCGGCGACGCCCACGACGTCTTCCTCCCGGGCGCCCGCAATCCCCTGCTCCTCGCCCAGGGGTGGCGCGCCGGGGCAGCCGAAGATGGAGTCGGAACACCTGTAATCCCCATGGACATCGAGATCCACGCGGACCGGCCGCTGCTCGTCATCACCGGGCCGAACGCGGGCGGCAAGACGGTGGCGCTCAAGACCCTCGGCCTGCTCGCGCTGATGGCGCAGGCGGGCTGCCACGTGCCGGCGTGCGCGGGAGCGCGCCTGCCCATCTTCTCCCAGCTCTTCGCCATCGTGGGCGACGACCAGAGCGTGGCCGAGAACCTCTCGACCTTCTCCGCGTTCGTCAAGCAGCTCCGCGACGTCCTCGATCGGGTCGACGAGCACTCCCTCGTGCTGCTCGACGAGCTGGGCGCGGGCACCGACCCCGACGACGGCGCCGCGCTCGCCCAGGCGGTGCTCGAGCACCTGGCCGAGCGCGGCGCGGTGGTGGCGGCCTCGACGCACCTCGAGCCCCTCAAGGGCTTCGCCTCGACCCACCCGCGGGCCCGCAACGCGTCGGTCGAGTTCGACCCCGAGCGCCTCGCGCCCACCTTCCGGCTCGTCTACGACCGGCCCGGCCAGAGCTACGCGCTCTCCATCGGCGCGCGGCTCGGCCTGCCGCCCGCCCTGATCGAGCGGGCCCACGCGCACCGCTCGACCCAGCAGCGCCAGCTCCAGGAGCTCCTCGCGCGCCTCGACGACCGCGACCGCCGCGACGCCGAGCGCACCGCCGCGCTGGAGCGGCGCGAGGCGGAGAGCGCGGGCCTGCTGGCCCGGGCCCAGGCGGAGCTGGAGACGGCGCGCGCCACCGCGCGGGAGGCGGTGGCCCGGGCGAGGGCGGAGGCCCAGCGCCTCGTCACCGAGGTGCGGCGGCACGTCAACGACGAGTGGGACCGTCTGAAGCGCGCCGAGAAGAGCCGCCCGGAGCTCGAGCGCGCGCGCAAGCGGCTCGTGGAGACCGCGCAGCGCGTGGAGCAGACCGCGGGCGCGGCCGCGCCGGCCCCCCCGCTCGGGGGCGCCGCCGCGGCGGCGGGCGATCGCGTCGAGGTCGCGCACCTCGGCCTCAAGGGCCAGGTGGTCGCGATCGATGGAGAGACCGCCACCGTGCAGGCCGGCGCGGTCACCGTGAAGGTGCCGCTCCAGGCGCTTACGGTGGTAGTCCGCGGCAACGTCGCCCGCGGCGATGCCGGCGGCGGCGATGTGGCGCGAGGCGAAGGAGTCATGTACAGTCGCCCCCGGATGGGGACGGGACTGGGAGCGAAGGCGGGGACCCGAGGGGCGGTGGCGGTGCCGGGCAAGAGCGGCGTGCCGGGCGAGCTCCACCTCATCGGGCGGACCACCGACGAGGCGCGGGATCTCCTCGAGAAATACCTCGACGACGCCTTCCTGGCCGGCCTGACCACCGTCCGGATCATCCACGGCAAGGGTACCGGCGCGCTCCGGCGCGCGGTCGAGGACGTGCTGGGCGGCCATCCCCTGATCGCCGAGCATCGTCCGGGCGCAGCATCCGAGGGCGGCGGGGGCGCGACCGTGGCGACCCTCACCCAGGGCTGAGGCGCCTTCGACATGCCGGGCGGGTTCACCCAGCAGCACCTCGACGAGATCCGCTCCCGCGTCGACATCATCGAGATCGTCGGCCAGTTCGTGAAGCTCAAGCGGACCGGCGAGAACTGGAAGGGGCTCTGCCCGTTCCACACCGAGAAGACTCCGTCGTTCACCGTGAATCCGAAGCGCAACATCTACCACTGCTTCGGCTGCGGCGCGGGCGGCGACGCGTTCAGCTTCCTGATGCGCCAGGATCGCGTGGCGTTCCCCGAAGCGGTGCGCGCCCTCGCCGAGCGCGCGGGGGTGACGCTGCCCGACGCGGGCACCCGGACTCCCGAGGTGGACGGCAAGCTCGAGGCGCTGCGGCGGGTGATGACGCTGGCCGCCGACTTCTACTCCGCCGCGCTCTGGGAGCACGGGGGCGAGAAGGCGCGCGCGTATCTCGAGCAGCGCGGGGTGGATCCCGAGGTGGCCCGGCGGTTCGGCCTGGGCTACGCGCCCGAGAGCTGGAACGCGCTGCTCTCGGCCATGGCGCGCCAGGGCATCGGCGACGACCTCCTGGTGCAGGCCGGGCTCGCCCTGCCCCGCCAGAACCAGCCCGGCTTCTACGACCGCTTCCGCGGCCGCCTCCTGTTCCCGATCCGCGACGTGCAGGGCCGCGTGGTCGCCTTCGGCGGCCGCGCGCTGTCGGGCGAGGAGCCGAAGTACCTCAACTCCCCGGAGACCCCGCTCTACGTCAAGGGGCAGACGCTCTACGCCCTCGACGTGGCCAAGACCGCTATCCGCGATCGCAGCCGGGCCATCCTCGTGGAGGGCTACCTCGACTGCCTGATGGCGCATCAACACGGCTTCGGCGAGACGGTCGCGGCGCTCGGCACCGCGTTCACCCCCGCCCAGCTCGGGCTGCTGCGCCGCTACGCCGACGAGGTGGTGGCCCTCTTCGACGCCGACGCGGCCGGCCAGAAGGCTTCGAGCCGGCTCGAGGAGATGATGAACGACGTGATGGACCTGCAGAACCTGGGCTGGTCCATCGCGCGCACCGGGGGCTTCGAGAAGGCGGGCCACCTGCCGATCCGGGTGGCGGTCCTCCCTCCCGGCCACGATCCGGACAGCCTGCTCCGGGCCGAGGGCGCCGCCGCGCTCACCGCGCGACTCGACGCGGCGCGCCCGCTGCTCTCGTTCGTGCTCGAGCGGGCCCTCGGCGAGGAAGACCTGGCCACCCCACGGGGCCGGGCCAACGCCCACGCCCGCGTGGCCCTGATCCTGTCGAAGGTGGCCAATGCCGAGGAGGCGACCGCGCTGGCCCGCGAGGCCGCCCGCCGTCTCGGCGTCGACTCCACCCAGCTCTGGATCGAGGCCCAGCAGCTACAGGGAGCCCGCGCCCGGGGACGGCGGCCCGAGCCGGCGGCCGGTACCGCCGGCGCCCCCGACGCGGATGCCTGGCCACCGCCCGTTCCCTTCGAGCGCGATCTCGTGGCCCTCCTCTTGCAAGTCGACGATGCCCGCGTCGAGCTCCTGCCGATGCTCGAGGAGGAAGACGTGGTGCATCAGGGATTGCGTCTGGTCCTGGCCGCGCTGCGGCGAATCCCGGGCGGGGCGCCCGAGACCCTGATGGCCGAGATGCCGGGCGATCGGGAGCGGGGCCTCCTGGCCGCCCTGCTCGTCGAGGAGCGGAAGTGGGTCGATACACATAGTCACATCGCAGAGCTAAAGAGGCGGTACCATATCCGGCATCGCAAACACCGGGTGAGCCAGGTGACCCGGGCCATCATCGAGGCCCAGGCCAGTGGCGACCCGGCGCTGCCCGCGCTCGAGGACGAGCTTCGGGGCCTGCAGCGCGATTTGCAGCGGGAGGCGGATGCCGTCAGGGAGCTGGCACTGGCGCGCCCGGGGGCGTCGGGCCACGGTCCGGTGGACCCCCAGCGCCAGGCAGGAACACCCTAACCCCCACCAGGAGAGCGGCGAGGCATGGCGAACGAATCAAAGATGGCCGACGAACCGAAGATCGAGGAGCTGGACAAGCTCATCGCGAAGGGCAAGCAGAAGGGCTTCCTCACCTACGACGAGGTGAACGACGCCCTGCCTTCCGATCTCGTCACGCTCGACCAGCTCGACGACATCATGCTGATGTTCGGCTCGATGGACATCGAGCTGGTGGACTCGACCAAGGCGGCGCGCCTGCCGTCGGAGATGGCCTCCCAGGCCGCCGACCCGGAGCCCGACGACGAGGAGCCCGAGCCCCGGCGCATCGATCTCACCCCCGGTCCCGTCGGCCGCACCGAGGATCCCGTCCGCCTCTACCTGCGCGAGATGGGCAAGGTGGCCCTGCTGACCCGCGAGGGCGAGATCACGCTCGCCAAGCGCATCGAGGAAGGCAAGGAC